>CACJYB010000001.1 GCA_902597515.1 uncultured Pelagibacteraceae bacterium
TTTATCAAATAAATAAATTCCATAATAATTTTTTGAAACAAAGAGATATGCTTCAATATCAGTATTTTCAATCATTTAAAATTATTTGGTTTTGAATTCTTGCATCAATTATTTTTAGATTATCAATAACTTTACTCTTTACAATTTCATAAGACGCATCCAAAGCTTGTTCTATTTGTTTCTCTGGCAATTTTATTAAAATATTATTTTTTAATTCTATATCCCATCTATATGATGGAAAAAAATATAAATTTTTAATCTGATTAAATTCAAATTTAGAAATATCAATTATTTTTTTGAATTTTAAAATTTCTTTTATATCAGGCTTTCCAAATATAAACGGTAAAAATCCATTATAAATTTCATTTTTTGAAAATTTTCCGTTGGAACCAATTATCATTATTTTATTATCGTTTTTTATTTTGCCCACAAAATTAGTTTTTTCGATTTGAACCTCTAATGAAGATGGATATTTTTTTTTTATATTAAAATTTTGAACTAAAGAATTTTTTTCAAAAACTTCACTTAGTTTTTTAGAATCAATAAAAAAAATATTTTTTAAATTTATTTTACTTACTTCGTTCAATAAAGCCTGATTGTCATTTTCTCCTAAGCCATAAATATTTATTTTATCTACTGGTCCAAACTTTAAATTATTTAATCCTAGATGATGAATAGAACTTACAAGTATAAGTAAAAAAAAATAAATTATAATTTTTTTACTTTTTCTTTGATGCATCTTTTAAAATCCACTCAATTAGTTTAATAAAGCTAATTCCTTTATATGCAGCTATTTCAGGAACTAGGGATAATCTTGTCATTCCTGGTTGAGTATTAATCTCCAATAAATAGAATTTCCCATTATAAAACTTAAAGTCAGACCTAGTTACTCCACTGCAACCAATTACTCTATGAGCTTTTAAAGCAATATCAAGTACTTGCTTTAATTTATTTTTAGTTAAATCAACTGGGATTAAATGCTGTGTTTTTGCCTTTGTATTGTATTTCGCTTGATAATCATAAAATTTTCTTTTTGGTTTAAGTTCTATTGCACCTAATTTTTTATTTCCCATAATTGCAACCTGAATTTCTCTTCCACCTATGAATTGTTCAATCATAACTTTTTTATAATTTTTAATTGAATTTAAAGTTTTAAATAAATTTTTTTTGTTACAAATAAAAACGTTTACACTTGATCCTTCATTAAAGGGTTTTACCACGACTGGAAACTTTAACTTTTTATTGATCTTATTAACTAAAGCTAATTTTTTCAAATTATAAGAATAAGAGAAAAACTTTGGTGTATTAATTTTATTTTTTATGAATATTTTTTTTGAAATTTCTTTGTCCATTGCGATACATGATGAAATTACATCTGAATGAGTATAAGGAATATTAAATTGTTCTAGGATTGTTTGAATATATCCATCTTCACCAAATTGACCATGCAATGCGTTAAAAATTACACTTGGTTTAAAGCTTTTTATATTTTTTTTAAGATTTATATCTGGCTCGGTTATTTTTGCTTTGTAACCATTTTTTTTCAATTCTTTGGCAACCTGCTGTCCAGTATCAAGACTAATTAACCTCTCTTTAGATATACCTCCGGATAATATAAGTATTTTTTTTTTCAATTTATTCTAAAATTTTAATTTCTGTTTCTAATTTAACCCCTGTTTTTTTAAATACACTTTCGGACACAAAATTTATCAATTTTTTCATATCCTCAAATTTAGCATTACCTTTATTTACAAAAAAATTACAGTGTTTTTGTGAAATAGATGCATCTCCAAATGATTTTTCTATAGGCACGGACTCTTTTATTAGTTGCCAAACTTTTTTATTAGATTGATCTATAGGATTTTTAAATGTACTACCGCTTGTCTTGATTTTTGTTGGTTGAGCATGCTCTTTTTTTTCTTTAAGTAGCCTCATCTCATTCTTAATTATATTTTTATCTTTTTTAAAACCTTTAAATGAAGCGCTTAAAAAAATAAAATCTTCAGATAATCCACTGTCTCTATATTTAAAATTAATATCTTTTGCAGGTATGGTTATTAACTGACCTAATTTATTTACTGCCTGAATGGAAATAAGAATATCTTTAAACTCCCTTTGAAAACAACCTGCATTCATTTTTATACCACCTCCAACTGTACCAGGTATACAGGAAAGAAATTCAAAACCACCCAAACTATTTTCCATTGCAAATTCAGATAATAATTTATCTGTAACTGCACTACCAGCCACGATAATTTGATCAGAATGTAAAGAAATATTATTAAAATTTTGAGTAAGTTTTATTACAATTCCATCAAATTTGTTATCAGATATAAGTATATTAGAACCAGCTCCTAATATAAATATTTTTTCTTTATCTTGAATTTTTTTGAGAAATTTAATTAATTCTTTTAAATTATCTGCTTTATAGAAAACTTTAGTTTTGCCTCCGATGTTAAACCAATTTTTTTTTTTTAGATCATAATCTAACTTTAAATTATTATTAAATTCTGCAACTAGCTCTTTTAAATCAATTTTCATGATAATAATTTAGGTAATTCTCGCATCCAACTCGAAATGGTTCCTGCGCCCATTCCTATAACAATTTTTTTTCCATATATGTTTGCTTTAATAAATTTTGCTAATTGAAATCTATCCTCAACTAAAAAAAGCTGTACTTTTGAGTTTTTAATAATTTCTTTCGCAAAATTTATATAACTAAATCCAAGCTTTAATTTTTCTCCAGCAGTATAAATTGGAAACAAAATAACTTTATCTGCATTCTTAAAAGCAAAGGTAAATTCTTTTTTTAAATCTTTTAATCTTGATACTCTATGTGGTTGGAAAATACATATTTTTTCATAATCCTTATAAACATTTTTTACACCGTCTAGCACTTCTTTGATTTCTGTAGGGTGGTGGGCGTAATCATCATAAAAATCTACATCATTAAATTTGAAAATTTTATTAAATCTTCTTTGAACCCCTTTAAAATTTTTAAGTCCTTTTTTTATATTGTTAATCGGTAACCCTACTGTTAACGCTAATGCTGCCGCAGCTACAGAATTCTTAATATTATGATTTCCCAATAATGGAATTTTGAATTTTTTTATTATTTGGTTTTTTTTATTAGGTAATTTTATATTTAAGTCAAACTCAGAGAATTCTTTTAATTGTTTTATATTTTTTATACAAAAATTTGATTTTTTATCCAAACCATATGTATAGAAGTTTTTATTTTTAATATTTTTAATTAAATTTCTATTATTTTTATCATCTAAACAAATAAATGATTTTCCAAAAGAAGGGACTTTATTAACAAAATTTTCAAAATATTTATTTAATTTATCCATAGTGCCATAATAATCCATATGCTCTCGATCTATGTTAGTGATGATTGAGTATGTTGGAGGTATGTAAACAAAACTTCCATCAGACTCGTCTGCTTCTAATATAGACCAATCACTTTTTCCAAGCTTTGCCGAATTATTAATCGAATTTATTACTCCGCCATTGATGATTGTGGGATCAATTTTTGTCTCTTGAAATATAGAAGCTATCAATGATGTTGTTGTAGTTTTACCATGCGAACCAACAACTACAATATTTTTTGTTAAAGAGACAATGTTAGCTAACATTTCTCCTCTTTTATATATAGGTAGTTGTTTTTTTTTTGCCGCAAGAAGCTCTGAATTATTTTTTTTGATAGCAGAAGACACAACTAGGATAGTCCCCTTTTCTATATTTTGTTTCTTATGTCCAATGAAAACTTTTATTTTTTCTTTTCTTAATCTTTCAATATTTTTATTATTTGCAATATCGCTGCCTTGAACTTTAAATCCTTTACCTTTCATAATAAGTGCTAAGCCACTCATACCTATTCCACCTATTCCTACAAAATGTATGAGTTCTGTTTTTGCTAATTTAATTTTCATTAATAATTTTTAATATTTTTTGATTAACATTATTCCATGTATTTTGATAATTTAATTTCTGTAAATTATTTTTTTTTGTCATGTAATCCTGGCTTTTATTTGTCAATTCTAATAAAAATTTCTCAAATTTTTGGTCGTCAAAATTTTTTTGATCAATTATCCAACAACAATCCTGTTCCTCATAATATTTTGCATTTTCATACTGGTGATTATCTTTTGATGACGGAAGTGGTATTGCTATGAATGGAATATTTAAAAAAGATAGTTCAGCTAAACTTGATGCACCTGCTCTCGTTATGCATAAATCCCCCTGTTTTAAAACTTCATTAAGATTGTGATCAAAACTGAAGACTCTACTTTCAATATTATTTTGAGAATAAAAATTTTTTAAAATATTAATATTTTTCTCACTTGTTTGATGAATAATTTTTATAGAAACCTGTTTTGCTATACTCACAAAAAATTTATTTAAAAGCTCGTCAAAGATTTTTGCACCCTGACTACCTCCTATAATTATAATTGTGAATAGATTATCAGTTTTTTGATACGCACTAGTTTCGTAATATTCTTTTCTTATCAAAGGTTTGACAGTAGTTAATTTGTGATTAATTCCAGATGGTAAATTAATTAAATTCTTTGAATAACATATTAATTTTCTTGAAAAATTTAAAAAAAATTTATTTGCCCTTCCAAGAACCATATTTGGTTCAATTAAAAAAATATTAATTCCCAATATTTTTGCTGCTAAACATATTGGCAAAGACATATAGCCACCTGTAGAAATTAAAATTGAAATATTATTTTTTTTTAAAATAAAAATAGATTTAACAGTGAGAAAAAGTATTTTTAAAAATGAAAAAGGAAGTAAAAAGTAATTATTTAATTTTGGGGTGTTGATTACAAATACTTTATAATCCTTGTCTAAATATGCAAGGCCTCTTATATCAGTAGTAATCAAGGTTTCATGCTTATGCTTTATATGATTATAAATTGTAATTGCTGGTATCACATGACCTCCAGATCCACCCGTGGAAATTAAAACTTTTTTTGTCATTTATTAAGTTATTTTTCTTTTTGTTAAATTCAAAATTATTCCACCTAATATTGATGTGCTTATTATCGATGAACCACCATAACTTAAAAAAGGTAATGTCATTCCAGTAGTTGGAAATAATCTTATATTAACGCCCACATGGATTGTGGCCTGCATTAATATTAAACTAATTGATCCCATTAAAATAAGTTTAACTTTATCATTTTTCTCAATGCTTATTTTTTTAAAAACCATATAAATTAAGATCAAAAACAATAATAATATTAACATTATGGCAACAACACCAAACTCTTCAGAAATGACTGAAATAATGTAGTCAGTATGAGCTTCGGGAACTCTATTTTTAAGAACTCCTTCACCTATACCTTTTCCAAAAAAGCCTCCACTTGTAATTGACTCTATTGCTTTATCAGATTGGAAGTTATGAGTACCTGTTTCTCTATTAAAAAATGAAAAAATACGTCCTTGAATATAATCAAACCTTGGAACATAAATAATAAGATAAGTAAGCAAAGACGCACCAGCAATAAATATTGCTAAAAGAATATATATATTAATTCCTGATGTGAAGATTAGAACTGCCCAACAAAATATAACTAATAAAGTTTGGCCGATATCTGGTTGAGCTATTAACAATAAAGAAATGAAAGATATCAAAAAAATAGATATCAAATACTTAAATAAAATATTTGATTTTATATCACATAAAATAGTTGCTAAAATTATTATCAAAAATGGTTTTAGAACTTCTATGGGCTGAAATCTTGGTAAAAAAAATAATTCTATCCATCTTTTAGAACCTTTAACTTCAACACCAATGAATGGAACTAAAAATAAAGAAATAAGTGAAACAAAAAAAAGAATAATAGAGTATTTATATAATTGATCTGAATTTAATGATGAAAATATAAAAATAAGAGATATTCCAATTAACACATAAATCAAATGTTTAAAAAAGAAGAAATAACTGTTGGTATCTAACTTATCAGAAGCTATTAAAGAAGTTGAAACTAAAGAAAAAAATAATCCAATAATAAATAATAAACTTATTAGTAAAAAAATGGATTTATCTATGTTTTTCCACCACTGATAATAAAATTTGTAAACAATACTATCGCTTTGCATTTATATATTTTTTAATTATCTGATTGAAATAATACCCTCTATCTTCAAAATTTTTGAAACTATCGAATGAAGCTCCAGCTGGACTGAAAAAAATAATATTTTTTTTTGATTGTTGAATATTAATTTCTGAAAAAATAACTTTAAGTGTTTCTTTTAAATTTTCAAAATTTTTAATTTTTAATCTATTTTTTAAAATTTTTATAAATTTTCTATGATGTGATCCAAAAATATAAGCTTTGATATTTTCACACTTTATTTTTGATAGTTTAAATTTATCTCCTTTTTTGGGAATTCCTCCTAAGATCCAATATGCGTTATTTAAATTTTTTAATATATTTTCCGAGGAAGCAAAACTTGTAGATTTAGAGTCGTTAATTATTGTGAGATATTTTTTATCAAATATAATTTGTTGTCTGAAATCTAGGCCTTTAAATTTATTAATAGTTTTAATTAATTTTTTGTAATTAAGTTTTAATCTTGGAGCAATTTTTAATATAAATGATAAATTTTCTTTATTGCCATCAGATAAAAAATATTTATTAGTAATTTTATTAAACTTTTTTTCTATACTTGAAGTCTGTACTCTGTAGATTTTTGAATTATATTTATTTTGATTTAATTTTTTAGTTATTAGTTCATCCTCTTTTTTTACATATGCAAAAGATCCTCTTGTTTGAGATTTTAATAATTTAAATTTTGCATTTACATAATTTTTTAAACTTTTATGTCTTTCAATGTGGTCTGCAGTTATGTTTAAAATTACCGCATATTTTGATCTAAATACGCTACTGTATTCTAACTGATAAGAAGAAGCCTCTATTACAAAGATTGTTTTTTTTGTAATATTTTTTTCTGATAATGCTGGATTACCAATATTCCCAATAAGTCTTGAGTCTCTTTTTTGATCGATTAAAGCATCATATAAAATTTTAGCAGTTGTAGATTTACCGTTAGTTCCAGTAATCGTAATACTTTCATTGTTATAAAATGAAAACAAAACATCAAGGTCGGTATGGATTTTTTTTAAATTTTTCTTTAAAAATTTTGATAATTTACAATTTGAGATATCAATTCCAGGACTAATAATAATTCTATCAAAATTTATTTTTTGAATGTGCTTAAGTTTAATTATTTTTTTTTTTAGTTTTGAATTAATTTTTTGATTATCATCAAACAAATATACTTCAGACTTATTTTTTAAAAAATTATAAGATGAAAGACCGCTCTTTCCTAAACCATAAATTAATATTTTTTTTCTTAAAAAAATATTATTAAATATTTTCATTATCTTAATTTTAAGGTAGCTAAACCAATCATTGCTAGGATGATAGAGATAATCCAAAACCTAATTACAACTGTAGACTCTGGCCATCCCTTTTTCTCAAAATGATGATGAATAGGCGCCATTCTAAAAATTCTTTTTCCAGTAAGTTTAAATGAAATCACTTGAACCATTACTGAAACTGCCTCTAGTACAAAAAGTCCACCAGTAATAGCTAAAACTATTTCATGCTTTGTGATAATTCCTACTGCACCTAAAGATCCTCCAAGAGATAATGAACCTGTATCTCCCATAAAAATTTTAGCAGGTGGAGCATTGAACCACAAGAAACCTAAACAAGAGCCAATAATTGCACCACAAAAAATTGCTACTTCACCTGTTCCTTCGATGTAGGGAATTTGTAAATAATTTGAGAATACGATATTTCCAGTAACATAACTTATAAATGCAAAACATGCTGCAACTAATATTACAGGTACTGTTGCTAGACCATCTAATCCATCTGTAAGATTAACAGCATTTGATGAACCTATAATTACAAATATTGCAAATGGAATAAAAAACCATCCAAGATTTATTACTAAATTTTTAAAGAATGGAAAATATAAATTATTTAAATTTTGATAATCATTAAAATAAACAAATAAACTCACTCCTATAATTGCTAATATTATTTGTGAAGTTATTTTAAACTTTGATGAAATTCCTGATGAGTTGCTAAATTTAATCTTCTTAAAGTCATCATATGCTCCTAACAAACCAAACGTTATTGCTATGTAGACACAAAATAAAATATTAATATTTGATAAATCTGCCCAAAATATTACTGACACCAACAAGCCAAATAAAATTATTAAACCGCCCATTGTTGGTGTGCCAATTTTTTTAACTATATGATCTTCAGGTCCATCGTCCCGGATTGGATTTAAAATTTTTTGTTTTGAAAAAAATTTAATAAAAGGACCTCCAACAATCAGTACAATAACTAATGAAGTGAAAAAAGATAAACCTGTTCTAAAAGTTAAATATTTAAATACATTTAAAAAACTAAAAGTATCAACGAAATTTAATAAAAATTGATAAAGCATTAATGCAATCCTTTCAGATCTTTTACTATGTCGTTGAATCCTGTCGCAAGTGAGGCTTTAATCATTAAATAATCATTATTATTTAAATCTTTTCTGATCAATTCAATAATTTGAGATTTATTTAATAAAACTCGACCTTTTTTGGCTTTTGAGATACTTTCAAATATTATTGATGCCATTTTACCTTTCACAAATACTTTATCTATTTTGGTTTGATTAATTATTGGAGCAATAGATTTGTGAAGTTTTTTAGAATGACTACCAAGCTCCAACATGTCTCCAATTAGTAAATATTTCTTTGATGTTTTTGAGTCTATTTTATTAAAATTTTTTATCGCTGATTTTAATGATAGAGGATTTGAATTATAACTTTGATCAATTAAATTAATTTTTTTATTATCAATTTTTACTACAGAATGATCTCCCCGTCCCCCTGGGATTTTAAAATTAAGAAAAATATTTTCATTAAGTTTAAATATATTTTTATATATACTAACAACCGCTAAAGCAGCAAGTATATTGTATAAATTATTTTGAAAATCGTCAGATACTGTGAAATTCTTTTTTTTATTATTTAACTTAATATTAATTTTAAATTTTTTTCCAAAAGCTTTTGTATTAATTAATTTAATATCTGCTCTCTGATTTTTAATACCAAAAGAAACTACATTAATTTTCTTTTCTTTGGCAATTTTTTTATGCAATCGAAAATGACCATCATCTGCATTTAATACAACATAACCATAAGGTTTTATGTTGTTAATAATTTCAGATTTTGCTAAAGCAATTTGCTTAATATTTTTAAAATTTTTAGCATGTGCATAATTTATGTTTGTTATCACTCCAACATCTGGTTCTATAATTTTTGATAAATAATCAATTTCACCCTTTTTATCCATTCCAACTTCTAAAATTCCAAACTCATCATTTTGTTTAAAATTAAAAAGACTCAAAGGAACCCCAAATTTATTGTTGTAAGATTTTGGAGAAATACTTACTTTGGTAATTTTACTTAATAAACTGCCCAGCAATTCTTTAAGTGTAGTTTTGCCACAACTACCTGTGATAGCTATAATATTTGTATCAATACTTTTTCTAAAAGTTTTTGAAATATCTGTTAAGAATTTTAAAGTATTTTTTACTTTAATCTGACGACTTTTATTTAAGTTATTTTGAAATCTGTTTACTACAGCCAACGATGCTTTTCTATTGAATGATTGTGCAACAAATTTATTACCATCATTTTTTTTTCCTTTAATAGCAAAAAAAATATCATTTCTGGTAACTTCTTGAGAATTAATTCTTGCTGTTTTTAAAGATGTGGAGGTGGACAATTTTTTAATTTTAGCTGTATCTTTAATTATATTTAATTTTAAATTATTTGATAAATTATTATTTTTATTCTTAATAGTATTTAAAATTACTTTTCTATCTGAAAAGAAAATTTTCTTATTTCCAATATCTTGTGTTTTCTCATGGCCTTTTCCAGCGACTAACAAAATATCACCTGAATTCAAATTATGAATAGCTTTTTTTATTGCTATTGCTCTATTAGAAATTTCTGTAATTCTTTTTTTTTTGATTCCTTTTTTTATATCTCTTCTTATTTTTTGAGGATTTTCAAATCTAGGATTATCATTTGTAAGAATGATACTATCTGCAAATTCACTAGCTATTTTCCCCATTTTTGATCTTTTATTTTGATCCCTATTTCCCCCACAACCAAATAGAACTGTGATTGCTTTGTTAGGAAATTGTTCTCTAAGATTTAGAAGACAGGTTTTTAAAGCATCAGGTGTATGAGCATAATCAAGAATTACTTTTGATTGATTTTTAATTTTACCAATTTTTTCGAACCTTCCCTCAACTGGTTTTAATTTTGGAATTGTATTTAAAATTTTATCTAAACTAATACCGCTATATTTTGCTGCAATTATTGCCATTAAAACATTTTTTAATTGTATTTTTCCAATTAAATTTAAATTTATATCCCTTATTGAGCTATTTAATTTAAATCTAAGAAATTGACCCTCTCCTTTGAAATTATGAGATAAAAGTTTTAGATTATTTTTCTCATCATTAAGTGCATACAATTTTAATTTCTTATTAATTGCGATTTTTTTTATGTTTTTAAACTCAGGTATTAATTTATCTGTAATTACATTTCCTTTTCTTGAGATTAGGTTTTCAAATAAATAAAGTTTTGCATTTAAATAGTTTTTTAAATTTTTATGGTAATCAAGATGATCCTGAGATAGATTAGTAAATATACCTGAATTAAACTTTAAACCATCTAATCTATTTTGTTTTAAACCATGGCTTGAAGCTTCCATAATTACATTTTCTATTTTTTGTTCTTTTAACTTACTTAATATTTTAGCTAATTTGATTGGATCTATTGTGGTATTAGATAAATTCAAATTAATACTTTTTGATTTAACACCTAATGTGCCAATTGAAGCACCTTTTTTATTATTTAATTTTAATATTTGATAATAAAAATCTACAACTGATGATTTTCCGTTTGTGCCGGTAACTGCAATTAAATTTTTTGGTTTTTTATTATAAATTTTAAAAGCTGTTTCAGCTAATAATTTTCTTACATTATTTGTATGGATATACAAAATTCCATTTTGGAATGGATTTGTTTTTGTTTCGCTTACAATAATTTTAGATCCTTTTTTAATAGCTTTAGGTATAAATTTATTACCATCAATACTATTTCCTTTAATTGCAAAAAAAATATTATTTTTTTTAATACTCTTTGTGTTAAATGATATTCCTGAAAAAGAAAAATTTTTATAATTTTTATTTATTTTATGAAAGTAGTTTCCTAGAAGCATAATTAATTAACCTCTATATATTTTGTGGCTAAAATAGGCCCAATTTTATCTATGACTTTTCCTGCTACCTCTACTGAAGTCCAGCCAGCTGTATTATAAAGTGTACCCTTCCACCCTCCTTTTCGGTGTCTATACTTATAATAATAATCTTTAGATTTTTTTGGAGTATCTAGCATTACAACAAAAACAAATTGTGGATTTGATGTGGGAAAAATGGAGGCAAAAGTATTTATTTTTGCCTCAGAATATGCTCCTCCTTCAGGTTGATCAGCGGTTCCTGTTTTTCCACCAATTTCATAATTCTGAACATCTGCAAATTTAGCTGTCCCTTCCTCAGTATTTACAATTTTTCTTAAAGCGCTAACAACTTGTTCTGAAATACCTTTGTTTAATATTCTTTTATTTTTTTTATTAAAATTATTTTCTTTATAAATTAATGTTGGCTTAATTTCATACCCACCATTAGATAAAACAGAATAACCTTTTGCTAATTGAAGAATTGTAGTAGCTATTCCATGTCCAAAAGAAGCTGTAGCTAATCTGCATTTTCCAAAATCATAATTTTTTTGAGGAGCAACTTCTTCAATATCAAAATCAATATCACTTAACACGCCAACTTTTTCTAAAAATAATTTAAATTTTTCTGAGCCAACCTTTTGGGCAATTTTTACTGATCCTATATTTCCAGATCTAACAAAAATTTGCTCTGCGGTTAAATCTGATGGTATTTCATTGTCGTACTCACCTATTCTGTATTTGTCGCATTTAATTGATTTGGGTAAATCTAAAAATTCAGTCTCTGGTTTAATTACCTTCTCATTTAAAGCGCTAGCAAAAGTAAATGCTTTAAATACAGACCCAAGTTCATATGTTCCTTTAGTTACCCTGTTAATATAATTTACATCTGTAATATTTTGTCTTTCATTTGGATTAAAATCTGGCAAAGAAACTAATGATAAAATATTGCCATTATTAACATCCATTAAAATGGCTGCACTACCTTTGCTTTTAAAAATTTCCTGATATTTAATTAATTCTTTTCTAATTAAAAATTGAATATCCTTATCTAATGTAAGTTTAATTGACTCTTTAGATTTCCTTAGTTCATCATTTAACGATTTTTCTAATCCAGAAATACCATTATTATCATCATCTATCTGACCTAAAACGTGACTAAAAAGATTTTTTTGTGGATACATTCTTAAAACCCTTTCTTCTGGAACTAAAGATTTGTCCCCTAATTTCATTATTTTTTCATAATTTTCCTCTGAAATTTTCTTCTCTAAATAAAAAAATTTTTTAGTTTTTATTTTTTTTTTAATTTCATCAAAATTTTTATCAGGAAAAATAATATTTAAACTTAGAAGTAATTTTTTTTCATTGATTATATCTGAAGTTTTTAAACCAATATCAATCGATTTAACTGTCTTAGCTAAATAATTTCCATTAATATCTATTATGTCTGCTCGATAAAGCTGATTTTTAGATGCGGGAAGATTATTGATTTTTTCTAATTTACTCTTTCGTGAACCTAAGTGAACTAGGTGTATCATGTAAATTAAATATATAATAAAAAAAACAAAGAAAATAAAAGCCACACGATTAAATTGAATATTTAATCCATTTTCTTTTTTCTTAAATGTAAAATCACTTTTATAGTCCTCTATAGTTAATTTCGATTTATTATCAGCCATTACTCTTTAATAATTTTAAAATTTTGAATTTTATTTATATCATTTGAAATATTGTAGATTTTTATGTCGTTTATATTTTTTTGAATTAACTCATCCTCAAAATACTGAGACTGATATTCAAGTAATCTTTCTGCAGAGCTTAAATAATCATGCTCTAAGGATACATTCCCAAATTCAGAATTTAAAACTCTAATATTCTCTTTTACTGCAAATATTTCATCTTCAATTTGTTTAGTCGTATTTTTTATTATTGCAGTTGATAGAACTAAAAAAAAAATCACTAGAGCTAAAACAAACTTTTTCACAGTTTGTCTCCGTAATTTTCAATTTCAATATAATTTCTGAATTTCTTCTCTATATCGGTATCAAAATTATAAAAATCAGTTTTTTTTATTGCGTATCTAAATTTAGCAGATCTAGATGGTGGGTTTTCGCTTACCTCTTCTTCTGAGGGAGTTATTGGTTTTTTTTGAATTAAATTAAATAATGTATCTTCTTGTTTCACAACAGGGCTATATCGTGAAATACTTTTGTTTTCAGAGAGACTTTTAAAAAAATATTTTACTATTTTATCCTCTAAAGAATGAAATGTAACTACGCCTAAAACACCTCCTTTTTTTAAAACTTTAGTGGCATTTATAAGACCATAAATTAATTCACTTATTTCTTTATTTACAAATATTCTAAGTGCCTGAAAAACTTTGGTCGCATTATGAACTTTAAAATTTTTTCTTTTTTTAGATTTATCAATAATTTCAACTAATGATTTAGTATCAAGTTGATTTTTAGATCTTTCTTTTATGATATTTCGTGCAATAAATTTTGCCTCTTTTTCATCTCCAAAAAATTTAAAAATTATTTCTAATTTCTTTTCATCAAGTTTATTGATGACATCTTCTGCAGAATAACTATTTAATCCTAGCTGCATATTTAATTTACCAGTATTATCGAATGACAATCCTTTTTGTGGGTCTTTTATTTGAGTGTAGGAATAACCAAGATCAAAAATTACTCCTCTTATATTTTCGTTTTTAAGTTTTAAATTACTTAATTGACTAAATTTAATATTTTTAAATATAAATCTATCCTCAAAATTTTCTTTTAATTGATTGGCTATTTTTTCACTCTCTTTATCTCTATCAAGAGCAATTACATTTGTATTTTCAAAATCTAGAATTTTTTTGGAATACCCGCCTTGACCGAAAGTACAATCTATAAATGTGCCACCATGTTGAGGGGAAATAACGCTAATAATTTCTTTTAGCAGTACCGGATAATGTTTTTGCATTTTCGGTACAATGGTGGCGTCCATTTATCTCTTGGAAGACCATTAATTTTTTTGTCTTCTTAAGAATGCTGGTATCTCAAGATCATCTTCTTCCTCTTCCTCTGAATTTAATAAATCTTCAGGGCTTGAATTATCAGATTCTGAACTAAATAAATCTGGTGCGTCTGAGTCAACTCCGAATTCTTTTAAATCATTAGAAGTTTCTTCTTCGCTGTTAATATCTTGATGATCTTCATGATTGGTTTCCAAAGCTTCTTGTGCAAAAGATTTTTCCATTTCATTAACAGAATTATCTTCAACTATACTTTCACTTTCCATGCTAGTATTTTCAACAACTTCTTCATTCATCATTTGATTATGAGAGTTTTCAGTTTGTTGTTCTTGTATAATCTCATTTTCAAGCTTTAAAGCATTAGCACCATGTGTAATGGGGCTTGAAGCTGTTGTGTTTGAAAAATTAAATGATTGAGAGGATCCCATATTTGAAAAATCGGAGTAACCAGGGTTACGATTTTGAATTCGATGAACCATGTTTACAACAGATTTTGACTCAGGTTGCTGACCATCTAATGAGGTTGCAACAATTGAAACTCTCATCTTGCCATCTAATTCTGTGTCAGTAATCGCTCCAATAATTAATTCTGCTTCTGGGTCTACTTCTGCCCTAACTTTATTTACAGCCTCATCAACTTCAAAAAGTTTAAGATCTTTACCACCAGTAATATTTACTAATAAACCTTTTGCACCTTTTAAAGTATAATCATCTATTAATGGATTACTGATTGCCATTTCCGCAGCTTTAAGAGCTCTACCTTCTCCTTCAGCTTCTCCAGTTCCCATCATAGCTTTACCCATGGCCGCCATAACAGTTTCGACATCAGCAAAATCTAAGTTGATTAAACCAGGTCTGACCATTAAATCTGTTATACTTTGTACGCCATGCATCAAAACATTGTTTGAAAGATTAAACGATTCTTCAAAAGTTGTTTGTTCATTTGCAATTTTAAACAGATTTTGATTTGGAATAACAATTATTGTATCTACATGTTTTCTCAGTTCTTCCAAACCTTGTTGTGCTCTTCTCATTCTAGAGGGGCCTTCATATAAAAATGGAAGAGTCACAACACCTACGGTTAAGATATTTAATTCTTTAGCAGCTCTTGCGATGACGTGAGCAGCACCAGTGCCCGTTCCACCACCCATACCAGCTGCAATAAAAACCATATTTGCACCTTGAAGTGTATTTACAATTTCATTTAAAGATTCATCAGCTGCAGCTTGTCCAATATCAAGTTTTGCACCTGCTCCTAAACCTTTTGTTAAATTTAAACCAATTTGAATTCTTGTTTTTGCTTTACTTAGCTTTAAATCTTGAGCATCAGTATTTACAGCAATAAATTCTACTCCTTGCAGATTATTTTCAATCATTTCATTTATTGCATTTCCACCTGCTCCACCAACTCCTAATACTAGTAATCGTGGTTGTAACTCTTTAATTTCTGGTGCTTTAAAGTTAATTGTCATCTTATTTCCCCTCATTGTTGTTTAAGTGTTTTTCCCATTTAAGACTTGCTCGATTTATATTTGCCTTTTTTCTTGCTGATGTCTTAAATCTTTCAAATGCTGCTGGTTCCCATATTTGGAATGTTTGACCTTGACCAACAAATAACATGCTATTTTTTATTTTTGCATGTTTCAGTAATTTTGATGAAAGTGAAATTCTACCTTCACTATCAAATTGTAAATTAGTACTTTCTGCTAATATTGATGTGGCAAAGTAATCTCTTTTTTCCTCAAAAGGATTTAAAGAGTCAATTGCTGAAGAAATTTTTTCAATTCTATCTTGAGAACATGCTTCTATTGAAGAATTATTAAAAGATGGATAACAAATAACACCGTTATAACCTAAGTTTGATAAATATGACCTGAAACTAGCAGGCACTGACACTCTCCCCTTTTTGTCCAATTTGTTCTCGTAAGTAGATAAAAACATATATTTTTAAATTTATAAATTCCATAATTGGGAATATATGGGAATATATGGGTATTTAAAATGATAGTCAAACCCTGAATTTAGTTATATTTTGCTTATAGATATTGTTTTTTTTAATACTTAAATTTATTTAAGACCTCTTTCCATAGCTGATTTGCTTTCTATGAAAAAGTGAAAAAGAAGAACATAAGCGACTCAATAATGAATCAAAATAGGAACATATATTTAGTTTAAAGTTTTATGACGTGAATAAGTTTGCCAGATAAACTATAAGCCGGGTTCTGTCATTTAAACCTATCATTTGTCTAGGCTTAAGATCACTCTTAAGCTCAAGCAACTAACCCTGATGACTAGCCAAGGACGGCTTTTAGTTTTTCAACAATGTCATCTCTACTTAGTCTTGCTCCCAGTGGGGTTTTCCAGCATTCATTGTTACCAATAGAACCGGTGCGCTCTTACCACACCTTTTCACCCTTGCCATGTTATGGCGGTTTATTTTCTGTGGCACTATCCCTAGGGTTTCCCCCGCCAGGTATTACCTGGCACTGTGTCCTTGTAGAGCCCGGACTTTCCTCTTTAAAATAATTTAAAGCGATAAGTCATTTATCTGGCGCTTATAATCTATAACTTAAGTTAAAATTTTCAAGAAAAAATCTTTATCATTTAATTAGACTTTTACTTATATTTAAACACTCTTTATCAATAATTCCATTCACTAATTCCTGCCTAAATCTTCTCTGAAAAGCTGTTACTAGTTTTGAAAAGTTTTTAGAATTATTGTTAGTATAATAATTGTGATAACCAATTTTGAATAAATTTTTAAAAAATATTTTTTTTTCAATTTTTTCAACTCTTTTGTTTCTATTTTTAATAAGTTCACTATTTTCAATTTTATGCCAATATCCTACTTTTCTTTTAGATAAATACTCCCAAGGAAACTTTTCGCCAGGATCTTTTTTTCTATCAGGTGCAATATCTGAATGGCCTAAAATAAATTTAGATTTAATTTTATATTTATTAATTAAAAATCTACTTAACTTTAAAATTGAACTAATTTGATTAATAGAAAACTTTTTATATCTATAATTGTGTCCAGGATTGCTTATTTCGATACCAATAGAATATTTATTAATAAAACTATAATTTTTCCAATATGAAATTCCTGCGTGCCACGAAATATACAAATCAGGAACTAAAGTGATTATCTCCCCATTATTTTTGATTAAATAATGGCAACTAACTTTTGATTTTGGATTAGTCAGTCGATCAATGGCATCTTTTTCTTTTTTCATTCCTGTATAATGAAAAATAATAAATTTAATTTGACTTGACTTTCTCTTTTTAACATCAAAATTAGGAGAGTAATTTAAGGTTGTATTTATAGTGGATTTAAGCATAAATTTTGGCTACTTTATAGACATTTTATTGTCATTTTTTAAAAATATTTCTTAATTTACATTTAAATTTTATATATTATACAAGCGACAATGTTTAGAAAATTTATATTAGTCACATTAACAGTATTTATGTTCTCATTGAATGCAAATGCTGGTTCGGACGGTAATTTGATTTTAAAAAAAAATCAACCTGCAGAAGTTAAAGACTGTTTTGAAAATTTAAATAGAGCAACGTTTGCATTTAACCAAGCATTAGATGGTATTCTGTTTAAGCCTGTTGCTAGTATTTATAGAGTTCTCCCTTCACAAGTTAAAGCTGGTGTAAGCAACTCATTAGATAATTTATCTAACTTAGTTACCATTCCTAATAATATTTTACAGGGAGAAATAAAAAAGGCTGGAGTAAATTCAGGCAGATTTGTTATAAACACTACGGTTGGAATTTTAGGCTTTGTTGATGTTGCAAAACATTTGGGATTTCCAGAATATGAAAAAGAGGATTATGGTCAATCTTTAGCTGCAATGGGTGTTGGACCAGGATGCTACTTGGTTTTACCAGTTTTAGGACCTAGCACAGTAAGAGACACAACTGCATCAATAGCTAACTTTATTGGAGGTGATGCATGGTACAATGTTACGGTAGTCAACGATACTCAACATTTTAGTGATTTTGATTATTACGCATCTAGAGTTACATCTGGTATAGATTTTAGAGCTAAGAACTATAATGCAATAGAAAATTTGGAAAAAAATTCAATTGATTTCTACGCTTCGGTAAAAAGTTTATACTTACAAGATAGACAACAAAAAATTCTTAATACAAATAAAGTAATAGAAACCCAAGATGATAGCGATTGGGAAGAAATAGAAACTCAATAAAATCTTTTCTATAAAATGAATTTTAAAAAAATACTAATAATATTTTCATTATATATTTTTAGTTTAAACAATGTTCACTCACTTGAGCCTGATATATTTGTTCAGTCAACTGTAAATAGAGCGTCTCAAATCCTATCTGAGAACATATCAAAAGAAGAAAAAATAAATAAATTAAAAGTGATTGCTAAAGAAACTGTAGATATAAAGGGTGTGGGGTTTTATTCATTGGGAACAGCAAGAAAAACTTTAACTGATAATCAAAAAAAAAAGTATTCAAAACTTTTTGAGTCTTATTTTTTAAAAAGTTTTTCTAGCAGATTAGCTGAATATACTAATCCTGAAATTGAAGTTAATGGAAAAAAAGTATTAAATAACAATTATACTATTGTTAACAGTTTATTAGTTGGCACAAATGAAAGGCCAGAGGTAAAAATAGATTGGAGAATCTATACAAAAAATCCTGATAATCCATTAATTAGAGATTTAATAATTGAAGGTCTAAGTTTGGCGAGAACTCAAAAAGAAGAGTTTGCATCAATATTAAATTCTAACGAAAATGATATTAATGCTTTATTTGAAACATTAGAAAAATTTTCAAAAAACTAATTGGTGGGCCCGCCAGGACTCGAACCTGGGACCAATACATTATGAGCGTCCATAACGAAACGAAATTGACCTAGTAATAGTTTAATAATTTTAACTTTAGAATTTTTGGTACACTCTCTCGTCACTATAAGGAATAATTTTTGATTAAAATTGACTGTACGAATTAATAAAAATTATTTTTAAAATTCATAAATAAAACAAGTTTGAAGCAAACTTTGAACATACGCCAATGATTTACTTTTATAATGCATTGGATTTCAATCCTTTTCTATCGTATTCCGCTTTTTTTATTATCTCCCTTGTTGCGTAATTCGAACCAAACGAAAAGGATTGAGACCATTACCAATTACAAACTTTTAACCCTCAAAAAATCAATTAACAATAGGAGTTCCAATATATGGAAATAGGCCGTGTCTGTAAGTACTGTCACGTGAGTGCTTACGTAGCATATGATAACTGCGACCCCGTTTATAAACAAACTTTCAAATTCGAAATACTGCCAGGTGAACACAACAGTTTAGTCTGGGATAAAATCATGAAAATATTTAAGAAAAATGGATACAAAGTGGAGCTCAAATCATGAAAAGAGTTTTGCTTATTATTTTATTACATCTATCTCTTTTTTTTCTTGTATTCGCATACCAAGCCCAGGCAGAAGAAGAAAATGAATGGTATGTGAATGACTTTGGTACCTTTGTTGTTGCTGCAGTATCAGGTGAAGTTATTCACGGGGATAAACTTAGATTTTTTATAAAAAAAGAAGATTGTTCTAAGGTTGCGATGATGTTTTCCTTTTCTACTAGTTTGAAAAGAGATGAGATTAAAGAACTCCAAGATAAAAAATTACCAATACGAATTAATGATTGGGACACAATAAGAGGTGCTAGAGTAGTTTATGTTCACCCTTTTGGGTTTATGACTATTGTCATGATGCAAACACCAGGATTTCATGAAATTAAAGAGTTTATAGGTGCATTAAATTCAATGTATACGTTTGAGAAAATGTTTAGCATTCAATTAGTTAAACAACCTCATTATGACCCTGAAGATCACTTTGATATTTTACGTAATCATTGGAAATTAGATCGTCTTGTAGAAAATATTGAAATAGCACAAAGTATGTGCCTTGGACCTGATGAAATAAAAAGAACCTAAACTAAATAATTTAGAACTTCTTTTTTACACTTTTTTTTGGAAGTCTATGTTTCCCTATTTTTTTACAAATATAATAAGTAGTTTGACGGTACTTTGAGATGTCATAATTCTTTTTAATCATTCGATCCATATCTGCTCTGAGAGTACCTTTTACCCTATCTATATAATATATTTCTCTATATCTATGATCTCTAGTTTCAGGATAATAATCCCAAAATAATATTTCATAAAATTCTTCCCTAACTTTGAAACTTGTATTCTTTTTTTTTAAAAATTTTTTCTCTGTTGGACTCCACTCAAATTCTATTTCAGAATCCTCACCAGATCCATCAAATCTAAAATATTTAATTTTTTTATAAGTATCTTCAAAATACTCATTTTTTGGTTCACAATTTAAAATTACTTCTTTTGAAAAAAAGGCATGGGATATATTTGAAAATATAATAAAAAAAAATAACTGAAATATAATAATTAAATTTTTTTTGATCCACGACTTCATAAAAAAACATACCATCCAAATTAATAAGTGACCAGTACATTCCCTAAAAATGCACGACTCCCTCAGGACTCTCTGAATTACTATTTTTAAAGTATTTTTTATTTTTAGTTAAAAAAACTTTATATAATTTACATTGATTTTATTGGAATTTGGTGGGCCCGCCAGGACTCGAACCTGGGACCAATACATTATGAGTGTACTGCTCTAACCAACTGAGCTACAGGCCCAAAAAATATTTAACTACATCATTTTATTTCAGTTATCAATCATAGATAAGCTAATCTATCAACTTAATTTCAATTAAAAGGGAAACACATCCATCCAGTTATTATATATTTTTTTTCCTTTTTTAAGGTTTCGCCTAAATGAGCGTGAGTCCACTCTGCTGGCCAAATTAAAGTCTTTCCTTTTTCAGGTTTAATTTTTATTCCAAAATGAGAAAAGTAAGTACAACCTTCAGCTTCTTCGCTAACATTATTTAGATAAGTCATCCACGCAAATATTCTATGCATATTTGGAACTGCACTCCTTTCTGTATGTAATTTTGAGAAATGATCTCCTGGTAAATATCTTTGCAAATTAAAACTGGGTATATCTACGCATTGAAATTTTTCAGCTACAAATGGCCATTCCTTTTTGTAATTATTGTAACAATCAAATAAGATTGAAAAATAATCTCTAAATATAAGATTATTTTTTTTTTCTATATCAATAGGGTTAATTGTAATATCAGTTGTCTTTTTATTTTGATGGTCAATTCTTCCTCCACCCATCATGCCTTGCCTATGTAGATGTGAATTTATCTCAAAATAATCAATTAGGTCGTCAAAGATTTTATCGTTACTTGAATGCCATGATCCAATAAAATTTGATTTAATTAAATTACTTTCTTCTCTTTTCATTTTAAAATCTCAAAATTTTTTTCATTAAATCTTATGAATCCTTGGGATTTACGCAAATACGCTAATCCTTCTTTGTGAAAACCACTATTTATTAACATTCGTCCAAGCAGGCTTTCTGCTCTTTTATTATTATTATCCAATTTTAAAACAATTTGATAATATTTTTTTGCAGAAGTGAAATCATTGTTTAATTCATAATTTCTTCCTAATTCAGTCAATGTTTCTAGATTTTCAGGATCTAAATTTAATGCATATTCAAAATTTAATTGTGCTTCTGCATAATTTTTCTTTAAACTTAAAGCAATTCCTAAATTATGTAAAGAATTACTAAACTTATTATTAAGTTTAATTGAGTTTTTTAAATTAGTTTCTGCAAGATCTAAATTGTTTAATTTCAAATATAATGTTCCAGTTAAATAATATAACCTAAAATCAGTATTACCACTTTCAATATTTTGTTTGAGTAAATTTAAAGCATCAGAAAAATTTGAGTCGTTTAATAATTTTTTTACTTTTTCGACAACTTTATCAATTTCTTTTTGTTGGGTCATATTGCTTTAATTTAATTACAAATTAATGGTGGGCCGTGTTGGTTACGCTCCAACTACCCCTGCAATGTCAATGCAGTACTCTACTATTGAGCTAACGGCCCATCATAAACGAAGATTACTTTGTTTTAAATTTTGGTTCAACCTAAGTTTTACTAACTAAATTTAAATTTTTTAAATAATATGCGTGAGTTAAAATGTAATAATCAAATATTAATTCATGTAATTCTGACAATCTTATAAAGTTAAACGAAAAAAAATCTATTACTTCATACATTCTAATTCTAATGGTAAAATCAACAGGATGTCCCGGATGTAAATTAAATATTTCCACTATTAAATCCGGTGTGACAAAAATTAATAACAAAATTGAAATTAATTTTAAGTTTTCGTTAGGCAAAACTAATTTTTTGAATTTTTTAAACCATGGGTATTTTTTAAAAATTATTACTAATATGAATGAAAATGAGCACCAAATAAGTAATAATGATCTAGGCAATTCATTGAATAAGTTAGATGTATTGTGGATATTTGTTTCATTTTGATTGTTATATTTTAAAAAAAATTGAGGTGAGTCCCAAAAAAAAATATGCTGCCCCCATGAAATCTCTTCAAAAAAGTAATAAATTAAACCTGTAAAATAAAAGCAAATTAAAATATTAAAAATTTTTGTTTCATATTTAAAATGAATTATTTTGAAAAATTGATAAAAATAATAAATTGCATAAGCTAAAAAAATATTTTGTAGCATTTCAACTAATCCATTTTCATTCCAAATGTAGGGATTTATTGAAGATTCAGATCTAAATTCTAAAAAGTCAAATATTGCACTTATTTTATAATAATAAGCACTATAAATTCCTTCAACAAACAAAAAAAAAATAAATATTAAAAATAAAATAAAATTGTATCTAAAACTTAACAAAATTGATTTCTTATTATTAACTCTCTAAAAAGCTTTTTAATTGTTTTGATCTGCTTGGATGTTTAAGTTTTCTTAATGCTTTTGCCTCTATTTGTCTTATTCTTTCTCTAGTTACAGAAAATTGCAATCCAACTTCCTCTAGGGTGTGATCAGTATTCATTCCAACACCAAATCTCATTCTCAAGACTCTTTCTTCTCTTGGTGTAAGGGTTGATAATATTTTTGTAGTTGCTTCTCCTAAGTTTGATTTAATGGCCTGCTCAAGTGGTGCTAAAGCTTTTGTATCCTCAATAAAATCTCCAAGACTACTGTCCTCTTCATCACCCACAGGTTTTTCAAGTGAAACCGGTTCTTTTGAAATTTTTAAAACTTTTCTAACTTTATCTAGTGGCATTCTCAATTTTTTAGCAAGTTCCTCGGGCGTTGCTTCTCTACCAAATTCACTTAAAATTAATCTTTGAGTTCTTACAATTTTATTTATTGTTTCAATCATATGAACTGGAATACGTATTGTTCTTGCCTGATCAGCTATTGATCTTGTGATTGCTTGTCTGATCCACCATGTTGCATACGTTGAAAATTTATATCCTCTCCTATATTCAAATTTATCAACTGCCTTCATTAATCCAATATTTCCTTCTTGGATTAAATCTAAAAACTGCAAACCCCTGTTAGTATATTTTTTTGCTATTGATATTACCAACCTTAAGTTTGCTTCAACCATTTCTTTTTTTGCAATTCTTGACTCTTTTTCACCCTTCTGAACCCTACTTACTAATTTTTTGAAATCAGTTACTGAGATTCCTAATTTATGACTGATTTCAACAAGCCTTTCTCTAATATTCTTAAATTCTTCTTTATTTTTCTGAAAAAACTGCTTCCATATTGAATTTGTATCTAAGAATTTTTTTAGATTTGGGTTAATTTCATTACCAACATAAAATTTTATAAATTCGTTTCTCTGGATTTTATGATCCATTGCTAATCTCAACAAATTACCTTCTAATGAAATAATTTTTTTATTTTCAGCGTAATGTTTCTGTACCAATTCTTCTAATACTGATGGTGATAATTGGAGTGATTTAATGTTTTCAAGAATAACATTTACAATTTTTTCGTAGCCTTTTTCTTTAGCTGATGAAAAATTTTCAGCATTTAAAACACACTCTAATTTTTCTTTTTGATATTTTAGAAGTTTTGTATACTCTTTGGTTAAGTTATTTACGGTTTTTAAAACTTTTGGCTTAATTTCTGATTCCATTGCTGCTAAAGTTGGATTAAATTCTTCGTCTTCCTCATTTGAATTTTCATCTTTATCTGTTTCACCAGCATTCTTTTGTTTAGCGCTTGGTCCAGTAGACTCATCTTCCATATAATTAGTATCTATATCAATGATTTCTCTAACTAAAATTTCATCTTTTTGTAGTTTTTGATTCCATTCAAAAAATTGTTGTGCAGTAATTGGGCTTTGGGAGAGTGCAATTAACATTACATCTTTTCCTGCCTCTATTCTTTTTGCTATTGCAATTTCACCTTCTCTAGAAAGCAATTCAACACCACCCATTTCACGTAAATACATTCGTATAGGGTCATCACTTTTTTCAATTGTCTTGCCTTCTTCTTTGCTGGCATTTTCTTTTTTTCTTAAAACTTTAAAGTCAGATTTTTTTTCAACTAAGGATATATTTTCATTTAAAATATGTAAAAAAGCTTGAGACAAATTTTCATCAGATAAATTTCTCTTTCCTAGAGATTTGCTTAATTCTTCATAAGTAATAAAGCCCCTGTGGGTTCCGCGACCCATTAATCTAGCAAATGATTTTGTAATTATTCTTTCCATAGCAATATAATGTAAATTGAAAGATCTTATATAATCTCAATTATATAAAAATCCATTACTAAATTAGTTGGATTAATTGAGATTTTGCTTTTTTTTGAGCTCTTTTAGCTCATTAAATGTAGTCTCGCTCATATCCACTGAAAACTTCGATTCTAACTCTTGAATTCTAAACTCAAGATCATAATTCATTAAATCTCGAGAGATATCTTCCAACAATTCAATTATTTTTTGGTCGTCATTAGATTGATTTTTTAGAATATGCTTAATTGGAGCAAATTTGTTTATTTTTTCTATTAGTTGAACATCTAATTTAAGATCTTGAATGGTGATTTGAGAACCAGATTTTAATTTTTCAATAATCATCTTAAATATTTTTTTATTAAAATCAGTAAATAACTTAATATTTTCAATCAAATGAATATTTGCTTGCAACAAATCTAATTTATTTATGACCAAATATAATAAAGAAAACTCTTTTAATTCTACTCCAGTCAAAGACTGACTTTCTTTAAAATATTTTTTTGTACTTTCTAAAGATTTTCTTTTTTTTGAGTAAAAACTCTTATTATTGTGATTAGAATGTGGTGTTAGCTCTGCAATTTTTTCTAAAAAGTATTCTAAAACATATTTTTTTATAAAATCATCTTTAATTGTATTCGCAATTTCTCTAAGTTTTTTCTCAAATATAGCCATAGATGAAGGATTGTTTTTAGTTTGTTTTTTATAATGACTAAAAATAAATTGATGAATTGATAATTTACTTTGTTTTGTAAAATCTACAAAATTAGCTTTACCATTTTTATTGACATAGCTATCTGGATCTTCTTTATCTGGCAAGAATAAAAATGAAATTTGTTTTTCCGGTTTTAGTTCCTTGATTGAATTTTCAGCAGCTCTAACAGCAGCTTTATAACCACTTTCATCACCATCAAAACAAATTATTATATCATCAAAAAATTGGTTTAAAGTTAAAATTTGCTTGTCGGTTAAGGACGTACCAAGATTTGCTACCACATTGTCAATTCCATTTTTACTGAGACCTATAACATCCATGTATCCTTCAACCAAATAAATATGATCGATTTTATTAGAAAGTTTTCTTGCTAAATCTAAATTATATAAATTTGATCCTTTTTTAAAAAAATTTGTTTCAGGTGAATTTATATATTTAGCAAAGTAATCTAAATTTTCAATAATTCGTCCACCCAAAGCAATTGGTTGACCTGAAATATTATTAATTGGAAATATTAATCTTCCTCTAAATCTTTCTACATAAACTTTTTTCTTTTCATCTAAATAGAATAAACCAGTTTCTAAAAGAGTCTGTTCACTAAAATCTTTTTTTAATTTATCAAAAAAATTTGGATTTTTCTCTATATATCCTATTTTAAACTTTTTTACTTCTTCCTTGCTTAATGATCTATTTTTTAAATAATCTCTAGCAATTGAATAATTTTCATTTTTTAAAAGTTCATTGTGATAAAATTCAACATAATTACTAAAAATGGATTTATACTCATTCCACTTTTTTTCTCTTTCTTCATCTTGTTTTGAAAACATATAAGGTTGCATACCTGCTAATTGAGCCAAGTATTTAACTGCTTCTCCAAATTTTAGATTTTGAGTTTTCATTACAAAATCAAAAATATTGCCATGTTCAGAGGTTGCAAAACAGTGATAAAATTCTTTTTCATCATTCACGGTAAATGATGGTGTTTTTTCATTTTTGAAAGGTGACAAACCTACAAATTCTTTTCCTCTTTTTTTTAAAGATACAGTTTTCGATACTACCGTTGAAACTTTCAATCTGTTTTTAATCTCATCAAGATACTCTTTGGGATATTTCATTATTTATTTAACAATTCTTTGATCAATGATCCTGCTTTGGAAAAATCAATTTCGTCTGCATGAGATTTTTTAAGTTCGCCCATAACTTTTCCCATATCTTTTAATGAATTTGCTCCAATTTTCGAAATAACATCTGCACAAATTTTCTTTGTTTCTTCTTCGCTAAGCTGTTTGGGTAAAAAACTTGTTAAAATATCATATTCATTTTGCTCAACCTCTAAAAGATCTGTTCTATTATTTTTTTTATAAATATCGATCGATTCGGCTCGTTGTTTAACCATTTTTTTTAAAAGTTTCTTTATGTCCTCATCATCAGTTTCTTTTTTATTAGGGCCTGATCTGTTAATAATATCCAAATCCTTAATCGAAGATAATATTAACCTATAGGTTGATATTTTATTTTTATCTTTCGATTTTAAAGCATTTTTATATTCGTTTTCGATGGTCTGTTTTAATGACATAATTTTTTAATCTACTTTAAAGAATAAATTCTTCAAAAGAAAAATTGTTTTTTTACAATTTTATATTACATCTCTGTTGCGATAATAAAGCAATTATTGTATTAACCTTTAACTCATGAGTTGTAATTGAACAAAAAATCAAAAAAAACTAACTCAAAAATAAAATCTCAAATCAACACAGGCGTTTTAGTTCTAGAAAATAAAAAGGTATTCAAAGGAATTGGAATTGGATTTCAAGGAGAAGCCACGGGCGAAGTTTGCTTTAATACATCTTTGACAGGTTATCAAGAAATCATCTCTGATCCGTCATATGCAGGTCAAATTATTAACTTTACCTTTCCCCATATTGGAAATGTTGGAACCAATAAAGAAGATCACGAATCTGATAAAATATGGGCACGAGGAGTGATAATTAATTCTGAAATAACTTCACCCTCAAATTACAGATCATTCCTACATTTAGATAATTGGCTTAAGAAAAATAAAATAGTTGGAATTACTGGCTTAGATACCAGAAGCCTAACAAACTTTATAAGAGACAAAGGTGCCCCCAAAGGTACTATTAGTTATTCAAAAAAAGGAAAATTTAATATTAATAAATTGACCAACTCTACAATAAAATGGAGTGGATTAAAAAATCTTGATCTTGCAGAAGTAGTTTCAACCCAGAAAAATTATATTTGGAAAGGTCTTAAAACCTGGAAAAAAGAAATTGGATATAAAAAAAATACTAAAAACTCATTTCATGTTGTTGCAATTGATTATGGAATTAAAAAAAACATCTTAAGATATTTCTCTGACTTCAACTGTAAAGTTACAGTTGTCTCCTGTAAAACTAGTGCCCACAAAATTTTAGCTTTAAAACCAAATGGAATATTTTTATCAAATGGTCCTGGTGATCCAGCTGCAACAGGGAAATACGCTATAGAAATTATTAAAGATCTAATTAAAAATAATTTACCAATATTTGGTATTTGTTTGGGTCATCAAATTTTAGCGTTAGCATTAGGTGGCAAGACAAAAAAAATGAAGCTTGGTCATAGAGGAGCAAATCACCCCGTTAAAAATTTAATTCATGATAATGTTGAGATAACCAGTCAAAACCATGGATTTGAAGTAGTTAAAGAAACATTGCCAAAAAATATTGAGGTCACGCATAAATCTTTATTTGATAATAGTATTGAAGGTATCAAACTAAAAAATAAACCAGTCTTTTCAGTTCAATATCATCCAGAGTCTAATCCAGGACCTCAAGATAGTGTTTATTTATTTCAAGAATTTATTAACAACATGAAAAAAAATGCCAAAAAGAAAAGATATTAAAAAAATATTAGTTGTAGGAGCTGGTCCAATAATTATAGGACAAGCATGTGAATTTGATTATTCAGGGACACAAGCATGTAAAGCTCTTAAAGATGAGGGTTATAAAGTAGTTTTAATAAACTCAAATCCTGCAACAATTATGACTGATCCAGATGTTGCGGATAAAACTTATATTGAACCAATTACACTAGATGTATTAGAAAAAATTCTAAAGAAAGAAAAACCAGATGCAATTCTTCCAACAATGGGAGGACAAACTGCGCTTAACCTTGCTATGGAAGCAGAGAAAAAAGGAATTCTAAAAAAATACAAAATTGAGTTGATAGGAGCAAATTCTAAAGCAATTTCTAATGCCGAGGACAGAAAGAAATTTAGAAAAAATATGATTGATATTGGTTTAGATTTACCAAAATCAGAAATCCTAAATAATAATAATCAAGCTTCAAAAGTATTAAAAAAAATTGGTTTGCCTGCAATTATAAGACCTGCTTTTACACTTGGTGGGCTTGGTGGAGGAATAGCCAAAACTAGAAAAGATTATTTTAAGATTGTTAAAAATGGATTACATGAATCTCCGGTAAGCCAAGTTCTTGTAGAGGAATGTTTAGAGGGCTGGAAAGAATTTGAGATGGAGGTTGTAAGAGATAAGAAAGATAACTGTATCATCATTTGCTCAATTGAAAATATAGATCCAATGGGAATTCATACGGGTGACTCTGTAACAATTGCACCAGCTCTTACACTTACAGATAAAGAATACCAAGTAATGAGAAATGCATCTATTGCATGTTTGAGAAAAATTGGAGTTGAAACTGGAGGATCAAATGTTCAGTTTGCTATCAATCCTAAAAATGGTCGAATGGTTGTCATTGAAATGAATCCACGTGTATCAAGATCATCAGCACTTGCATCAAAAGCAACTGGATTTCCAATTGCGAAAGTAGCTGCAAAATTAGCGGTTGGTTATACTCTGGATGAATTAAAAAATGAAATAACTAAAGTTACTCCTGCTTCATTTGAACCAAGTATAGATTATGTGGTGACTAAAATTCCAAGATTTACATTTGAAAAATTTTCTACTTCTCCTGCAACTTTAGGGACATCAATGAAATCAGTAGGTGAAGCAATGGCTATTGGAAGAAACTTTAAAGAATCTTTACAAAAGGCGCTGGTATCTCTTGAAACTGGTTTTTCAGGTTTAGACAGAATTTTTGATTTAAATAAAAAGCAAATTGAAAAAAAGCTTAAAGAAACTATTCCAAATAAGATATTACTAGTTGCTGAAGCAATTAGAAAAAAAATAAACTTAAAGAAAATATATAATTTATCCAAAATTGATCCTTGGTTTTTAGAACAAATTAAAGAGATAGTCGATTATGAAACACAAATAAAAACTAAAGGACTTCCTATAGATTTTGCAGAATTTAATAGAATAAAATCAATAGGATTTTCAGATAAAAAGCTTTCGGAATTAACTAAAACTTCTGAAGAAATTGTTAGAAGAAAAAGATCAGCCCTTAAAATCTTCCCAGTTTATAAAAAAGTAGATACTTGTGCAGCTGAATTCAAATCATTTACGCCTTATATGTATTCAACATATCAAAGAAACTTTTCAATTAACTCAGAATGTGAAGCAGATCCATCTAATAAGAAAAAAATAATTATTCTTGGAGGAGGACCAAATAGAATTGGTCAAGGAATTGAGTTTGATTATTGCTGTTGTCAGGCAAGTTTTTCATTAAAAGACGCAGGTTTTGAGACTATTATGGTTAATTGTAACCCTGAAACAGTATCAACAGACTATGATACAAGTGATCGATTATACTTTGAACCTTTAAAAGAAGAATATGTTTTTAACATAATTAAAAAAGAACAAGAAAAAGGAAATCTGATAGGAGTAATAGCTCAGTTTGGAGGCCAAACTCCAATTAAACTTGCTAAATTTTTGCACGATAACAAGCTTCCAATTTTAGGAACTCAATATACTTCTATAGATTTAGCAGAGGATAGAGATAGATTTAGAAATTTATTAAATAAATTAAAACTAAAACAAGCAGAGAGTGGGATTGCAAAGACATTTAATCAGGCAATAAAAATTGCAGACAAAATAGGATTACCATTAATGGTAAGACCTTCATATGTTCTAGGTGGAAGAGCAATGGAAATTGTTCATGAAAAAAATCAGCTTAAAAAATTTGTTGAAGAGGCATTTAAAGCCGCAGAAGAAAATCCAATTTTGATTGATAAATTTATTGATCATGCAATGGAGGTAGATGTGGATGCCATATCAGATGGAAAAAAGGTTCACGTTGCAGGAATTATGCAACATATCGAAGAAGCTGGAATTCATTCAGGAGACTCGGCGTGTAGCCTACCCCCTGTATCAATTAAACCATACCTTCTTAAAGAAATAGAAAATCAAACCAAAAAACTTGCTATAGCTTTAAATGTAAAAGGTTTCATGAATATACAGTTTGCAATTAAAAAAGATGAAATTTATGTGATTGAAGTAAATCCTAGAGCAAGTCGAACAGTACCTTTTGTTTCAAAAGCAAAAGGATTGCCCCTAGCTAAAATTGCATCAAGAGTAATGGCTGGTGAAAAGTTATCTAAGTTTAACTTAAAAGATAAATCTAAAGGTATGTACGCAGTTAAAGAAGCTGTATTTCCATTTAATAAATTTCCCAACAGTGACTTATTGTTAGGGCCTGAGATGAAGTCGACAGGAGAAGTTATGGGATTTGATAAAAATTTTGGAATGGCTTTTGCCAAAAGTCAGATCGCAGCAGCTAACTCATTACCAAAACAAGGATTAGCTTTTATATCTCTTAAAGATAGTCACAAAGATGAAGGAATAGATTTAGCAAAAGAACTTCTTAAACTTAAGTTTACATTATGCGCAACTAGAGGAACTGCAGAATATATTCGAAAGCATGGGATGAAATGTAAAATTATAAATAAAGTTAGCACAGGTTCTCCACATATAGTAGATGTTTTGGACTCTAAAAAAATTGCATTAGTAATAAATACTGGAGGTGGAAATAGTGAACATAGATTAAGTGATGCAATAGCTTTAAGAAGAGCAACGCTTAAGAATAAAGTTCCTTATTGCACTAATATGTCTACTGCTCAAGCATGTTTAGAGGCAATTAGATCGCTAAAAACAAAAAAATTAGAAGTGACTTCTCTTCAGGAAGTTTAAGAATTTACTTTCCAATCAGTTTTAAAAGTAACATAATTTACTTGAATACATCGTCTTTCTTTAACGATCTTTTTCTTCTCCATGCCATGCCATGTATTTGGTCCGCTGGTAAAAAGATAACCATAATTATGTTTATAAGGAAGTGTTTTAACCTTTTCTAATTTTTCATTGTAAAAATCAGTTCCTAAATTTTCAGATTCATTTGTTTTATTAATAAATATTAAACCTGACATGAGTTTTTCTTTTATATCGCAATGAGGCTTTAACCAAAAACCCTCTCGGTCACATATAACCTCAACCCTAACATAGGAATTTGATAAATCTTTGTTTATCATTTTAGAAATTGTTTCATAAGTTTCTTTAGACTGAAGTTCATTTATAAATTTTACCAAATTTGGAAATTGAGATGAGTTTTCTTTATTAATAAAACATCTAAACTTTATTGCTTGCCCCCCTGAAGCTATACCTTTTCTAAATTCTGCAGCTCCACCATCTATTGCTCTTGTTCCATCATAATTAAGATTATGTTTACTGACATCAGGAATGTCTGCTTTAACTATTTCATCAATTGCATCTTCAGACAAAGCATCACTATACTCCCAATGATTAAATGGAAAGTTATGTTCTTTTGAATTGTTTTTAATTGAATCTAAAAATGACATTAGGGTTGTATTTTTTCTTTAATAATTTTTGCTACTCTATTCGTTTCATCTAATTTTTGATAGTCCCAATTTTCAATTTCTTCACCTAAGTTTCTAGTAATATTTAATTCTCTGAATAAATTTCTAAAATTTTGAAATCTAACGTCTTTCCTTTTCGGTAAAATATTGGCAACATAAATTGGTTTTCCAGTTAAAGCAGCTTCAGATATCATTGAGCTAGAGTCGCATGTAACAACTATATTTTCTGAAATTGCTAGAGCTGAAAGATAAGCTTTTTTATCAACATTCATAATCACAGTGTGATTTTCTCCAAAAAACTCTTTTGCATAGTGTATGGTATTTAATGGCGTTCTCATTGAAGGTATCACCACAAGTTGAAAATCATGTTTTTTCAATAATTTGTAAAAAATTGAAAATATATGCTTCATATTTTTTGTTGAGTAATCGTAATATTTTGTAGGACCACCCATTATCAAACACCAAACTTTTCTATTATCCTGTTTAATATATGAATTTAAATAACTTCTATTTTCTTCAATTTCATTTTCTGTTAAATAGTGAATTGCACCTTTTGTTTTAATTACATTTGCACCACTTATCCCATCATGTTCGGGAGCAACAATAAAATCAAAATGATTAAAATCCACCTTTGGATCTTGAATATGAATATTTAAAACTTTTTTTTTTGAAATACTTTTTAAGTGGATTGAAGGAATAACACTTTTTCTTCCACATGAAATAATTACATCAAAATCAGACTCGTTTATTTTTTTATAAACGTTTTGTGATATTGGAATTAATTTTGGAGGAACAATTTTCCAAAAATTATTTAGTTCAACCTTATGGTGTGTAAAATCCATATCTAAAGCTTTAGCCAAACCTTCTACCTGGCTTATCATGCCATGCATACCTTGAGTTAATAAAATACCTTTTAATTTAGTCATTAATCACTATATAGCTTTCATATGAGTCAAAATCCAACTAAACACACAAAAGTGTTAATAATTGGATCAGGTCCAGCTGGATACACTGCAGCAGTTTATGCTGCTCGTGCAATGTTAAATCCTATTTTAGTTTATGGATCTGAGCCAGGAGGACAATTAACAACAACAACTGATGTTGAAAATTATCCAGGATTTTCTGAAGTTATTCAGGGGCCATGGTTAATGGATCAAATGAAAGAACAAGCAAAAGCAGTTGGAACTGAAATGATTGAAGACCATATTGGATCTGTAAATTTAAAATGTTCACCATTTGAAGCAATTGGTGATAGTGGTCAGAAATATACTGCTGATAGCATTATTATTTCTACTGGAGCTCAAGCAAGATGGTTAAATATAAAATCAGAACAGGAATTTAGAGGATTTGGTGTTTCTGCGTGCGCTACGTGTGATGGTTTTTTCTTTAAAGATAAAGAAGTAGCAGTTGTCGGAGGAGGCAATGCAGCTGTTGAAGAAGCAATGTTCCTCACAAAGTTTGCATCTAAAGTAAAATTAATCCATAGAAGAGATAGTTTAAGAGCTGAAAAAATGCTTCAAAAAAAATTAATGGAAAATAAAAAAATAGAAATAATTTGGGACTCTGTAGTTGAAGATGTGTTAGGTGATAAAGATCCTAAAAATGTTAAAGGAATAAAGATTAAAAATGTTAAAACAAATAAAATTCAAGAATTGAAACTTGATGGCGTATTCATTGCTATTGGTCATGATCCAGCTACTCAACTTTTTAAAGATCAATTAAAAATGGATAATGAGGGATATTTAATTACCAAACCTGACTCAACAGAAACAAATGTTCCTGGTGTTTATGCAGCTGGAGATGTAAAAGACAAAACATTTAGACAAGCTGTAACCGCTGCAGGTATGGGATGTATGGCAGCATTAGAAGCTGAAAAATTCCTATCTCACTAATTCAGCAATCTCATTTGATTCAAATATACTTTGATTAATATTTTCATTTGCCAACTTTACCATTGCTTTGGCGACTATTTCTGCCCTAATTGGTCTCATTTTTCTTAAAGGTCCAACCAATATTGGAGTTAACAATTTAAATAATATTATACCAAATTTTTCACCTAATCTTTTTTCTTTTCTATTTCCCAATAAGAAAGATGGTCTCATGATCCCAATTTTATCAAAATTTTGATTTTTAATTTCTTGTTCAACTAATCCTTTGAATTTTAAATAATCACCTGAACTTTTTGGATCTGCATAACCAGATGAAACGAAAAAAAATGATTTAATTGAATTTGATTTAGCAATTTGGGCAATTTGTATAGGAATATTCAGTTCAATTCTTTCATATTCATTTTTATTAGGTGAATTTTTTCTTGTTGTACCAATACAAAAAAAACAGTCTTCACCTTTAATATCATTTCTATACTTTTCTAAATCATTAAAATCAGTTTCAATAATTTCAATTTTTGGATTAATAAGTTCTATTTTTGAACGAACAAAAATCTTTATTTTTGAATAATTTGAATTCAGGGTAAGTTCATTAACAAGATGCCCGCCAACTAAACCTGACGAACCAAACACTAGGGCTGTTTTCATTAACTTAAGGATTTACAAAAACTAGATATTTTATCCATTGCTTTCTTAAGATTATCCATTGATGTTGCATAAGAAATTCTGAAAAAACCTTCTAAACCAAATGCAGAACCCTGGACTACAGCAATTCCACTATTCTCTAATAATGATTGAACAAAGTCAGTATCAGATTTAATTTCATTTCCATTTGGATCTTTTTTACCCATTAAACCTTTGCAACTTGGAAAAACATAGAACGCTCCATCTGGATTCAGACATTCAATTCCATCTATCGCATTTAAAGCATTAACAACAAAATCTCTTCTTTCCTGAAAAGAATTAGCTCTTTCCTTAATAAAGTCTTGTGTTCCGCTAAGTGCCTCAACTGCAGCGGCTTGGCTAATAGAAGAAGGATTAGTTGTTGATTGTGATTGAATTTTCGCAATAGCTTTAACGATATCTTTTGGACCAGCTGCATACCCTATTCTCCAGCCTGTCATTGAATAAGCTTTGCTTACACCATTCATTGTAAGCACTCTATCTTTTAAACTTTCAATTTGAGCAATTGTAAAAAATTTAAAACCCTCATAAGTCACATGCTCATAAATATCATCGCTTAAAATATACACATGACTATGTTTTTCCAAAATATCTGCAATTGCTTTTATATCTTGCTCCGAATAACATGCTCCAGTTGGATTTGAAGGAGAATTAAGAATAATCCATTTTGTTTTTGGAGTAATAAATTTTTCAAGATCAATTGGATTTATTTTAAAACCTTGTTTTTCATCACATTCCATTATCACTGGTTTTCCTCCAGCTAACAAAACCATATCGGGATAAGAAACCCAATAAGGAGCAGGAACTATAACTTCATCACCTTGGTTTAATGTGGCCATCATTGCATTATAAATTACATGCTTTCCGCCAGCACCAACTGTAATTTGATCAGTTGTATAATCTAAATTATTTTCTTTTTTAAATTTTTCTACAATCGCTTTTTTCAATGCTGGGGTCCCATCTACTGCGGTGTATTTTGTATCACCATCGTTAATAGCTTTTATAGCTGCTTGCTTAATGTTATCTGGAGTATCAAAATCTGGTTCCCCTGCACCTAATCCAATAACATCTTTTCCAGCAGCTTTTAATTCTCTTGCTTTTTGAGTAACAGCAATAGTAGGTGATGGTTTAATCTTCTTTAAACTGTCTGATATTATGCTCATTGAAATATAAATAAATTCTACTACCTTGTTTAATATATGGAAAATACTTATCAAGATTTAATTACAGATATTCAGAGTAAAAATCCTAAAATAGGTGGAAAACTAGAGGGTGGAAAAAAATTCAAAATTAAATCTGATTTTAAACCTGCTGGTGATCAGCCTGAAGCGATAAAAAAATTAGTAAATGGTGCTAACAAAGATCAATTTAATCAAGTTTTGCTTGGTGTAACGGGATCTGGAAAAACTTTTACAATGGCTAAAGTAATTGAAGCTACTAACAGACCTGCCCTAATTTTAGCTCCAAACAAAACTCTTGCTGCTCAACTTTATGGGGAAATGAAAACCTTTTTTCCAGACAATGCTGTTGAATATTTTGTTTCATACTATGACTATTATACTCCAGAGGCTTATGTGCCGAGATCAGACACATATATAGAGAAAGAAGCCTCTATAAATGAACAAATTGATAGAATGAGGCACTCAGCAACTAGATCTCTTTTAGAAAGAGATGATGTTTTAATTGTAGCAAGTGTTTCGTGTATCTACGGATTAGGTTCAGTTGAAGCGTATAGTAAAATGACACTAACTCTTCAAAAAAATTATGACTACAATAGAGAAGAAATAATCAAATCTTTAGTTGCTCTACAATATAAAAGAAATGATCAAAATTTTTATAGAGGAACATTTAGAGCAAGAGGAGAATATTTAGAAATATTTCCTTCTCATTTAGAAGATAGAGCTTGGAGGCTTTGTCTATTTGGGGATAAATTAGAACAGATAGAAGAGTTTGATCCGTTAACTGGTGATAAAGTAAGAGAATTAAGTTTAGTAAAAGTTTATGCAAATAGTCACTACATCACTCCTAAGCCTACAATCGAACAAGCAGTAATTAATATAAAAAAAGAATTAGAAGTAACTTTAAAGAAACACCGTACTGAAAATAAATTATTAGAAGCTCAGAGATTAGAAGAAAGAACTAAATTTGATCTTGAAATGATTGAAGCAACAGGTTCTTGTGCTGGTATTGAAAACTATTCAAGGTTTTTGTCAGGAAGAAAACCAGGAGAGCCTCCTCCCACTCTTTTTGAATACTTTCCAGATAACACATTAATATTTGTAGATGAGTGTCACGTTACAGTACCTCAGCTTAATGGAATGTATAAAGGTGATAGATCAAGAAAAAGTACTTTAGCAGAATACGGATTCAGACTTCCTTCATGTATGGATAATAGACCATTAAAATTTGAAGAATGGGATTTAATGAGAACTCAAACTGTATTTGTTTCCGCAACTCCTGGACCATGGGAATTGGAACAAACAAAAGGTCAGTTTATAGATCAGGTAATTAGACCAACAGGATTAATTGATCCTCCTGTAGAAATAAGACCTGCAAAAAATCAAGTGGATGATTTAATGCATGAATGCAAAAGAGTTATAGAAAATAATCATAGAGTATTAGTAACAACACTCACTAAAAAAATGGCTGAAGATTTAACCGAATATCTTCATGAGAACGGTATAAAGGTAAGGTACCTTCACTCAGATATTGACACATTAGAAAGAATTGAAATCATGAGAGATTTAAGAATGGGCGTATTTGATGTTTTAGTTGGAATTAACCTTTTAAGAGAAGGATTAGATATTCCAGAGTGTGCATTAGTTGGAATTTTAGATGCTGATAAAGAAGGATTTCTTAGATCTGAAACATCTTTAATTCAAACAATAGGAAGAGCAGCACGAAACGTTGAAGGTAAAGTAGTTTTATACGCTGACAAAGAAACAAAGAGTATAAAAAAAGCAATTGCTGAAACAGATAGAAGAAGAAAAATTCAGTTAGCTTACAATAAGAAGCACAAAATAGATGCAAAGTCGGTAAAAAAAGATATCAGTGATATTCTAGAAAGTGTTTACGAAAAAGACTACGTCAAAATAAGCGAGGGCTCAAATATTGGTGGAAATCTTAAAAAACATCTCAAAGGCTTAGATAAAAAAATGAAAGAGGCAGCATCTAATTTAGAATTTGAAGAGGCTGCTAAAATAAGAGATGAAATAAGAAAATTGGAAAGCACAGAATTAGAAATTACATTAAATCCAAAAATAAGGCAGTATGATGTAAAAAATAAGCTTTATCCAAAAGGCAGATCAACCATGGGTATGCCAGGCACTAAAGTAACAAAAAAACGGGATAAAAAATGGAAGCACGGAAGATAATTATTACTGGAGGAGCAACCCGAATGGGTGCTGCAATAGCAAGGCATTTATCTGGTGCAAATAAGGAAATCTTAATTCATTATAACAAATCAAGATTAAAAGCGGAAAAATTAAAAAAAGAATTATCTCAGAAAGGAACAAAAGTTTACATAGTCAAAGGTGATTTAAGCAAAGAAACTGATATAAAAAAAATAATTAAATTTGCAAAATCAAAACTAAAATTTTTTGATTGTCTTATTAATAATGCCTCTTTATTTGAAAATGATAAATTAGAAAATTTTTCATTAGATAGTTGGAGCAAACATTTAAGGACTAATTTAAGAGCACCTGCACTATTAACAAAAGAATTTGCTAAAAATGTTAAAGGCAAAAATAATAATATTATAAATATTATTGATCAAAGAGTCTTCAAATTAACTCCTTACTTTTTTTCATACACTCTAAGCAAAACTGGTTTGTATACTTTAACAAAAACTAGCGCTATGAGTTTAGCTCCTAATATAAGAGTCAATGCAATTGCTCCTGGACCCACTATAAAAAATCAAAGACAATCTGAAAAACATTTCAAAAAGCAATATTTAGCAACACCTCTAAAAAGACAAGTTGATGTGGAACAAATATGTAATGCTGTTGACTTTTTTATTAAAAATATATCTATTACTGGTCAAGTTTTAGCTATTGATAGTGGTCAAAATCTTAACTGGCAAACACCAGATGTAATGGGTAAAGAATGAAAAAAAATAATTTAAAAATTGTCAAAATAGATAAAAATAAAAGCCTATTTAATTATGAGAAAAAAATCCTAATTAATGAATTAATCTTAGATTTAAAACTTGGTTATTACGATTTTGAAAAAGAAAAATCACAGAAAGTTAAATTTAGTCTTGAAATAGACTATGAAGATAAAAAACCTTCAAGTGATAAAGACATAAAATCCATTGTTAATTATGGAACTATAGTCAAATTAATTACAAAACTTGTAAAAAAGAAACATTACAATTTCTTAGAAACTTTAGCAGAAGCTGTTTTTGACGAACTATTTAAAGACAAAAGGATTGCTAAAATAATGTTAAAAATTGAAAAATTAGAAATCTTAAAACAGTGTTCATCTGTTGGTATTCAAATTACCAAAAAGAGAAGCCATGACAAGCTCTGAAATAGGAAAAGAAGTAATTAAAAAAGAACTACCTCTAGTACCAAAACTTCCAGGCGTATACAGGATGCTTAATGAAAAGAATGAAATTCTTTATGTAGGTAAAGCCAAAAATTTACCTAATAGATTAAAGAGTTATGTTGCAGAAAAAAATCATATAATTAGAACTGAACGAATGTTGTCTCAAACAAGAAAATTAGAGATAACAACGACATCTAATGAAAGTGAAGCATTACTTCTGGAAGCAAATTTAATCAAAAAGCATAAGCCAAAATTTAATATCCTATTACGTGATGATAAGTCATTTCCATTTATATTTATTGGTAATAAAGATAAATGGCCTCAAATAAAAAGACATAGAGGAAAGAAAACAAAAGAAGGTTTTTACTTTGGACCTTTTGCTTCTGCTGGTTCTGCTAATTGGACAATCAAAATGATCCAAAAGATTTTTCATTTAAGAGTTTGTGATGATACCGTCTTCAAGAACAGAGAAAGGCCGTGTATCTTATATCAAATAAAAAGATGTTCTGGACCTTGTGTAGGGTATGTAAAAAAAGAGGAATACAATCAAACAGTAGAAGATGCTATTGAATTTGTTTCAGGCAAATCTAGGAAAATTCAAAAAAGTCTTTCTAACCAAATGGAAAAAGCAAGTAATGATCTTGATTTTGAAAAAGCTGTAATTTTAAGAGATAGAATTAAAGCGTTAAACATAATTCAATCTTCACAGAGAATTAATGAAGCAAATTTAGTTGAGGCAGATGTTATTGCTGGGTATAAAGAGTCTGGAAAAACTTGTATTCAAGTGTTTTTTTATAGATCAAAACAAAATTGGGGTAATCAAGCTTTTTTTCCAAAACATGATCCAGATGAAAAATTTAGTGAAATCCTAAATTCATTTGTCTCTCAGTTTTATGAAAATAAAAGTATTCCTTCATCGGTTATTCTTTCAGAAGAAATAAAAGAAAAAACATTAATTGAAAAAACGCTAACACAAAAAGAAGGTAAACAGATAAATATTTCAGTTGCAAAAAAAGGATCAAAACTCAAGGTTATTAATCAAGCAATAAAAAATGCAAAAGATAGTCTTAATAGAAAACTTTATGAAAGTCAGAATAATAAAGAATTGTTCGATGCAGTAGCTCAAAAATTTAATTTAGAAAACAATATAAATTTAATTGAGGTTTACGATAATAGTCATATTCAAGGCACAAATAGTGTTGGCGCTTTAATAGCCTACGGTGATGAGGGATTTATTAAAAAAAGATATAGAAAATTTAATATTAAACACAAAAAAAATGAGCAAGATGACTATGGAATGATGAGAGAAGTGTTGAATAGAAGGTTTAAAAGAGCAGTTCAAGAAAAAGATAACTACCTTGCTTTTCCTGATTTAGTGCTTGTAGATGGAGGAAAAGGTCAATATTCAGTGGCTAGAGAGAGCCTTAATGAATTAGGACTTCACGACATTCCAATTATTGCAATAGCAAAAGGTAAATTTAGAAATAGTGGAAATGAAACTTTTTTTCACAATGGCAAAGAATATAAATTCACTAGAAATGACCCTACCCTATTTTTTCTTCAAAGAATAAGAGATGAATCACATAGATTTGCCATAAGTGCTCACAGAGCAAAGAGAAAAAGAGGTATAAGCAAATCTCTATTAGATCAAATAGAGGGTATTGGAGCTATTAGAAAAAGAGCTTTATTGAACCATTTTGGATCTGCAAGATCGGTAGAGTCTGCTAGCTTAGATGAAATAAAATCTGTAGAAGGTGTTGAAGAAAAAGTAGCAAAAAAGATATATAACTTTTTTCACGAATAATTATGCTAAAAAAAATTCCAAACATATTAACAATAGGAAGAATAATAATTGTTCCTTTTTTTGTTTTAGCTTTTTATCTTCCAGGATTTTATGGTGATCTAACTGCTTTAATATTATTTATTATTGCATCATTTACAGACTTCTTGGATGGTATGCTGGCTAGAATGTTTGGAGTAGAGTCAAAACTGGGAGAATTATTAGATCCCATAGCTGATAAGATCATTGTTGCTACAGCATTAATACTTCTGGTTATGGATGGAACAATCAGAAATTATGAGGTAATTGCAGCAATAATAATTCTCACAAGAGAAATTTTAATTTCAGGTTTAAGAGAGTTTTTAGCAAAGGGAAAAATAAAACTTCCTGTTTCAAATCTTGCTAAGCTTAAAACAGTATTACAGATGGTATCAATTGCTCTTTTATTGTCTGGAGATACTGGAAATAAAATAATTAATTTCCAAGATTATAATGCTCAAACTATAGGTATAATTCTTTTGTGGTTATCAGCTGCTTTAACACTTTTTACTGCATATGATTATATGCGAAAAGGTATTGATCACGCTATGTCTGAAGACAGTAAAGACTAGGCTGCTTTTTTCTTCCTAACTAATGCCTGATAACTTTCATTTAAATCAATAATAGTATCACAAACTTTAAACTGATTTTCAGCGATACAAGATACTGGTGTTACCTCTGCTGCTGTTCCTGTTAAAAAACATCCAACAAAATTTGGTAATTCGGTTGGACTAATTTTTCTTTCATGTACTTTTATATTTTTTGATTTTGCAATTCCAATTACAGTTCTTCTTGTAATACCATCTAAAAAAGAATCTGGTATTGGAGTGTGAATTTCTCCATTTTTATCTTTGAAAAAAATATTTGCTCCAGTTGCTTCAGCAACATTCCCTTCGTGATCAAGCATTAAAGAGTCTGTATATCCTTGCTTTTCTGCCTCATGTTTTGATAGAGTACAAATCATATAAAGACCTGATGCCTTTGTATCCCAAGGAATTGTATTAGGTGCGGGCCTTCTCCAATTTGAAATATTTAACCTTATTCCCTCTACTTTTAGTTTAGGATCAAAATATGATCCCCATTCCCATGTTGCAATCGCAACATGTATTTTTGTTTGTTGCGCAGAAATAGCCATCATCTCACTACCCCTCCAAGCAACAGGTCTTACATAACCGTTTTCTACTTTTTGAGTTGCTATAATTTTATTTGATGCATTATTGATTTCTTCTTCTGTATATGGAATTTCAAAACCCATTCTTCTTGCAGAGTGAAAAAATCTAGCTGTGTGCTCTTCTAATTTGAAAATTGAACCATCATAAACTCTCTCACCCTCAAATACACAACTAGCGTAGTGCATACCATGGCTTAAAACATGTAGTTTGACGTCAGCCCAATCAACTAATTCGTTGTTGTACCATATTTTTCCAGATCGCTTGTCGTAAGGTATCATGTGTGAAAATTTTTTTAATTTATAAATGAAAAATATCTTTGTATCTTTAATATGTCAATATAACTTACCTATTATGAAAGAACTTTTATATTTAAAAGATGACCAGCTTAAAGACCTAATTGAAAAACTATTCGTAAGCTATAGAGAAACTTTTTCTGACTCTAAAAAAATATTAGATAGATATTCAATTGGTTTAGCGCACCATAAAGTAATTCATTTACTGTCAATGTATGAAGGGATCTCAATTTCTGAGCTGCTTAAGAGATTAAAAGTCACAAAACAAAGCTTAAATCGTGTTCTCAAAGATTTGATTGCACTTGAAATCGTCATTTTTAAAAAAGATGACCAAGATACTAGGGTAAAGCATGTTTTTCTTAATGATAAAGGTAAAAAAATTTTTAATGAAATTTTCAATTTACAAAAAAAGAGAATTTATAATGCTTTGCTAAATTCAAGTTCTGAAGAAGTTATAAATTTTGATAATGTACTAAGTAAAATAATTAATGGATAAGTTTATTGCGCATATACTAGTAGTTGATGATGATGATGGAATTAGATCTCTCGTAAAAAAGTATTTAAATGAAAATAAATTCCTAGTCACTACTGCAGAAAGTGCAGAAAATGCTTTGGAGAAAATAAAAATAATAAAGTTTGATTTAATAGTTTTAGATATCATGATGCCAGGTAAAAGTGGGCTTGAATTTGTAAAAGAAAATAAAAAAAAATTAGATACGCCAGTTATACTTCTGACAGCTAAAGGGGAAGCAAGTGAAAGGGTTGAGGGGTTAGAAATTGGTGCTGATGATTATTTGCCGAAACCATTTGAACCAAAAGAATTAATTTTAAGAATACAAAACATATTAAATAAAACAATTAAAACAGATCAGAAAAGAGTTATAGAATTTGCAAATGTGAAAATTGATTTGAATAAACTTTTAATATTTAAAAGTGATAAAGAATTTAAGATTAATGCAACCGAAAAAACAATTTTAGAAAAAATGATTAATAACCCAGGCAAAACATTTTCTAGAGAAGATATTGGCCAATTAATTAATCTAGATAAAGAAAGATCAATAGATGTTATTATTACTCGGCTTAGAAAAAAAATTGAAATTGATCCAAAAAATCCAAAATTTTTACAGACAATAAGAGGTGCAGGATATGTTCTCTGGATTGAGTAATTACTTAAAAAAAATATTACCAAAAAGATTATTTTATAGAGCGCTTCTCATAGTTGCTATTCCTGTTTTGGTTTTGCAACTAGTAATTACAATTGTTTTTTTTGATAGCCTTTGGATAAAAACAAACAAAGGCATGACAAGAACCTTGGTAAATGAAATTAGTACATTTATTGAGGCCTATGGAAGCGAGCAAGAAAATAAACAAGAGTTGGTAGATCTTTTTTCCATATTTTTAGATTTAAATATTGAGTTCACCAATAACGAAAAATTACAAAATACAGATACTGAAAGATGGTTTAGCCCTATAGATAGAACTTTAAGAAGAGAACTAAAATCTAAATTTGGATTAGATGAATACTGGTTTGATACAACAAGTTATAAAGAATTAATTGATTTAAGAATTAAATACGAAGATGGTTATTTTAAATTTTTAGTGCCTAAAGATAGAGTTGCAAGTTCTTCAGCAAGAATATTTGCACTTTGGATCACAGTACCTGCAATTATAATGGTGATTATTTCTCTAATATTTTTAAAAAATCAAACTAGACCAATCACTAACCTAGCTCGTGCGGCTGAAAGGTTTGGTAAAGGAGAAAATATTGAAGAGTTCAAACCTTCTGGAGCTCTTGAAATAAGACAAGCAGGACATGAATTTGATAAAATGAGAAAGAGAATTGAAAGACACATAAATCAAAGAACAGAAATGTTATCTGGAATAAGTCATGATTTAAGAACACCCTTAACAAGGATGAAACTACAATTAGCTTTTATAAAAGATAAAGAAACTGTTAATAAATTGACTGAAGACATCAATGAAATGGAGAAAATGCTAAATGAATATTTACAATTCACCAGCTCATCATATGTTGAAAAAGATGAAATGTTTAATCTATCTGAATTAATTTCAGAAGTTATTGAAAAATATAATAATGAAAATATTTCACAAAACTTGACACCAAGAATTTACTTTAATGGCAGGAAAAATTTAATTAATAGATGTGTAAATAATTTAATTGATAATGCACTGAAATATGCAAATAAAGTTGAAATTAGCTTAAATAAAAAAAATACAAACTTATTCATTATTATTGATGATGATGGTCCTGGAATACCAAAAAATGAGTATGAGAATGTATTTAAACCTTTCTATAAAATAGATAAGGGTCGGGCAGAATCTAAATCAAGTGTTGGTCTTGGCTTATCAATTTCATCAGACATTATCAAATCTCATGGAGGAAATATAATGTTAGAAAAATCAAAAATGGATGGTTTAAGAGTTAAGATTTTCTTGCCTGTTTAACTTTTTTACTTTTTTTTTTCTTAAGTTTATTTATCATATTTTCAAGATTCTCTACACGCTTTGAGAGTACTTCAAACTCATCTTTGCTTGTAAGTTTCATTTTAAACACAAACTCATCTCTTTTAGATTTTAAAATATTAAATAATTCAGTCGTTAAGTCTTTTGAAGATACTAGTCCCTGCTCTATTAATTTAGCAAACTTATCAATTATAAATTTAGAATTTTTCATATTTAAGATATACAATATAAGTATTATTAAAAATGTTCATTAATAATTTTGACCCAGTAGCCTTAGAAATATTTTCTTTAGAAATCAGGTGGTATTCTTTAGCTTATATATTTGGAATTATATTAGGCTGGATTCTTGCTAAAAAATTATTTATCCAAGACATAGAAGTTAAAAATAAATTTGATGATTATTTAACTTATTTAATCATAGGTATAATTTTAGGGGGAAGACTTGGTTATATTTTTATTTACAATTTTAGTTTTTATATAAATAATCCATTAGATATATTTAAAATTTGGCAAGGAGGAATGTCCTTCCATGGTGGATTAATTGGAGTTATTTTCGCATCTATATTTTTTGCTAAAAAAAATAATCAAAACCCATTCTTATATTTGGATATTGTCGCTTTAGTAGCTCCAGTGGGGTTATTTTTTGGACGAATAGCAAACTTTATAAATTCAGAGTTATATGGAACTATAACTAGTGTGCCCTGGGCAGTAACATTTGTTCAGATAGATAATCTTCCTAGGCATCCCTCGCAATTATATGAAGCACTATTAGAGGGTTTATTTTTATTTTTATTATTAATTTATTTTAAAAACAAATTTTCAAATAAACCTGGTGTAATTTCAGGATTATTTTTAATAATTTACTCAATCTTCAGATTTATTGTTGAATTTTATAGAGTTCCAGACGAACAGCTAGGTTATATATTTTTAAACTTAACGATGGGGCAAGTAGCAAGTTTAATATTTATATTATCAGGGGTAATCTTATTTTATTTAAAATATGAAACTCGCTAAAACAAATAATTTACCATTAGATCAATTTATAAATTTTGCTCTTTACGATAAGGATAAAGGTTTTTATATGAAAAAGAATCCTTTTGGTGAAGATGGAGATTTTATTACTGCTCCCAATATCACAAGATTATTTTCAGAGATTATTGCAATTTGGACAATTACTTTTTGGAAAAGTTTAGGCTCTCCAAAAAAATTTAATTTGCTAGAACTGGGAGCTGGAAATGGCGAAATGATGAAAGTCATTGATGAGACACTTATTAATTTTCCCGAATGTTACAATGCCTGCAGTTTTATAATTCATGAAAAAAGTGATTTTTTAATAAATGAACAAAAAAAAAATTTAAATTCTAAAAAATTTTCATGGTTAAAAGATATTGAAAAAATAAAATCTAAACCAACAATTTTTTTAGCTAATGAATTCTTTGATGCCGTACCAATCAAACAATTTTTTAAAAAAAAAGATGGTTGGTTTGAAAGATACGTGTCTATGAATGATGCAAAAAAAGCTGAATTTAACGAAGAAAAAATAGATATAGAAAAAATCGAAAAATATCTAAATTTTGAAATATCAAAAAATCAGGACATAATAGAATATTCACCAGACACTTTTAAATATTTAAGAACAATTTGCGACCTAGTGCAAAAAAATGATGGAGGAATGTTAATAATTGATTATGGTTATGCAGACAGCAAAATGCATGAAACCCTTCAGGCGATAAATAACCATAAATATTCTAACATTTTAGAAAATATTGGAGACTCTGATATTACTTACAATATAAACTTTCATTCTTTTGAGAAATTTATAAGTCAGTTTAAAGAAATTAATTCAATTTTTACAAATCAAAAAAAATTTTTAACAAGTATGGGTATTCTTCAAAGAGCAGAAATAATCAGCAAAAATATAGCATTTTCTAAAAAAGCAGATTTATTTTATAGGGTAAGACGTTTGATAGATGACAAGCAGATGGGTGAATTATTCAAAGTCATGCTTATAAAAAATAAGAAAAATAATTTTAGAACAGGTTTTCAAAATTGATAAAATCAAAAAAACTCTCAAAAATTAAAAATATTAAACATGGTTTTTTTAATAAAACTGGCGGTAAATCAAAAAGAATTTATAAAAGTTTAAACTGTGGTCCTGGTTCTAAAGACAATCCGTCAGATGTTAAAAAAAATTTAAAAATAGTTATAAAAAAAATAAAAAGCACCGCTAAAAGTATTTTTTTACTTCATCAAATACATAGTGATAAATTTGTTTATATTGATGAAAAAAACACATTTAAATCAAAACCAAAAGCAGACGCAGTAATTACAAATCAAAAAAACATGCCAATTGGCGTTTTAACTGCTGATTGTGTGCCAATTTTAATCTGTGATGAAAGAACAAAATTAGTTGCAGCAATTCATGCGGGATGGAAAGGTGCATACAAAGATATAATTAGCAAAGTAATCCAATTTATGATCAAAAAAGGATCTAATCCTAAAAATATTACTGCAGCTATCGGACCTGCTATCTCAGCTAAAAATTATGAAGTAAAAGCAGATTTTAAAAGAAAATTTATAAAAAAGGATAAAAAAAATAATAAATTTTTTAAAATTAAGTACAAAAAGCTTTATTTTGATTTACCTAAATATGTGAAATCATGTCTTTTAAAGAATAAAATAAAAAATATTGAGTCTTTAAATATTGATACATTTGATATTAATAATAATTTTTTTAGTGCAAGAAGAGCGTTAAGGCTAAATCATGATGATTATGGTAGAAATATTTCAATAATTATGCTTTATTAGGCTTTTTTAATGAAATTATTATCCGGAAATAGCAACAAACCATTAAGCAAGAGTATTGCTAAATATCTAAAATCTAAATTAGTAAACTCTAGTATTAGAAATTTTTCTGATGGAGAAATCTATGTGGAAATAAATGAAAATATTAGAGGTAATAGTATTTTTTTAATTCAATCTGTTTCATCTCCTGCAAATGATAACCTAATGGAATTACTACTATGTATTGATGCACTTAAGAGATCGTCAGCAAAAAATATTACTGCTGTTATTCCGTACTTTGGTTATGCTAGACAAGATAGAAAAGTTGCACCAAGAACCTCAATTTCAGCAAAACTTGTCTCAAATCTAATTACTAAAGCAGGAGCAGATAGAGTTGTTACTGTTGATTTGCATGCAGGACAAATTCAAGGATTTTTTGATATTCCAGTAGATAACTTGTTCGCAACACCTATTTTTGCAAGACATGTAAAAAAAAAGATAAAAAGTAAAAATCTAATTTGTGTTGCACCAGATGTTGGTGGTACTGAGAGAGCTAGAGCACTAGGAAAGATTTTAAATGTTGGACTAGCAATTGTAGATAAAAGAAGACCAAAGCCAGGTCAATCTCAAGTAATGAATATTATTGGAGATGTTAAAGGAAAAACTTGTATTCTTGTTGACGATATAATCGATTCAGGTGGTACAATTGTAAACGCAGCTAAGGCTCTTAAAGATCGAGGTGCCAAAGAAGTTTATGTTTACATTACTCACGGTGTACTTAGTGGAGAAGCTGTAAACAAAATTAAAAAATCAGTAATTAAAAATTTAGTAATAACTGATACAATTGATAACATGAACAGAGTTAAAGGTGCTAAAAACATTGAAGTTCTGTCAATTTCAGGGCTTATGGGAGAAGCAATTAAAAGAATATCTAATTCAACCTCAGTATCAGATTTATTCAAATAAATACCTTGAGTTATTAAGTAACTTGAGCTAAAAACCCTTGTTTTTATGAATTCATTAGACGCCAACATCAGAAATACCAAAACTAAAGGTGAATTAAATTCATTAAGAGATAATGGTAATGTGCCTGCTATAATTTATGGTGGTGAGGCTCAAAACGAGAAAATTTCAATATCTAAAAAGATACTCAAGTCACTAATTGAAAAAGAAAACTTTTTATCAAGCATCATAACTTTAAATGTTGATGGTAAACCTCAAAAAGTTCTACCAAGAGAAATAAAATATGACATTATTTCAGATGAACCAATTCATGTAGACTTTCTGAGAATAGTTTCAGGCATAAAAGTTAGAATTGAAGTTCCAGTAAAATTTTTAAATCATGAAAAATCTCCTGGTTTGAAAAGAGGTGGGGTTTTAAACATTGTAAGAAGAAAAGTTGAGCTAAAATGTCCAAGTGAAAAAATTCCTGAAAATCTTGTGATAGATCTTGATGGAGTTGATATTGGAGAGAGTTTTAAGATCTCTTCTATAAATCTTGACAGTGATGTTACTCCTACAATTCAAGGAAGAGATTTCGTAATTGCAACTCTAGCAGCTCCGACTGTTATGAAAGAACCTGAAAAACCTGCAGAAGCTGAGGCGGCTGAGGGAGAAGGTGCTGAAGGAGCAGAAGCAGCAGCAGCTGAAGGTGGAGATAAGCCAGCAGCTGAAGGTGATAAAAAAGAAGGTGAAGATAAAAAACCCGCTGAAGAAAAAAAATAAGTTAACTAAAATTGAATTTTATCCTCCAATATTAATATTTTATGCTTCTACTTGTAGGATTAGGCAATCCAACCCCAGACAGTGAAAACAATAGACACAATATTGGTTTTAAAATCATAGATGCAATAAATAAAAAATTTGGACTTTCAAAACAAAAACCAAAATTCAAAGGACTTCTTACTACTGGCAATGTGGGAGAACAAAAAGTTTATGCAATTAAACCTTTAACATTTATGAATAATTCTGGAATTTGTATTAGAGAATTAATTGAATATTTCAAAATAGATGCTGAGGATGTTATCGTTTTTCATGACGATCTAGATGTAGAATTTGGAAAAATAAAAGTAAAATTTGGTGGCTCTGATGCAGGACATAACGGAATTGCATCAATAGATAAGTTTATTGGCAAAGATTATTCAAGAGTGCGAATAGGAATTGGTAAACCAAAAGATAAAATGGAAGTTAGTGATTTTGTTCTTCAAAATTTTGATGAAGATGAAATGCTTGGATTGGAAAAAGTTACCAATAACATCACAGATTCTATTTCAATACTTATCGACAAAAAATTAGATTTATTCTCTAGCACTGTAAATAATAAATAATGAGTTTTAAATGTGGAATTGTTGGTTTGCCTAATGTGGGTAAATCTACACTCTTCAACGCGCTTACAAACTCAAGCAAAGCACAAGCTGCAAATTTTCCGTTTTGTACGATAGATCCCAATGTAGGAATAGTCCCCGTTCCAGACGAAAGATTGAACAAATTATCAGAAGTTTCAAAATCAAAAAAAACAATAAATACAACTATTTCATTTGTGGATATAGCTGGTCTTGTTAAAGGTGCATCTAAAGGTGAAGGATTAGGCAATAAATTTCTGTCCCACATAAGGGAAGTTGATGCAGTTATTCATATGATTAGATGCTTTGACTCAGACGATATTCAAAATGTTAATCCTGACGTTGACCCTATAAGAGATCTTGAAATCATTGAAACTGAGATGATGCTAGCTGACCTAGAGTCTATACACAAAAGACTTGAAAAAAATAATAAAAAAAATGTGGAAGAAAACCAACTTAAAATTTTAGAGATTGCATTAGACTGCATTAATAATGATAAAGATATATCAATATTAAATTCTCAATTTGATACAAAACAACTTAATCAAAGTGGTCTTTTATCAATAAAACCAAAGATCTTTGTTTGTAATGTAGATGAACAAAGTGTACAGAATGGAAATGAATATACTAAAGACTTTATCGAAAAATTTGGAAAAGATAACACTCTGATTGTTTCTGCAGACATAGAAAACCAAATAAATGAATTAGCAAAAGATGAAAAAAAAAATTATATGGATATGATTGGTTTAAAAGATACAGGTTTAAGTATGTTAATTCAAAAGGGGTATAAAATATTAGAACTTGATACATATTTTACCTCTGGACCTGAAGAAACAAGAGCGTGGACAATACAAAAAAATTGTACTGCACCTAAAGCTGCAGGAGAAATTCATACAGATTTTGAAAAAGGTTTCATTAGAGCTGAAACTATATCTTATGAGGATTTTGTAGCCAATAATGGATGGGTAAATTCTAAGGCTAACGGAAAAATGAGATTAGAGGGTAAAGACTATATTGTTAAAGATGGCGATGTATTAAACTTCAGATTCAACACGTGACCAGATTCTTTTCATACTAAAATAAACTAAAACAGTTAAAATAATTAAATAAACAATCGCTTTAAAGCCCATCTGATGTCGAGATTCTAAATGAGGTTCAGCTGACCACATTAAGAAGGTCGTTACATCTTTTGACATCTGTTCTACTGTTGCATTTGTTCCGTCACCATACTCTACTAATCCATCTGATAATGGAGCAGCCATTCTAATTTTATTACCATACATATATTTGTTGTAATAAACTCCGTCATCTAAAGATACGTTGCTAGGAGCTTCTTCATATCCTTGTAATAAAGAATATATGTAATCAACTCCACCACCTCGAGCTTTAACCAAAACAGACATGTCTGGAGGGTATGCACCACCATTTGCCGCTTGGGCAGCTTTTACATTGTCATATGGCATTACAAATTTATCAGATAATTTACCTGGTCTTGTAAACATTTCACCATCTGAATTTGGACCATCAGTTACTTCAAATGAAGCTGCTATAGCTTTAGCTTGAGCTTCAGAGAATTCTGGCCCTCCTGGCTCTGCTAAATTTCTATAACTTAAATACTTCATAGAATGACATGAGGCACATACTTCAGTATAAACTTGATAACCTCTTTGAAGAGAAGCTCTATCAAATTTTCCAAATAGACCCTTAAAACTCCAGTCAGTTTTTAGATATTCTACTTTTTCAGCAGCAAAAGAATTTGAATTTGAAGTAATAATTAAGATTATTATAGAAAATAATTTAAATAAATTTTTCACCTTATTCTATTTTACTTTCTTTATTTCTGGCGGCAGCTAGATTTGGTGAACCACCTAGAACAGGTTCGGTAATACTTAGAGGCACTGGTAAAGTTTTTTCTTTAAAGCCTAGAACAGGAAGAATAACTAAAAAATGCAAAAAGTAATAGGCTGTTGCAACTCGTGCTATCAATAAGTAAAGTCCCTCAGCTGGCATCGCACCCACATATCCAAGTATCAAAACATCAGCAACTAGTATCCAGTAAAACTGTTTATACAAAGGTCTAAATACTGCAGATCTTATTTTTGACGTATCTAACCAAGGTAAAACCGCTAAGATTAATATTGCAGATAACATAGCTACAACTCCTAGCAATTTATCAGGAACTGATCTTAATATTGCATAAAAAGGTAAGAGATACCATTCAGGAACAATGTGTGCGGGTGTTACCATTGGGTTTGCCTCGATATAATTATCTGCGTGACCTAAAATATTTGGTGCATAGAATACAAAGAAAGCAAACACAATCATGAACATTAATAAAGCAAAACCATCTTTAATTACTATGTAAGGATGGAAAGGTACAGTATCTTTAGAAGGTTTTTTGATGTCTATTCCAACTGGATTGTTGTTACCAGGAACATGTAAAGCCCATATATGTAAAACAACTAATCCTAAAATTAAAAATGGAATTAAATAATGCAAAGTAAAAAATCTAGTTAACGTAGGGTTGTCGACTGAATAACCTCCCCACAACCAGGTAACAATACCCTCTCCAACAAAAGGAATAGCACTAAATAAATTTGTGATTACAGTTGCTCCCCAAAAGCTCATTTGTCCCCAAGGCAATACATAGCCCATAAATGCAGCCGCCATCATTAGCAAGTAAATAATTATTCCAATTATCCAAATTATTTCTCTTGGTGCTTTGTAAGAACCATAAAATAATGACCTGAAAATATGAATGTAGACTGCTAAGAAAAACATAGATGCACCATTTGCATGAATGTATCTAATTAACCAACCGTAATTGACATCACGCATGATGTGCTCAACACTCTCAAAAGCCATATCTGCGTGAGCAATGTAATGCATTGCAAGAGTTAATCCGGTAACAATTTGAGTGATTAAGCAAAAAGTTAAAATTCCACCAAATGTCCACCAATAATTTAAATTTTTAGGAGTCGGATAATCTGTTAAATGATTTGCAAGAGTTAATAGTGGCAATCGATCATTAAACCATTGTCCTACCTTCGATTTTGGTCTGTAATCGTGGTCACTCATTTTCTTTATCCAATTTTAATTGTGTTTGCATCAACGAATTCATATTTAGGCACTTCCATATTCCAAGGTGCTGGTCCTTTTCTAATTCTTCCAGAAGTATCATAATGAGATCCATGACATGGACAGAACCACCCATTATAATCACCTTTATCATTTAGAGGTACACATCCAAGGTGTGTACATACACCTAACATAACAAGCCACTCGGGGTTTTTTGCTCTATCTTCATCTTTTTCTGGATGAATTAAATCCTCCATCTTTACGGCTCTTGCCTCATCAATTTCTTCTTGAGTTCTTCTTCTTATAAAGACTGGTTTACCTCTCCATAAAACAGTCAATGTATTTCCAGGTGTTAATGAACTTACATCAACCTCTGTACTAGCTAATGCTTTAACAGAAGCGTCTGGATTCATTTGATCTATCATTGGCCACACCACTGCAGCGGCACCAACAGCTCCTACTGCTGTGGTAGCTGTAAATAAAAAATCTCTTCTTTTTGTTTTTTTTTCAGACACTTTTAGTAGCTTTTATTATTATCTCTTTTTGATTTAAAATAGTTAATATACGAATTCATATAATATAAAATAATTATTTTACTACTGAAAGAATGACACAGAATTCAACAATTTTAGGACCCAAAATAGCTTTGTATGAGCCTGATATACCTCAGAATACTGCTGCAATCATAAGAACTTGTGCTTGTTTGGGTGCTAAATTAGAAATAATTGAACCATGTGGCTTTCTATTATCAGACAAACGTTTTAAAAAAGTGGTAATGGACTATATGGACTATAGTCAAATAGAATTTTATCAAAGTTCGGAAAAATTTTTTGAGGCAAAGAAAAAACAGAGAATCGTATTGATGACAACTAAGGGTTCAATAAATTATACTAAATTTAAATTTAAGCCTAATGATACTATTTTGTTTGGAAGAGAAAGTGCTGGAGTGCCCGAAAAGGTTCATAAAATTATTAAAAACCGTTTAAAAATACCAATGAATAATCAAGTAAGATCTCTTAATATTGCATCGTCTGTTGCCATTGTTTTGGCAGAAAGTTTGCGTCAAATAGAATTAATTTAAAATGGATATTTCAATTAAAAAAGACTTAGCGAGTAATTGGTTTAAGCTATTACAAAATGCAATATGTGACGACATTTTAAAAATTGAAAAAAACAAAGTAAATTTTCAATCAACTTCTTGGAATAGAAGCAGTAAAAAAGATGAGGGTGGTGGTGAATATAGAATACTTAAAAATGGAAAAATTTTTGAAAAAGTAGGAGTAAATTTTTCAAAAGTTTATGGAAAATTTCCTAAGCAACTTCAAAAGAATATACCAGGCACTAGTAAAGATCCTAGATTTTGGGCATCAGGAATATCAATAGTTATGCACATGCAAAACCCCCATATTCCTGCAATGCATTTTAATACCAGATTTATTTGTACAACAAAGAATTGGTTTGGCGGAGGTATGGATGTAACCCCAGCAATAAAAGATGAAAAAGAGAAGAAAAACTTTCATAAAATATTAAAGGCAATGTGCGATAGACATAATAAAAATTATTATAAAAAATATAAAAAGTGGTGTGATGAATATTTTTATATACCTCACAGAAAAGAAGCCAGAGGCATAGGTGGAATATTTTTTGACTATAAAAATGATAATTTTGAAAATGACTTTAAATTTGTCAGAGATGTTGGTGTTACATTTCAAATGCTATTTAATGAAATAATTAAAAAAAAATTAAAAAGAAAATGGACTTTAAAAGATAAAGAGTTTCAGTATATTAAAAGAGGTCGATATGCAGAGTTTAATTTGCTCTACGATAGAGGAACAAAATTTGGGCTACAAACTGGTGGTAATGTTGAAGGAATTTTGATGTCATTACCTCCGGTTGCAAAATGGGAATAAAAAAATGGATAAAGAGCCAATAACATTAAACGGATTAAATAAACTAAAAGAAGAATTAGTTTTTTTAAAAGAAAAAAAAAGACCTGAGATAGTAGCTGCAATTGCTGAAGCGAGATCCCATGGAGACCTTAAAGAAAATGCTGAATATCATGCAGCTAAAGAAGAACAATCTCATAACGAAGGAAGAATTACAGAAATTAACGATATTATTGCAAGAGCAAATGTTATTGATGTTACAAAACTTAACAATGAAGGAAAAGTAATTTTTGGATCTACAGTTTATTTAGAAGATTTAGATACTGGTGAAAAAATTAATTATAAAATTGTTGGAAGAGATGAGGCAGATTTAAAACAAAAACTGATTTTCTTTCAATCACCAATTGGTAAAGGCTTGATTGGAAAAAATAAAAGTGATTTAGTTGAAATAAATACACCCTCTGGTGTAAAAAATTTTGAAATTAAAGACGTTAAATATATTTAACTTTTAACTATTTGCTGTACTTGCTTATCTGAAATTTGAAATCCGTTTTGAACCCAAGTTTCTTCTATCCTTTTTAATTTATTACCTAAAGTTTTACCCTCAGGAATTTGAAATTTAGACATTAGTAGATCAGCCCCTATTGGCAAAGTTGGAATAGTTTTCTCTTTATAATTATCTAATAATTTGATTAATTTTTTCTCTACTTTGTTTGAGTTAAAAATTTTAAAATTAATTATATCTATTACAGCCTGTCGCCCATTAAAATAAAAAAGTTTATTCAAATTTTTCTCTGTAAAGCTGTTTAGAGTTACTTTTTCTCTATAAAAAAGATCTATCAATTTTAATCTTTTCTTATCTTTGTTAGATATTTTAAATTTATAAAGAAAATAATCAGCATTATCAGTCCCATCAATTACTAAAAGCGCAATCAAGAATATAAAGTCAATTTTTAAAAAATTCTCTACAGCATAAGAATTTTGTTTTTTAAAATTTTTAATATTCTTTAATTGAGGGAAAATTATTTCTACGAGTTCTAAACTTTCTTTATCTTTAAAGACTTTTAAAAATCCATTTGAACTAGTTATTTTTTTTAGTTCATCGATTAACCTTTCAGATGATATATTTGAAATTCCATCAATATTTTTTTTTATATTTTTTATTATTTCTGGCCGGTGCTTATGATTTGAGTAATTTAAATAAAATCTTAAATACCTCAAAATACGTAAATAATCCTCTTGAATTCTTTTTTCCGCATTGCCAATAAAATTAATATAACCCTCCTCTAAATCTTTTTTACCGTTAAATGGATCAAATAAATTACCATCACCATCTGCATAAATTGAATTGATAGTAAAATCCCTTCTAGAGGCATCTTCCTTCCAATCTAAAGAAAATTCTACTTCAGCATGCCTTCCATCAGTTGAGACGTCTTTCCTTAAAGAAGTAATTTCATATTTATATTCATCAATTATTGCGGTTATAGTTCCGTGTTCAATTCCTGTTTCGTAATAACTTATTTGTTTGTTTTTAAGAGCCTCACAAACTTCCGGGGGCGTTAAATTTGTTGCTAGGTCAATATCATCAACTTTTTCTTTTTTTATCACTTTTCTTACACACCCGCCCACATATCTGATTTCACTTTTCTCTGAAAAATTATTAATTGCCTCAAAAATTTTATTTGCAGGTGTTGTTAAAGTAATTTGTTTTAAATTTTGACTGATATAATTAAGATTTTTTGATCTGGAAAAAAATTTATCTAAAAAATTTTTCATAAATGGCTGGGGCGCTAGGATTCGAACCTAGGATGCAGGTACCAAAAACCCGTGCCTTACCGCTTGGCTACGCCCCAATACTAGCTTCCTATAACATAAAAATATAAAATTCATATAGTTTTTGCTGTAACACACCAATAATTTTTATATTTTCTTTTAAATTTAGCTTTTGCCAATTTACAACTCTTTAATGAATTATAATAGGCAACAATTGTTGATCCTGAACCAGTCATTCTTACAAATAATGGATTATTTATACTTTCTAAGAACAACTTTATTTTTTTAAGTTTTGGATATTTTTTGAGTGCTATTGTTTCAAGGGCATTTTGTTGATCAATCAAATATTTTACTCCAAACATGTTTTTTTTAGGTTTGTTATATTTTGATTTTGTATACTTTCGAACAGCTGAGTATATTTTTTTAGTTGAGCACCCAAAATCAGGTTTTACTAAAGTAGAATAATATTTTGGAGTATTATAAATCTTTTTTATTCTACCACTTGATGACAACACACAGCTGGATGAAATGGTTCCCAGAATAACATCAGAACCAACCCAGTCACAGATACTTCGAGTTTTTTGATGATTGGGATTAATAATTTTTTTTTTAACCAGATAATTAAACACAGTAGCTGCGTTCATCGATCCCCCACCCAACCCAGCTTCTTGAGGGATTAATTTTTTAATTTTAACTTTGAATTTTTTATTTTTTAATAAATTTTCTTTATCTAGTATCTGAAATAATCTTTGAACAGTATTTTTTTTTCCAATATTTTTAGAAAACTTTCCATAAAAAGAAATGTGGTGTTTTTTTCCATTATGTTGATTTATCGAAATAACATCATGTAAATCTATGAAACCAATTATACTTTCAATTTTATGTAAAACCTTTTTTTTTCCAGTGATATTTAGTGCTAAATTTAACTTTGCATTAGATTTAATTTTATTAATTTTCATTTAGGAATTTTTAAGACCCTCAATTACTTTAATATTGATTTTTTCTCTCATATCGTCTTCGGTGTCATCAAAAGTTAATACGTTGTTCCAAAAATATCTTGCTTGAATTTTTCGATTTAATTTCCATAAAATGTCTCCATAATGATCATTCACAATTGGGTCATCTGGCATTAATTCTACAGCTCTTTTTAAATACTTTTCTGCTTCTACATAGTCCTCTATTAAAAAATAAGCCCATCCAATTGAATCAATAATATATGGATCATTGCTTTTTAAATCATATGCTGTTTTCAACATATCCATTGCTTCATTAATTTTATAATCACGCTCTAACCAAGAGTAAGCAAGGTAATTTAAAATATATGCATCACTAGGATCAATTTTAAGCGCATGCAATAAATCTTCATCTGACCTTTCATAATTGCCCATTCTTTCATAACTACCACCTCTACGATACAATACATCTGATTTGATAAGTGAATTGTCATCCAGTGTTAAAATAATTTCTGTATAACGATCTATTGCCTTTTCATAATTTTTTGAATTTTTATAAAAATTAGCTAAATCAAAAATCATTTTTATATTTGGATTTTCAATTTTATTAAATTTTGAATCTATGTATTTAATTCCATTTTCATAATCCTGCTGTTGAATTATTATTTGAGCTTCTTTTTTTAATCTAAACCAATAATAAAATTCATCTTCTTTTTTAAAGTTTTTTAAGATCCTTTGTACTTTATCAAATTCATCATTGAGATAAAAATTTTCTGCAACCAATGACAAATTAAATTCAAACTTGGGATTCAAATAGTTTGACAAATTTAAGTAAAAATTTGATTTCTCAAAATTATCCTGAGAAGAATAAAGATTAGAGATTAAAAATAAAAACTCACTTACAAGATCATTATGATCTTTGCATGAAAAAATTTTTCCAAAATCATCGAATTTTTCTTTGTCTACCCAACTTTTGCTTTGTGAGAGTAAAAGTGTTGAATTTATATAATCAATTTGTTCAACAACTAATCTTGCTTCATTTAATTTATTGTTATCAATTAAATGATTAAGATAAAAGAAAATGTATCTTGAATAATCACCTTGTTGATTATTTATTAAATTAAGAAAAAATGACGAAGTTCTTTTATCTTCAATATAACATCTTTGGAATGTCTCGGCTATAAGAGACAAGTTCCCAAAATTTTTTTTGTTATCTAATATTTTTTTATTTTTAAATGTATAAATATACTGTTTTAGAGTTTCAAATATAACTAGGTTTATTCTATCTTCATCTTGAAATTTTAAACTTTGTGTTAAATATTCGTCAGCCTTTTTAAAGTTATTTTTTTTTAAACTGTCAATTATTAAAATTATATACGCATCATAAAAATCTGAATTAGATTTGTTTGCATTGTTATTTAATACATTAATTGCTTGAGGTACTTTGTTATCTAAAACTAAAGAGTTAACATATCTTTTTAAATAACTGTCATGTTTGTTAATTAATACCTTGGTTAAGTTGAAAAATTTTAAAGCTTCAGAATTATCTCGATTTTCAAATGCAACAATTCCAGAAAAATAATTTGACAAATCTCTTGAGTTGAAATCATTAAAAGTAGCACTTTTAGAATACAAAGGTGTCTGATAAGATATAAATATTAATAGTACTAATTTTAGAAATTTTAGGAACATGTAACTATACTATGACTAAAAAAGTGATAAATCAAAATACCAAATTAAACCAAGAACTAATTAATACTATTGAGCCAAAATTTATATTCGCTGATAAGCCAATAAATAGATTTAATATTTTAGAAACGAAAAATGGCACTCTGCAAACTAATAAAGAAGAATTACTAAAAAATTTAAAAGATCAAATAAATTCAATTGAAAATTGTAAATTGAAAGAAAATTCAAACAAAATTATTTTAGGTGAGGGAAATATAAATAGCCCTTTAATGTTAATTGGTGAGGCTCCTGGGGCTGAAGAAGAAAAGTTGGGTGTCCCATTTAGAGGTGAAGTTGGCGAACTTCTTAACAAAATGCTTATAGCCATCAATATTAAGAGGCAAAATATTTATACAAGTTATGCAATCAATTTTAGACCACCTGATGATAGAAAACCAACCTCAACCGAGATTAAAAGGTACTCAGTATTTTTGAAAGAGCATATATCAATTATAAACCCAAAGATTATCGTTTTAATGGGTAGTTCAGCAATGGAGGCTATAACAGGAATAAGCGAAAAAATAACTGCTGAAAGAGGACATTGGAAGGAAGTGATTTTAAAAAACAAAACATTCCCTTTAATGATAACTTTTAATCCATCTTATCTCATACGTTTTCCAGAAAATAAAAAATACTCATGGGAAGATTTAAAGAAAATTAGAGACAAGATTAAAGACCTGAAGTTAAAAATTTGATGAAGATAATTGCAGGGGTTGATGAAGTTGGTAGAGGAAGTTTAATTGGACCTGTATATGCTTCAGCAGTAATTTTAAAAAAATCAATTAATTCAAAGTTATTAAAAGATTCAAAATCTTTAAGTAAAAAAAAGAGAGAGTATCTATGTACATATATAAAAAAAAATTCTACTTGGTCCATAGGCAAAGCTTCTGTCAAAGAAATAGAAAAGCTAAATATACTTCAAGCAAGTTTGCTGGCTATGAAAAGAGCCATCAAAAAACTTAAGAGAAAACCAACACACGTTCTGATAGATGGAAACAAAACTCCAGAGTTAGAAAATTATAATTTAAAATCAGTTATTAAAGGAGATAAAAAAATCCCCTCTATTTCGGCAGCTTCTATAATTGCAAAAGTATCAAGAGATAAATTTATAACCACCTTGTCAAAAAAAAATAAAGGTTATGATTGGGATAAAAACTTTGGGTACGGAACAAAACAGCACTTAAAAGCTTTGAAAAAATTAGGTATTACTAAACATCATAGAAAAACTTTTTCGCCTATATCTAAAATAAATTAACACTACATCTAGTTACCTTGTAATTTAGAAACACAAATCGAATCCAAATTTTTCAATCTCAGGTTGACCGAAGAATCCATTTGGAGTCTAATTAATATTTACAAATGAAAACTGGTTTCAAAAATAAAATAATTAATGGAGATAGTCTAGAAGAATTAAAAAAAATTCCACGTGAAACTTTTGATTTAATTTTTGCTGATCCTCCTTACAACTTACAATTAAAAAGTGAATTAACTAGACCCGATAGATCAAAGGTTAGTGCGGTAAATGATAAGTGGGATCAATTTGAAAATTTTAAAAAATATGATGATTTCACCTATGAATGGCTTAGTGAATGTAAAAGAATTTTAAAAAAAGATGGAGCTATTTGGGTTATAGGAAGCTACCATAATATTTTTAGAGTTGGCACAGTAATACAAAATCTAGGTTTCTGGATTTTAAATGATGTTATTTGGAATAAAAATAATCCAATGCCAAACTTTAGAGGTACACGATTTACTAACGCTCATGAAACTTTAATATGGGCTTCTAAAAGTGAGAAATCAAAATACACATTTAATTATCAATCTTTAAAATGTTTAAATGATGATCTTCAAATGAGATCTAATTGGGATCTTCCAATATGCAATGGTTCTGAAAGACTTAAAAAGGATGGAAAAAAAATTCACTCTACACAAAAACCAGAAGCACTATTACATAGAATTTTACTAGCTACATCTAATAAAAATGACCTCATACTTGATCCTTTTTTAGGATCAGGGACAACAGCTACAGTAGCAAAAAAACTAGGAAGAAATTATTTTGGAATAGAAAAAGAAAAAAATTATTTTAAAGCTGCTGAGCAACGCATAAAAGCTACAAAACCAATTGAGGACGATTTATTAGATACGCTAAAAAACAATAGATCAAAACCAAGAATTCCTTTTGGTTCATTAGTTGAGCTTGGAATAATTAAACCTGGAACAAATATTTTTGATAATAAGAAAAAAATAACAGCCAGAATTATGGCTGATGGTAGTATAAAACATAATCAAGCAGAGGGTTCTATACACAAAGTTGCGGCCACTATTTTAGGAGCAGAAAGTTGCAATGGGTGGACTTTTTGGCACTGTGATATAAATGGACGAACTTATCCTATTGATTATCTTAGACAAAGATTAATTTCAAAAAATTAACTTTTATAAATTTTACCCAAATAACTTTCTAAAAATTTTTTATTTTTAGTTAAAAGTTTTAAAAAAATATTTCTAAATATGATCATAATTGGATTTGATAAATGGAAGGCAAATTGATTGAAATTAGATCTACTGTTAATCATTTTTGTTCTCTTTAATCTGATATCATAAAAATTATTATTATTTATTAAACATTCATATAATTCATTAGCCCCCTCAATTGATTGGGAAGCTCCCTGTGCAAATGAAGGTGAAAAAGCAAAAAATGCATCTCCTATAAGGAATATATTTTTTGGAGGATTATATAAGTTTTTACTTACAAATATTGGAAATAATTTAATATTTTGAAGATTTTCCAAAAAACTTTGAGAAACTTTTTGAGATAATTTAAATTTAATATTTTTTATAAAAGAACTGTCGGTAAAAAGATTATGGTTCTCTTGCTCATTTGAATTTAATTTATGTTTTAAAATACCAATAAAATTTAAATTTTTATCATTATTAATTGGATAAACAACATAATGAAAATTCGGTCCTAAGAACACAGAAATATTTTCTTCATTTAAATTTTGAAAATTTTCTCTTGATATAGTTCCCCTAATAGCAATCGTATCATTGTAAATTGGTTTTGATTTATTATTTGAAATTAATAATTTCCCCTTAGAAAACACACCATCTGAAATAATTAAGTAATCACAAGTTATATTATTTTTATCAAATATTAATTTTATTGAATCTTTATCATAATCAATCTGCTCAATACTGTGGTTATATTTAATTATATCTTCGTTTATTTGTTTTTTTAAAAATTTAAGTAGTTTTGATCTTTTTAATGTTGTGTATTTACAATCTTCAGAATTAAATTTTGAAATGTCTAAGTCACAAATTTTTTTTAAATTTTTAATTTCATAAAAATCAATTTTTTTTGGATTAAATTTTTCTTCTTCAGTTAAAAAAGTGAAGCCTATTTTATTTAAAAGCTTTACGCTATTTACCGACAACTGAATTCCATAGCCTTCTTCCATTTCTATTGAATTCCTTTTTTCATATATCGTAACCTGATAATCCTTATGATCTTTAAATAAATTGGCAATATACAAACCAGAAATTCCAGCGCCAATTATTGCTATTTTTTTCATTTATGACTTTCTAGAAATTTAACTATCTTTTTTGTAAATGTTGGCAGTGTATAATTTTGAAGCTTTGTTGGATCAATCCAAAAATTATTTTTATTTAAATTATATTTATTTTTAAATTCAATTTTAATATTCATGCTCATGTTAGACATTTTAAAATTCAAATCTTTATCAAAGTTTTTAGGATTATTTACTTCCTTCATCGGGAAGATATTAAAATTTTTCAAAAAATTAAATTTATTATTTTTGATTAATAAATAATGATTATTTTTTTTATAAACATTTAGCTTGTAAAAAGTTTCCTTATCTTTTTTTTTAAATTTTACTAAATCAAAATTTTTATTTTTAAATGATTTGCATTTTTTTACTAATGGACAGTTCTTACAATTAGGACTAACAGGTTTACAAATTAGTGCTCCTAATTCCATTAAAGCTTGAGCATAATCACTAGACCTTTTAATAGATGTTCCAAAAATTTTTTTCTTCTCATGTAAATTTTCTTTTTTAATTTGATCTTGTTTTTTTAAAAATAAGTATCTCTTTAATACTCTTTCAATATTACCATCTAGAGGAATTATTGGTTCATTGAATGCAATTGCAGAAATTGCACTTGCTGTATAATCTCCAATTCCTGGAAGAGACTTTAAATCTATAAAATTTCTAGGTATTTTTTTATTAAAATTTTTAACAACTATTTGAGCTGTTTTTTTTAAATTTCTTACTCTTGAATAGTATCCAAGACCCTCCCAAAGTTTAATTAATTTTCTATCATCAAATTTAGATAATTTTTCAATTGTAGGAATATTTTTTATAAATCTGTTAAAGTAAGGTATTACTGTTGCAACCTGGGTTTGCTGCAACATAAATTCACTTACCAAAGTGTAGTATTGCTTTTTAGTTTGAGAAACATTCTTTCTCCAAGGTAAAGATCTTTTATTTAAATCATACCAATTAAGAATATTATTTGTTATTATTGGATCTTTCATATGCAATCTAAAAATAATACTAAGCAGAGAAACGCTAGCATTCAAGGATTAAGATCTTTCAAAGACACTTTGCCAAAAAATGTCAAAAAAATAATTAATAAAAAAGGTCATGTATATTCAGAAACACTGAGTAATTGGAAATATTTAGTTGGAAGTGAATTATTTAAAATTTGCTATCCAAAAACATTTAAAAATTCAAATAAATTTGGTGTTAGTACCTTAGTGGTTATGGTCAAGCGAGGACATGAAGTTGACCTAGAATATTCTAAAAAAGATATTTTAGATAAAATGAATAATTTTTTTGGATATTCTGTTGTTGAAAAGCTTAAATTCATAAGTTTTGATGATGAACATGAAATGACGGGCTCGGGTGAAACAAAAGTTAAAAATGTGGCAATTAGTAAATATCAAGATAAGATTAAAGGTGTTAAAAACGAAAAAATTAAAAAATCATTAACAGAGTTAACCAGGGTTTTTAGAGAGAAATGAAAAAAATTATATTCTTAATATTAATATTTTTTACTACAGTCTTAAATGCACAAGCTGAGGAAATTAAAAGAATAACTGTTGGGAACAAAGATGCAAAAATAACTATTATAGCTTTTGAATCATTAACTTGTAGTCATTGTGCAAATTTTCATAAAAATGTTTATCCTCAATTAAAGGAGGAGTATCTTGACACTGGACTCGCTAAAATAGAATTTAGACATTTTCCATTAGACATAGCGGCCTTTAATGCATCTAAAGTTTCTCAGTGTAAGAATGATGGTAATTCAGATATTCTTGAAAGTTTATATGCTAATCAACAAAAATGGGTAAAGGGAAGTTCAATCCAGGAGGCAAATAAAAATCTACAAAAATTTTTAGAAAGTGAGGGATTTAGTATTGATTTTGATACTTGTATAAATAATAAAGAAATTGAAGATTTTGTATTAAACGATCGAATCGATGGAGCGAAGAACTTCAAAGTGAACGCAACTCCTACGATTATTATTAACGACGAAAAATTCGAAAAAACTCTAAATTATAAAAATTTAAAAAAAGCGCTAGAAAAACTGATATAAGTTAGTGCATGGAGTTTAAAAAAATCCAATTAAACGGATTTAAATCTTTTGCTGAAAAAACCAACTTCTTAATTGAGGATGGTCTTACGGGTATAGTGGGTCCTAACGGCTGTGGTAAATCTAACATTGTAGAGTCTTTAAGATGGGTAATGGGAGAAACCTCTGCAAAGAGTATGCGTGGATCAGGCATGGAGGATGTAATTTTTTCAGGAACATCTAACAAAGCATCAAAAAATATTGCAGAAGTTTCAATTGAAGTTGAAAACAAAGATAAAGAAGGTCCTATTCAATATCGTGAAACAGAGCAAATACAAGTTAGAAGAAAAATAGAAAAAGATAAAGGATCTAAATTTTATATTAACGATAAAGAAGTAAGAGCAAGAGATGCACAAATGTTTTTTGCTGATCTTTCGACTGGTGCACACTCTCCATCTATGATTAGCCAAGGAAGAATAGGTGCATTAGTAACTGCGAAACCAACAGATAGAAGGGCTATTTTAGAAGAAGCTGCAGGAATATCTGGTTTACACGTTAGAAGACATGAAGCTGAATTAAGATTGGGTGCGGCTGAGAATAATTTAAAAAGAGCAGATGAATTAAGAAGACAGCAAGAAAAACAGTTGGCAAATCTTCAAAAACAAGCTGAAGAGGCAACAAAATACAAACTAATTTCAGATCAAATTAAAAAAATTGAAGCAGGCTTATATTATTTAAAATTATTAGAAATTGACAAAGAAATTAGAATAGAAAATGAAATTAATACTGAGGCAGAAGGAGAAGTGGAAGGATTTAATAACAAAATATCTGAATTAGAAAAATCAATTAAAACTTTTACAGATAAAGTAAATCCATTGAGAGAGAAAAATATTGAAAATTTATCAAGGATACAAAGACTTAATTTAGAACTTCAAAGTTTAGATGAGGAAAACACAAGAATTCAAGATGAGATAGAAAGCATTAAAAATTCAATTCAAACACTTGATGATGATATCACGAGAGAAAAAGGAATTATTATAGACGCTAACTCAAATGAAAAAAGATTGAAAGAAGAAAAAACTGAATTAATTGAGACAGACTCGAAGTATTTTGAAACAGAAAAATTATCTAATGAAGAGTTAGATAGTGCAAAAAATAAACTTAAAGAAGAACAAAAAGCTGTTGATGAAGTTGTAAACAGTTTAGCAGAAGAAACTGTAAATATAAGTGTTGGTCCAATAAGAAATATAAAAAACACTATATCAAGGGTAAAAGAATTAATAGATAGTAATGAAATAAATCAAGCAGTAACACTTCTAGATAGATGTAATATGGAGCTAGATAGTTTTTTAAATGATTTAAAAAACGAGAGATCTAGAAGTGAATTATTAGGAGTAAGTGAAAAATCAGAAAATATAAAATTACTCCAAGAAAAATATGCAGATGCATATAGTAAAAATCAATCAATTAAAAATGAGTCTATAAAAAGAAATGAAAGAATTAAAACCATTGAAACGGAAATTGAAAGTTGGAAAAATTTATTAACTAACTCAGAAAAAATGGTTAATGAACTAACACAAAGGAAAGAAAAATTATCAAAACAATTAAGTGATTTAGAAAACCAGCCTAGAGCACAGGCAGAAAGAAAAGGTCAAATTTCAGAAAATTTAAGAATTTCAGATAAAGAAAAAATTGATAATGAAGCGATAATAGATGAAACAGATCAAAAAATTGAAACGTTAAGAACGCAATTAAATGAAATTCAAGAACAATCAATTCAAATCAGAGAAAGAAAAGCAAGCTCAGGAGCTACAATTGAAGGCCTACAAAAAAGAAAAAGTGATCTCCTTGATAGAATTAGTTCTGAGTTAAATTTGAATGAAGATAATATTTTAGAAAATTCAAATTTAAACGGTGTAGAAGAGCTTCCAAATCCAGTTGATCAAGAAGATGCTTTAGACAAGAAAAAACAAGAAAGAGAAAAATTAGGATCTGTAAATTTAAAAGCAGATGAAGAAACAAGTAAATATGAAGAAGAGATAAAAAAAATGGAACAAGATCGTGCCGATCTTGTTACCGCTATCGTAAAACTTAAAGATAGTATTAATGAACTTAATCAAAAAGGAAGAGAAAGATTAATTGAAGCTTTTGAAAAAGTTAATAGAAAATTTAATGAAGTTTATACAAAACTTTTCAATGGTGGAAATGCCAAATTAGAATTAGTGGACTCTGATGACCCACTTGAAGCAGGTTTAGAAATGTTAGTTAGTCCTCCTGGAAAAAGACTTCAATCTATAACTTTGTTATCTGGAGGTGAACAAGCATTGACTGCACTCTCTTTAATCTTTGCAGTATTTTTAACTAACCCTTCTCCTATATGTGTATTAGATGAGGTTGATGCACCACTTGACGATGCTAACGTAACAAGATTTTGTAGTTTACTTGAGGAACTAATTAAAATAACCAACACCAAATTCATAATTGTAACTCATCATGCTTTAACCATGTCAAAAATGAACAGACTATACGGGGTAACTATGCCTCAAAAAGGAATTAGTCAGCTTGTGGCTGTTGATTTACAAAAAGCAGAGAGTATGGTTGCTTAAACTATATAAATGCCAAAAGACCCTTTCAAAACTCGCTTAGAGATTGCAAAAAGCAAGATTTCAAAGAAAAATCTCTACAATAAGAAGAATGACCCCTCGCCTATAGGAACTGCATTCAAATTGAGCACAGAACTTGTTTCTGCAGTAGCTGTGGGGACAATTATTGGGTTTATTTTTGACAAGACCTTTGGTACTAAACCCTGGTTTATATTAATATTTTTTTTTGTTGGTGTAGTTGCTGGAATAACCAATGTGATTAGATCCGCAAAAAAAATGCAAAAATAAATAAGTATTATGGCAGCAAATCCTATGTCCCAATTCGACGTTTATAGAATTGGACCTGAAATTAAAGTTGGAGCATTCGATATATCATTTACGAACGCAAGTTTATTTATGATTTTAAGTACTGTATCTATTTTGTTAATCTTTAATTTAGGATCAAAAAAAAATTCAATACTACCAAACAAAATTCAATTATTAGCAGAACTTAGCTATACCTTTGTATCCAAAATGATTAGCGATACAGCTGGATCAAAAGCTAAACCATACTTTGCATTTATATTTTCTCTATTCATGTTTGTTCTATTTTGTAACATGTTTGGAATGATACCTTATACTTTCACTGTAACCAGTCATATCATTGTAACATTTGTGCTCGCAGCATTTATATTTATTGGGGTGACTGTAATTGGGTTTATTAAACATGGATTTGGGTATTTAAAATTATTCGTTCCAAGTGGAGTACCTGCAGTATTACTCCCTTTAATTGTTGTTATAGAAATTATTTCTTATTTAAGTAGACCAATAAGTTTGTCAGTTAGATTATTTGCCAATATGATGGCTGGTCATACAATGATGAAAGTTTTCGGAGGCTTCGTAATTAGCCTTGGAATAGTTGGTGGGTGGCTTCCACTAAGTTTTTCGGTTGCGTTGACTGGTTTGGAGATCTTAGTTGCTTTTCTTCAAGCTTATGTTTTTGCAATCTTAACCTGCATCTATTTAAATGATGCATTAAATTTACACCATTAATAACAGAGGAGGATATAATGGAATTAGAAGCAGCAAAAATGATCGGAGCAGGTTTAGCAGCAATTGCTTTAGCTGGAGCCGGTGTTGGTATCGGAATAATTTTTGGAAATTATTTGTCTGGTGCAATGAGAAATCCATCTGCAGCACAAAAACAATTTCCTAACTTGCTTTTAGGTTTTGCACTTGCAGAAGCTACAGGATTATTCGGATTGGTAGTTGCGTTAATCATTCTCTTTGCGTTTTAAATTGATGGTTAAAAAAATATATTTTCAGTCAATATTTTTTAGCTTCTTTTTTATTAAAGAAGCTTTTGCAGCTGAAAGTGGAGGTATGCCTCAATTAAATCCAGAGTTTTGGGTTTCTCAAATTTTTTGGCTAATACTTACTTTTGGTATTATGTATTTAGTTTTATCTAAACTAATACTACCAAAAATTAGTAACAACTTAGAATCGAGAAAATCTCAAATATTAGAAAATATTGAGGCTGCTGAGAAACAAAGAGAAGATAGTGATGCAAAACTAAAAGAATATGATGAAATTATATCTAAAAGCAAACTTGAGGCTAATAGTATTTTCAATCAAGCAAGAGAAAAAGCGCTAAAAGACATTGGTGCAAAAAGAGAAGTGCTTGATAAACAAATTGATAATGAAATTGCTGAGGCTGAAAAAGAAATAGATGTATTAAGAAAAAATGCACCAGATAAAATAAATAAAATTGCTATTGAGACTTCATCTGAGTTATTGCAAAAACTAATTGGAGCTGAAGTAAATAATAGTAGTATATCTGCAATTGTTGACGATCTATCTAAAAGAAACGGAGATAAATACTATGGCAATTGATGCAACATTTTGGGTAGCCGTATCATTTATTATTTTTTTTGGAGCGTTAATTTACCTTAAAATTCCTCAAAAAATTTCTGAAATGTTAGATAAAATGATATCTGACATTAAAAATGAAATTGATGAAAGTGAAAAATTAAGAACTGAGGCAAAAACACTATTAGATAACTCACAAAAAAAATTAGATACAGCTCAGTCTGTTAGCAACGAAATTCTTGAGAACGCCAAAAAAGATGCGGATAGATTAATAATTGAGATGAATGATAAGTTTCATAAATCATCAGAAATTAAAAAAAATTTAGCTGAAAATAAAATAAGTCAGATGAAAGAAGCTGCTTTAAAAGAAATTAAGGACGCATCAATAAAAATTGCCGTGGACTCAGTTAAAAAAATAATAACTACATCTGTAGACAAGTCAAAATTAGATGCTGTGTTTCAAAAAAATTTAGATGAAACTAAAGCAGAGTTAAAAAAAATTAACTCATAATACACTTACAATTTTTCAAAAAAGCTATAAATTATTAAAATGAACTCTATAGTCATTGGATCAGGATTTGGTGGGATCGCAGCAGCGCTAAGACTTAAGGCAAAAGGACATAACGTAAAATTAATAGAAAAACATCCAGATCTAGGTGGAAGAGCAAGAGTTTTTAAGAAAAACGGATTTATATATGATGCTGGACCAACAGTAATTACTGCACCCTACTTAATTAATGAATTGTTTGAGTTATTCAATAAAGATCCAAAAAATTATATAGAATTAACTCCACTTAAAATTTGGTACCAGTTTATTTTTGAGGACAAAACTAAATTTAACTATTCAGGCGACGAAATAGAGATGAAAGACCAAATTGAGAAGCTTAGCAAAGAAGATGTAAATGGATATGAAAAATTAGTTAATTTTACAAAAAAAATATTTGATAAAGGTTTTTTAGAACTTGCAGATGTGCCATTTGATAAACCTTTCGTAATGATGCAACAATTGCCTTCTCTATTAAAACTTAAAAGTTATAAATCAGTTTACTCACTTGTTTCATCTTATATAAAAAATGAAAAATTAAGAAGAATGCTTAGCATGCATCCTTTACTAGTTGGGGGAAATCCTTTTACCACCACTTCTATTTATGGATTAATTCTTTATTTAGAAAAAAAATGGGGAATACATTATTCAGTTGGAGGAACAGGAAAAATAATTAAAGGTTTTGAAAAATTAATGAATGAGGTTGGTATTGAAGTAATAAAAAACAGTGAAGTAACAGAAATTATATCAAAAAATAATAAAATAAGTGGTGTAAAATTAAATAATGAAAATGAAATTGTTGCAGATAATGTTGTTTGTAATGCAGATCCACCTGCATTTTATGAGAAAATGTTAAGCAAAGGCAAAGAGAATTCCATGTTGTTTAATTGGAAAAAAAACCGAATGGAATATTCTATGGGTTTATTTGTTTACTATTTTGGAACAAAAAAAATTTATGAGAATGTTGAACATCATACAATAAAGTTTGGAAATAAATATAAGGAACATCTTGATGACATATTTGATAAGAAAAAATTAAATAATGATATTAGCTATTATCTTCACAGACCTACAGCGACCGATAAAACTATGGCTCCAGAAGGAAATGATTGTTTTTATGTGTTAGTGCCTGTTCCTAACAATCAATCAAAAATAAATTGGGAAACTGAAGGTGAAAAAATGAAAAATCTTGTAATTGAAAAAATGGAAAAAGACTTAATGCCAGATCTTAAGAACAATATAGTTGAGGACTTTTATCTAACGCCTGATTACTTTGAAAAAGAATTAAACACAAAATTTGGATCAGGGTTTTCAATTCAACCTAAATTCACACAATCCGCATACTTTAGATTTCATAATAAATCAGAAATATATGATGGTTTGTACTTTGTTGGAGCGGGTACACATCCTGGGGCCGGCGTTCCAGGTGTTCTCTCCTCAGCAAAGGTTTTAGATAAATTATTTTAATGTTAACAAAGAATTATTTAGCTATTTACGCAAAATCTTTTAATTGGGCAGGTTTTTTTTTACCAAAAAAAACCTATCAAAAATGCTCTGCACTTTATGATTTTTGCAGAGAAGCAGATAATATTGCTGATGATGAAAATAAGATAGAAAAAAAAAAAGATAATTTTATTCAATTTAAAAATAATTTTATAAATAAAAATTATAATGATCTAGTTATTAAAAACATGTGGGATCTTGTTAATGAATTTAATATTTCAACTAAAATTATAGACGATTTATTTGAGGGTATTAATTCTGATATTAAAGAAAATGTTAAACTTAACTCAAAAAAAGAACTATTAATATATTCATATAGGGTGGCTGGAACAGTTGGATTAATGATGGCTAAAATATTGAATGTTCAAAAAAAGCAATCTTTAAAATCAGCTATTGATCTTGGAATTGCTATGCAATTAACAAATATTTCTAGAGATGTTATGGAAGATAAAAAAAATAATAGATTTTATATCAATGAAAGTTTTGAAGACATAAAGAATACAATCAAACTTTCAGAACAGTTTTATAAAAACTCATTTTACTCAATTAAAGAAATACCATTAAGTTTCAGATTTTCTATTTTAGTTGCACGAAGGGTTTATAGAAAAATAGGATATAAAATTTTAAATAAACAAAACATAGATAATTATAAAAAGTCAGGAAAAATTTATGTTTCAAATATTGAAAAAATTATTGAAACTTTTTTATCTATTTTTGACTTAATTAAGTTATCACTTATAAGTAAAACCGATGATAATATTAATCATGATCATAATTTAATTAATGAAGAAATAAATTTAAATGAAAGAATTTGATTACATAATTATAGGCGGAGGTTGCGCAGGTCTTTCATTAGCATATGAGCTGGAAGTTTATGATAAATTAAAAGATAAAACTTTAGCAATTATTGAACCAAGAGAAGAATATAAAAGAGATAAAACCTGGTCATTTTGGAAAGTTTTTTCACATAATTTTGATGACTGTGTCAAAAAAAGTTGGAATAATTTTACAATAAATACACCCAATAATACGAAATATATAAATTGCAAACATACGCCATATCAAACAATTGATAGTGGTATGTTCTACGAAAAAATACTTTCAAAACTTAAATTAAATAAAAATATTCAGTTTTTTAAAAGTATTGATGAAATAGATAAATCAAATTCAATTGTATTTAATAGTGTAACTAATTTTGAGAATAAACAGAGTGAGTTATGGCAACACTTTTGTGGGGTTGAAATAGAAACAGAAAAAGACTTTTTTGATGACGAAATTTTCAATTTGATGGACTTTGCTTGTGATCAAAGAAACAAAGTTCATTTTTTTTATACGCTACCATTTACTAAAAGGAGTGCATTAGTTGAAACTACTTGGATATCTGAGCTAAATGATGAAAAACTCAAAGATTATGATGAACAAATTGATAATTATTTAAGCAACCACCTAAATATCAGAAACTGTAAAATCAATTTCAAAGAAACTGGTGCAATTCCACTTTTTAGACAAAAAAATGTAAATAAATTAAATGAAATTTATATAGGCTCAGCAGGAGGCATGACTAGATTAAGTACAGGTTATACGTTCCTAAATATTCAAGAACAGAGCAGATATATAAGAGAAAACATAGAAAATATTAAAAATGTAAATTTATTTAAAATTAATTCAAAATATGATTTTTTAGATAAAATCTTATTAAGAGTTCTAAAAAATAATTCCAATGAAATGGGAAATATATTTTTCAAAGTTTTTAATTCAAAACCTAAAACAGCTATCAATTTTTTATCAAATAAAAGCAGTTTTTTTGAAGATTTAGAGGTAATTCTAAAAATGCCAAAGTGGAAATTTTTAAAAGAATTAATTTAAAATGAACAATAAAATAAAAAAAATAAATCTAAATCATTCATTTATTTTTTTCTTTGTTGTAAACATTTTTTGTATTTTACTGTTCAAGTTTAATAATTTTAATATTTCATCAATTTTGTGTTTACTTTTAATTTTAATTATAGGGGTTTCCCATGGTTCATTAGATCATATTAAAGGAAAAAAACTGCTAAAATTATTTAATATAAAATCAACTTATATATTCTATATCACGTATATTTTAATTGCAGCAATAGTAATACTAACTTGGATAATATTCCCATCAATAACTTTAATTGTTTTTTTAATGATTGCCTCCTATCACTTTGGCAAAGAAGATACACAATTTTTAATTAATGAAAAATCTTATTTCACTCAAATACTTTATTTTTTTAAAGGATTGTTAATTATACTTGCTCCTTTGTATTTTCATTTTCAGGAAACAATAGCGATTTTCAAATTATTATTAATCAATAATGAGACATTTTATTCAAGTTTAGATTTTATTGAGACAAATAATGTAATTCAAATAGGAATATTCTGCAGCACACTATCTAGTATTTTTCTTTTCTTAAAGAATTTTGAAATCAAGAAATTTGTTGTTTTTTTAGATTATTTTTCAATTTTGATATTAAATTATTATTTATCTCCACTAATAGCTTTTACTGTTTATTTCTGTTTTTTACATTCAATAAGACATTCAATTTCCCTCGCTATTGAACTTGATCCAAATAGTATAGTTAATGGATTTAAATTATTTGTTAATAAAGCTTTACCTTTAACAATTTTAACTGCTATTTTTTCTTTTATTGCACTTTATCTACTGAATAATTCATTTAATTTAGATAGTGCAATTTTAAAAATAATATTTATAGGTTTGGCGTCTTTAACCTTTCCACATATATTGCTGGAATATTTTTTAGAAAAAAATGAAAAATAAAGAATTAAAAATATTATTATCTGCGCCTCGTGGGTTCTGTGCTGGGGTGAAAAGAGCAATTGAAATAGTTGAAAAATCTATACAAAAATTTGGAGCTCCGGTTTATGTGCGTCATGAAATAGTACACAATAAGTATGTTGTAGATGATTTAAAAAATAAAGGGGCAATATTTGTTGAAGAGCTGGAGGAGATAAAGGATAAGTCAAGACCGGTAATTTTTTCAGCGCATGGTGTTCCGAAAAAAATACCCGAAGATGCAAAAAATTATAAAATGACTTATGTGGATGCTACATGTCCACTTGTGTCTAAAGTTCATAGAGAAGCAGAAAATCTTAGTAAAGCTGGTTACCATATAATTTTAATTGGTCATGAAAATCATCCCGAAGTAATTGGGACTATGGGTCAATTAAAAGAAGGTTCTATAGATCTAATCCAAAATGAGGAAGATGCTACAGACTATCAAAATAAACTAAATAAAAAATTAGCATATATTACTCAGACTACTTTATCAGTTGATGACACAAAAGAGATAATCAAAATTTTAAAAACTAATTTTCCTAATATAAAAGAACCAATGAAAGAAGATATTTGTTATGCAACTACTAACCGTCAAATGGCAGTAAAAAATATTGCAAAGAATTGTGATATGTTTTTTGTTATTGGAAGTAGAAACTCCTCAAATTCTGTTAGGCTAGTTGAGGTAGCAAAAAAATCTGGCTGTGAAAATTCACAACTTATTCACTCAGAAAGCTTAATACCGTATGATCAAATAGAAAATTGCAATACTATAGGCATATCTTCAGGAGCATCTGCTCCAGAAATATTAGTTGAAAATTTTATTAATGATTTAAAAAATAAATTTTCTATAAGTATCGATGAAGTTGAAATAATTAAAGAAGATGTAGTATTTAAAGCTCCCAAAAAATTAAATTAAAAAATGGCTGTTTATACAAAAATAAATCAAAAAGAAATAAAAATTATTAATGAAAATTTTAATATTGATAAAATAAAAAGTTTTAAAGGTATAAAACAAGGAATAGAAAACACAAACTATCTTCTTAAATCAAAAAATAAAAAATATATTTTAACTATTTTTGAAAAAAGAGTTTTACAAAAAGAAATACCTTTTTTTATGAAATTAATGGACAATTTGAATAATTCAAAAATAAACTGTCCTAAACCACTGAAAACCAAAGAAAATAAATATCTTATTAAATTAAAAAATAAAACTGCATGTATTGTATCATTCTTGGAGGGTAAAGATAAAAAAATATTAAATATAAATAATTGTTATGTAATTGGTAAAACAATTGCTCGAATGCATTTGGTCACAAATAAAATGAAGCTTAATAGAAAAAATTCGATGGGTATTAGGAACTTAAAACCTTTGTTGGAAAGTATTAAATTTAAGTCAAAAAAGTTTTCAAATTTAAAAATATTCTTAAAAAATAACCTAAGAGATATTAATAAAAATTGGCCTAAACAATTGCCCAAAGGTATTATCCATGGTGACTTATTTATAGATAATATATTCTTCAAAAAAAATAAACTTTCAGGAATTATTGATTTCTACTTTGCTGCTAATGATTATTTTATGTATGAAATTGCTATATGCATCAATGCTCTTTGTTTTGACTATAAAAAGAGAAAATTCCAAATGAATCACAAAAAAATTAAAAGTTTAGTCAAAGGGTATGAAAGTGTTAAAAAAATTTCAATAAAGGAAAAGAAATCTATAAATGTTTTATGTAAAGGTGCAGCATTAAGATATTTGTTAACAAGATTGTATGACTACTCAAATACACCAAAAACAGCATTGATTAAAATTAAAGATCCTAATGAATACTATCAAAAATTACTTTCTCATAATAATTTAAATTCATTTAAAGATTATTTAAATTAATGATTACAATTTATACAGACGGTTCTTGTTTATCAAATCCAGGTAATGGTGGATGGGCTGCCATTATAAATGATGAAAAAGAAATAAGGAAAATTAGTGGTAGTGAAAAAAACACTACAAATAATAGAATGGAGCTACTCGCTCCAATTAATGCACTGAAGGATATGAAACCTGGTGTTGAAATAAAAATATATACTGACTCTCAATATGTAAAAAATGGAATAACTGAATGGATTAATACTTGGTTAGCTAATAATTGGAAAACCTCAAAAAAAGAAGATGTTAAAAATAAAGATTTGTGGATTGAATTATATAATTTGAATAAATCGCTTAATATTAAATGGAATTGGGTTAAAGCTCATGATGGAAACCCTTTAAATGAAGAAGTGGACTTACTAGCTAAAAAAGCAGCAAATTTAGATTAATTTTAAAAAATTTTGAGCTGCTGAAATTTCACAAGTGGCAGTATCTTCTTCTGCTTGTATTTTCTTTACAACATTGTCGTCAATTAACATTGTATATCTTGCTGACCTCATCCCCTGACCCCGGTCGTGTCTGTCTATTTCTGCTCCAATTGATTTAGTAAATTCACAATATGGGTCTGCAGCCATGAATATTTTATCTTCAACTTTTTGACTATCACCCCATGCTTTCATCACATTTGGATCATTAACGGAGACACAAATAATTTTTGTAATCCCTTTGTTCTTTGCTTCATCATAATTATTAACATACCCCGGCAGATGTTTTGCAGAACAAACTTTTGTAAATGCTCCAGGAACACCAATCACAATTGTTTTATGATTTTTAAAAACTTCTGCTGTAGTTATTTTTTTTGCTGCTCCACTTGAGTCTAAATAATAAAATTCTGAATTTGGAAGTTGTTCTCCTTCTTTAATCTTCATTTTGTTTTACCTATAATATAGTTTTTAATTTTTTCTAAATCATTTTCTACTATATCATAATCTTCTTTTTCATTCAAAATAAACTCGAGTTCTTTTGGTAAATCAGAATTTAAATTAATAGCTTTGAAAACAGCATCAGGAAATTTACATGGATGTGCAGTTGCTAGTACAATATTATTTCCTCTTAGGTTGTGTTTGTCGAAAGCACCATATCCAATTGCTGTATGTGGATCTAAAACTACAGAAAATTTTTCATACACCTTTTTAATAACCTCCAAAGTCTCATTCTCACTCAGACTGGCTGATAAAAAATTTTCTCTAATTTTATTTAATTTATCATCGCCAAGTAAATATTTTCCATTCTCTTTAATATTTTTCATATCTAATGAAGTCTGTTTATCATCCTCATTATTAAGATCGAATATAAGTCTCTCAAAATTACTAGCTATTTGAATATCCATACTAGGAGAAATAGTTTCTGAAACCTTTTCCACTTCATAACTACCTTTTGATATTGCTCTGTGTAAAATGTCATTTTGATTAGTTGCAACAATTAATTTATTTATAGGCAAGCCCATTTTTTTGGCTAAATATCCGGCATAAACATCTCCAAAATTTCCTGTTGGTACTGAAAAATTTGTTAGTTCACCAGTATTTTCAACTAATAAATAACTATAAAAATAATAAACACTTTGAGCAATAATCCTCGCCCAGTTTATAGAGTTTACACCTGACATTTTAATGTAATTAGAAAATTTCTTATCTGCAAACATGGATTTAACCAGGTTTTGGCAATCATCGAAATTTCCTTTTATAGCAATATTAAATACATTTTCATATTTACCTGTTGTCATTAATTTTCTTTGCACTGGTGAAACACGATTATCTGGATGAAGCACAAAAATATTAACATTTTTTTTACCTTTAATTGCATCAATTGCTGCAGCACCAGTGTCTCCTGATGTGGCAACAACAATATTAATTTTTTGATTTTCATTATTTAGATAATATTCGTAAAAATTACCTAAAAGTTGCATTGCAACATCTTTAAAAGCTAATGTAGGACCATGAAATAGTTCTAATACCGTTTTGTCTCCAAGCCTCATTAAATCTACAACGTTATCTTTTCTAAATGTAGAGTAAGATTTATCAATTATATTACTTAATTCACCCTCAGACATAAAATTACCAATAAATGGATAAACAATTTTTTTAGCTAACTCTGAATAACTGAGTTTTTTTAAATCTCTGATTTCATTTTCATCATATTTCTCTACTGTTTCTGGAATAAATAAGCCCCCATCATCAGCAAGACCTTTAATGAAAACTTCTTTAAATTCAAAGGTTTTTGATGTGTCTCTTGTACTTAAGTATCTCATTTAATAATTTTTTTTTCTAAAATATAAATATATTAAAAGGATTGAAATCGCCATAGAAAACCAAGTAATTGCATACTTCTTATGATTATTTGAAATTTTAGCAGTAATCACTCTTGGTTTTGGAATTTTATACTCACCGTTTAAATAAATGACATAATCTGAAAAATTTCTACCAGTAAATTTTAAAATATCTTCTCTATTTAAAGTAAACCAATAATTTTTTTTAATATCATTTTCAGGTTTAAATGAACTTGGTTTTGTCTGCAGCATAAGAGTGCCAACGATTTGATTTTGATCAACTAAATTTATTTCAGGTAGACCTTTTTTTTCGAAAGGTATCCATCCCCTATTCATTAAATAATTTTCATCACCAATTTTTATTGGATTAACAACTTCAAACCCGGGTTTGCCTGCATCATTTAAATTATATAAGTAAATTTGTTTATCAAAATCAATTTCTCCACTTGTCTTTATTCTAAGATAGTTTCTTTTTTCAATATTGGATAGTTCTACAGGGTTGTTTTTTAAAGAATTTTCTATTTGCTCAATTAATTCTAATTTCCAATTTAATCTATAGATTTGCCAAAACCCTAGTGAGAGAAGGGTCAAAATAATAAAATAAACAAAAACCGAAAATAATAATTTATTCTTCAAGGATAAATATTAACTTCCCCAAATATAAATTGCAGCAAATAAGAATAGCCACACTACGTCAACAAAATGCCAGTACCAAGCAGCTGCTTCAAATCCAAAATGATGATCCTTTGTGAAATGACCAAGTCTTCCCCTCCACAAACATACGGCCAAAAATATTGTTCCAATGATCACGTGGAAACCATGAAATCCTGTTGCCATGTAAAAAACTGCTCCATAAATATGGCCCGAATAGGTAAAAGTGGCATGATGGTATTCATATGCTTGTAATAACGTAAAAAAGAAACCCAGTATTACAGTTAAAGTTAAACCTTGTATAAATCCTTTTCTATCGTCTTCTAATAAAGCGTGATGAGCCCAAGTAACAGTTGTTCCTGATAATAATAAAACCAAAGTATTTATTAAAGGAATGTCCCAAGGATCAAATGTTTCAATATCTTTTGGTGGCCACACATTTCCAACAAATTCATTTGGAAATAAACTTATATCAAAGTAAGCCCAGAACCATGCAACAAAGAACATTACCTCTGAAGCAATAAATAAAGTCATTCCATACCTATGATGAATTTGAACAACTGGCGTATGATGACCTTGATGTTCAGCTTCGATTACTACATCTCTAAACCACATGTACGCACCATAGATTAACAAAG
>CACJYB010000002.1 GCA_902597515.1 uncultured Pelagibacteraceae bacterium
CAAATCAAATTTCAGAGATTACTGATAAAGCTAAAAAACTTTATGAGGAAGATGAAAACTATACTGATCTTGATGTTAACAGTCAGTTAAAAAATCTTGAAAAATCAATTGTTAGAACAGACATTCTAAAAAATAAAAATAGAATTGACGGAAGAGGTTTGTCTGACGTAAGACCTATTGAATGTGAAGTGGGTGTTCTACCAAGAGCTCATGGTTCTGCATTATTTACTAGAGGAGAAACACAAGCAATTGTTGTAGCAACTTTAGGAACATCTGATGACGAGCAAAGAATTGAAAGTTTAGATGGACTTCAGAGGGAACGATTTATGCTTCACTACAATTTTCCTCCTTTTTCAGTTGGAGAAACTGGTAGAATTGGAACAGGTAGAAGAGAAATTGGTCATGGTAAATTAGCATGGAGAGCAATTAATTCCTCATTACCTACAAAAGAAGCATTTCCATATACTTTTAGAGTTGTTTCAGAGATTACAGAGTCTAATGGTTCTTCTTCAATGGCTACTGTTTGTGGAACTTCTTTAGCATTAATGGATGCAGGAGTACCCATTAAAGAGCCAGTTGCTGGTATTGCAATGGGATTAATTAAAGAAGGTGATGATTTCAGCGTCCTTTCAGACATCCTGGGGGATGAGGATCATCTTGGTGACATGGACTTCAAAGTTGCTGGAACTAAAGACGGAATTACTTCTCTTCAAATGGATATCAAAATTACAGGTATTACTTTTGAAATTATGGAGCAGGCATTGAGCCAAGCTAAAGATGGAAGAGTTCATATCTTAGGAGAAATGAATAAAGCATTATCAGCTTCAAGATCTGATGTTGGAAAACATACTCCAAAAATGGAACAAGTTAATGTTGATAAAAAAGACATTGCAGCTGTGATTGGAAAAGGTGGTGCAACAATCAGAGAGATAGTTGAAAAATCAGGCGCGAAAGTAGATGTAAATGATGAAGGTATAGTAACAGTTGCTGCGCCAGATGAAGAGTCTAGAAACATCGCAATGCAAATGATCAAAGACATTACTGCAAAAGCTGAATTAAACAAAATTTATTCAGGAAAAGTAATGAAGATCATGGAGTTTGGCGCATTTGTTAATTTCTTAGGAAAACAAGACGGACTTGTGCATATTTCAGAACTTGCAGATAAGAGAGTTGCTAAAGTAACAGATGTTGTTAAAGAAGGTGATGAGGTAAAAGTTAAAGTAATTGGTTTCGATAGAGGTAAAGTTAAACTTTCTATTAAACAAGTCGCTGAGTAACATAGTTCAAGTAAAAATTACAAACCCCTGGAATGAGAATTCTGGGGGTTTTTTTTAACTAAATTTAACTATATTTAGGTAATATTCTTAGGATCTGGCATGCCAACCTTGTTGTATCCAGCGTCTACATAGTGAATTTCACCAGTAACACCATTTGCAAGGTCACTTAATAGATATAAGGCTGAATTTCCGACATCATGGATATCTACATTTCTCTTAAGGAAAGAATGGTCTTCATTCCATTTATATAAGAATTTTGCGTCTCCAATTGCAGAGGCAGCCAATGTTTTGATAGGTCCAGCACTTATAGCATTTACTCTCATACCTTTGGCTCCTAAGTCTCTTGCTAAATACTTAACACTCGCCTCAAGAGCTGATTTACAAACACCCATTACGTTATAATTTGGAATTGCTTTAGTAGACTCGTAAGTTAAAGTTAACAAATTTCCACCTTCTTTCATTACCTTTGAAGCTTCTTTAGCTACTTCAGTAAATGAAAAACAAGAAATTAACATACTTCTTAAAAAATTTTCTCTAGTCGTATTTAAATATTCACCTGATAACTCTGATTTATCAGAGAAAGCAACCGCATGAACTACAAAATCAATTTCACCCCATTGAGATTTAATATCCTCAAATAATTTTACAACTTCTTCTTTTTTTTCAACATCACAACTAAATGTAACATTTGAATTTAATTTTTCTGCTAAAGGAACTACTCTTTTTTTTAAAGCATCACCTAAATAAGTAAATGCTAGCTCAGCTCCAGCTTCTGAAAGTTTTTGAGAAATACCCCAGGCAATAGATCTTTCATTAGCAACACCCATGATTAATCCTTTTTTACCTTTCATTAAACTCATAAACTAAACCTTTTCAAAAATTAAAGCTGCGTTAGTTCCACCAAAACCAAAGCTATTTGACATTACTGTATTTAAATTTGCTCCCGTTTCAGTTTTTGCAACAATTGGAAATTTTTTAGCATCATCATCCATATCAGTAATATTTGCAGAACCTGTAATGAAATTATTCTTCATCATTATTAAACAATAAATTGCTTCATGAACTGAAGCAGCGCCTAATGGATGACCTGATAAAGATTTAGTTGAACTTATTTTTGGAATGTTCTCTCCAAAAGTTTCTTTAATAGCATTAAGTTCAGTTATATCTCCAACAGGAGTAGATGTTCCGTGAGTATTAATATAATCAATTTTATTTTTAGCAGTTGCCATTGCCATTTTCATACATCTAACCGCACCTTCACCTGATGGTGCTACCATGTCGTATCCATCTGAAGTTGCTCCATAACCAGTTAATTCTGCGTATATTTTAGCCCCTCTTGCTTTAGCGTGTTCGTATTCTTCAAGTACTAATACGCCTGCACCACCTGCAATTACAAACCCATCTCTAGTTTTATCATAAGCTCTAGACGCAGATTGTGGAGTGTCATTATATTTTGATGATAAAGCTGTCATAGCGTCAAACATTGCTGTCATTGCCCAATGAATTTCTTCACTACCGCCTGCAAAAACAACATCCTGTTTACCCATTTGAATTAATTCCATAGAATTTCCTATGCAATGTCCACTAGTTGCACATGCAGAACTCATTGTGTAGTTAGTTCCTTTAATTTTAAATGGTACGGCAAGTGTCGCAGAAGCAGTACTGGCCATAGTTCTTGGAACAATAAAAGGTCCCATTAATTTTGGTGTCTTCGCTCTAGTTTTATCTGCAGCTAAAATTACATTTTCTATAGAAGGTCCACCTGAGCCCATCACTATTCCAGTTTTAAAATTACTTACTTCACTTTCTTCTAATCCAGAGTCTTCAATAGCCTCTTTCATTGCAATATAATTGTAAGCTGAGCCTGATCCCATAAATCTAATTGTTTTTCTATCTATATGATCCTCAAGTTTAATATTTGGTTTACCGTGAACATGGCTTTTCAGGTTATGCTCTTTATAATCTTCAGCATAAGAAATTCCTGATTTTGAATTTAATAAAGATTGATGAACTTCTTCTTGATTATTTCCTAAACAAGAAACAACACCTAAACCTGTAATAACTACTCTTCTCATTATTTAAATAACCCTACTTTTAAACTTTCTGCTGAATATATTTTTTTATTATCTGCAAGAACAATTCCGTTTGCAAGCCCAACAGTTGTTCCTCCAGGAGACATAATTTTTTTCATATCGATTTCATATCTTACATTTTTTACACTCTGTAAAACTTCACCTGTAAATTTCACAGTACCCACTCCCAAAGCTCTTCCTTTTCCAGGATTTCCTAGCCAACCTAGAAAAAAACCCACCAGTTGCCACATAGCATCTAAACCTAAGCACCCTGGCATAACTGGGTCTTTTTTAAAATGACAATCAAAAAACCAAAGATCATCTTTAATATCTAATTCAGCTTTTAAAGAGCCTTTATTAAACGCTCCATTATTTTCATTGATTTCCGTTATTCTGTCAAACATAAGCATTGGCGGAAGAGGTAATTTTGCATTGCCAGGTCCAAAAAGATCACCATTTCCACAAGTTATTAGGTCATCATAGGAGTATGAGTTTTTTTTCATAATTTTGAGCTCCCTTAATACTTGATTTAATCCTAATATAATATAATAAAACAGTATATTTTTATTCATACTTTAGAATAATTATAAAAAACGATGCCAAAAAACTGCAATTTTATTGAAAAATTAAGAGAAGTTGGGCTTAGACCTACTAAGCAAAGAGTAAAAATGTGTGAAGTTTTGTATAATAGAGAAAAAACTTTTCATTTCACAATTAACGATTTGGTTAAATTGTTATCTGAGAAAATGAATCAAAAAATATCTCTAGCTACAGTTTATAACACAGTTCATGCATTTGAAAAAAAAGGATACCTAAAAGAAATTTCAATCGATAGTCATAAAAGTTATTTTGACACAAACACATCAGCACACCATCATTTTTTTGATGAAGATACGCATGAGCTAATCGATTGTGATGAGAGCGATATAGACAAAATAAATATTAGAAAAAATATAACTGGAAAAAAAATAAATTCCGTTGAAGTTTTGGTTAGAGTTGCGAGTGATAATCAAACTCAAAAATAATTCTATCAAATCAAATACTTAAAATCTACATTATAATAATTCTAAACTGTTGACATATTCAGTATAACCATTATATGGTGAATAACATTTAAAAGGAGAAAAATAATGTCTTTAAAAGGAAGTAAAACAGAAGAAAACTTAAAAGCAGCATTCGCTGGAGAAAGTCAAGCAAATAGAAGATATCTTTATTTTGCACAAAAAGCAGACATCGAAGGTTACAATGATGTAGCTACAGTTTTTAGATCAACAGCAGAAGGTGAAACTGGTCACGCTCATGGTCATTTAGAATACTTAGAACAAGTTGGTGACCCGGCAACAGGCAAACCAATTGGCGAAACTAAAGCTAACTTAGCTTCAGCTATCGAAGGTGAAACTCATGAGTACACAGATATGTACCCTGGTATGGCCAAGACTGCTAGAGAAGAAGGTTTTGAAGAAATCGCAGACTGGTTTGAAACTTTAGCTAAAGCTGAAAAATCACACGCTGGTAAATTTCAAAAAACTTTAGAGTCTATTAGCTAATCAAATTAGTTAGTGGGCGTTAGTCGCCCACTAAAAAAAAATTCGTATTTCAAATAACTAAATTATATGAGCAAAGAAGGAAGTTTAGGTGCACCTATAAGACACCCTATAGATTTTGAGCATCCTGATTTTTTAAATCCTGAAAAGTTAGACGCTGAAATGAGAAGAGTGTTTGATATTTGTCATGGATGCCGAAGATGTTTTAATCTTTGTGATTCATTTCCAAAGTTATTTGACATGATTGATGAATCTAAAAATGAAGATGTTGAAAGCTTATCTAGCGATCAATTTGCCCCTGTAGTTGATGCATGTACATTGTGTGATATGTGTTTTATGACTAAATGCCCATATGTTCCACCACATGATTTTGATTTAGATTTTCCACATTTAATGCTGCGATATAGAACAGCTCAAAAAAGGTTAGGTAAATTACCAAGCGTGCCAACACAATTAGCCCAAATAGACCGAAACGCTAAAATTGGTGTTATGTTCTCTAAAATAGTTAATTGGGCATCAAATATTAAAAATAAATTAATTAGAAAAATCTTAGAATTAATTACTGGAATAGATAAAAGGGTTCAATTACCAAAATATAACTCAGAAACTTTTTCTAATTTTTTCAAAAAAAATAGAGATAAGATAAATTATCAAACATCTTCTAAAGATAGAAAAGTTGTTATTTATTCAACTTGTTTTGTAAATTTTAATAAAAAAAATACAGGTGTTGCCGCTTTAAAAGTTTTGAAAAAAAATGGTGTAGAAGTTCAGGAAGCTTACCCTGGTTGTTGTGGGATGCCATTTCTAGAGCAAGCTGATCTGTCAAAAGTTGTTGAACAAGCAAAAAAAGTTTCTAAGGATTTAGTCGAATGGATTGATAAAGGATATAAAGTAGTAACATTAACAGCGAGTTGTGGGTTGATGTTAAAATTTGAATGGCCTTTGTTGTTACCAAATGATGAAAAAATAAAAAAATTATCTGCAAATGTTATGGATATTGATGAGTATGTTGTGGATATTGCAAACAATGAGGGATTAGCAGAAGGATTAAATGAGATTGACGGGGGAGTAACCGTGCATCATGCTTGTCATGCTAGGGCACAGAACATGGGCATCAAAGCAAGAGATATGTTAAAACTAATACCAAACGTTAAAATTGATGTAGTTGAAAGATGTGCAGGTCATGGTGGTACTTTTGGAGTAATGAAAGAAACTCATGATTTAGCAAATAAAGTTGGAAGGCCTACAGCTAGACAAATAAAAACCAAAAATAATAAGTATATGGCTTCTGATTGTCCCTTAGCTGGTAAACATTTAAAACAGTTAGAAGTTGATACAAACATATCTAACGATGAGGCACTACATCCTATCGAATTGATGGCAAAAAGTTATAACTTATGATTATGCCGAGAGAAAAAAGAGAAATTCAAAAAGAAGACATCATTCCCTTAGATGTTTATACAGAAAAGAGACGTGAATTAAGAAAAAACATTGTTGATTATAAAAAAAATAGAAGAGTTGCTTTAGGTCCTTATGCCACTTTTTATTTTGAAAGTTATGAAACAATGTTAGCCCAAGTACAAGAAATGTTGTACATTGAAAAAGGTGGTGACGAGCAACTTCATGATGAGTTATCTGCGTACAATCCTTTAATACCTAACGGCAAAGAACTAACTGCAACTTTAATGTTTGAAATAGATAATCCTATTTCAAGGGCTGCCTTTCTTGGAAAAGTTGGTGGAATAGAAGAAACAGTATTTATGAAAATAAATGGTGAGAAAATTAAAGCAGTGCCTGAAGAAGATGTTGATAGAACCTCTGCTGAGGGAAAAGCTTCTTCTGTACAGTTTATTCACTTTAATTTTACTGATGATCAAATAGAAAAATTTCAATCTAACAGTTCAGAAATTGAGCTTGGTATTGATCATAAAGAATATTCTCATAGCACAAAATTATCTAAGGAAAATATAGCTTCATTATCTGCTGATTTTAATTAATTTAGTCCCCAAATATTATCTGTTTTAATCCAACCTTCAAATTCTTCTGATGTAATTTTGCACCAATTTTGTTCACACTTTTCTATAATTAGTAATCTTCCTTCTTTTATTTGAGCAACTGGTTTAGCAAAAGATGTAGGTTTCTTAAATAAAACTTTGTCTTTTGTGGCTATTACTGAATTATTTTTTTTTAATTGTGAAATATGAATCCATCCGCTGTTATTTTTAAAATCAATAATTCGTCTAAAATTTTCTTTTTTATCGATTTGTTTTAAAGGTAAATTTATTTTTTTGTAAACATACTTGATGTCAGATTCAAAACTTGGTCCATAGCGTACATTCACCTTATTTTTTTTAAGAGAAACGAATATTTCTCCTGCATTACTTGAGGTAATAAAGAATATTAAAAGAGAGAATATAAAAATATTATTTATTAGATTTTTTATTTTCACTTTTCTTTGTTTTATTTAATTTAACTTTTCTAAAGCTTAAATTTAATAAATCTATAATAAGAATAAATCCATTTAAATTTTGACCAATTTTTAATATTTTTTTTAAAACTTCATTAGCTAGCATTGTTCCAATTGTTCCTGCTACTGGTCCCAATATTCCTTCGTATTCACAGTTTAATATTTCATCAGTAATAACTTCCTCTTGATAGAAGTCTCGTAAAGAAGGAGTATTTTTATCTACAAAATTAAAAGTAAAAATATGACCATCAAATTTACTAATTGCTCCAGTCACAAGAAATTTTTTATATTTTAAACTTAAATCATTTATTAAAAATTTACTTTCAAAATTGTCAGTACCATCAATAATGAAGTCATAATTTTTTATTATTTTTTTAAATTTTACTCTATCCATTTTAAAGTTATAAAGATTTATTTTTGTTTTTGGGTTTATTCTATTTAGTTTTTTTTTGGCAATTATAACTTTTGAGTGATTTAAATCTTTTTCATCATATAAACTTTGTCTATGAATATTTGATAGACTAACAATGTCATGATCAACAATTCCTAGTTTCCCAATGCCAGATCGGGTCAAAAAATCAGCCGCTGGACATCCTAGACCACCCATCCCAATTATTAAAACCTTTGAGTCTAGTATTTTTTTTTGTCCTAATGGACCTATGTTTTTTAAAATTATTTGTCTAGAAAATTTATCTATTTCTTTTTTGCTTAAATTTTTGCTCATTTTCCAGTAGAGCCAAAACCACCTTCTCCTCTAATTGTTTCTGGTAGATCATCAGTTTCCTCAAGATCCATTTTAATTACAGGAGTTAAAATCATTTGTGCTATTCTATCCTTATTATTTATCAAGAAATCATTTTTCCCGTGATTAAAAAGGATTACTTTTATTTCTCCCCTGTAATCACTATCAATAGTTCCAGGTGTATTTAAAACACTTATACTGTTTTTTGCAGCTAAACCAGATCTTGGCCTTATTTGGATTTCGAAATCACTTGAAAATGCAACCGCAAGCCCTGTTGGAATTAAACATGATGAGTTTGGTTTAAGATTAATAGGTTCTTTTACTAATGCCATCAAATCCATACCAGATGCACCTTCTGTTTTGTAAGTAGGTAATTCAACCGCAGGGTCTAACTTTTTGATAAGAACTTTTGCCATTAATTTAATTGATCAATTATTCTATCAACTATTTCATCAGAAATTCCAGATTTTTTTTTATATGAAAGTTTTTCTTTTTCAACGTCTTTGTTTTTATAATGAATTGTTACCTCATTATAATCAGAATTAAATCCTATATCTTTATTTGATACATCATTAGAAATTATCCAGTCACAATTTTTCTTGTTTAATTTTTCCTCTGCATTTTTATCGATCTGATTAGTTTCTGCTGCAAATCCTATTACAAGTTCAGGTCTCATAGAGTTATGGTTAGACACATAATGAAGTATGTCTACATTCTTTTCTAAATTTAAGTTTAAGTTCTCTTGTTTTTTAATTTTATTTTCATACTTTTTGTTAATCTTAAAATCAGCTACCGCAGCAGAAAAAATTGCTACATCAACAGGTAAATTTTCTTGAGTGGCAATTAACATTTCATCTGCTGTTTCGACTTTTATAAGATTAATATCTTTAGTTATTTCAAGATTAGTTGGACCTGATATTAATGTTGTATCAAAACCTTTTTTGGATAATGATTTTGCTAATTCGTATCCTTGTTTTCCACTTGATTTATTCGTAATAAAACGAACTGGATCTATATACTCATTAGTTGGACCTGCTGTAACTAATGCTTTAAATTTTTTGTTATTTTTTTGAGTTAAGAAATATTTATCAATTTCTTCAGCAATTATTGATGGGTCTGACATTTTACCCTCTCCATATTCACCACATGCCATATCACCAACCTCTGGACCTATTAGTTTATATCCAAACTCTTTTAATTTTTTTATATTTGTTTTAGTAGTTGGATGCTCCCACATTCTTACATTCATTGCTGGCGCTAAAATAATGTCTTTATCTGAAGCCAAAACAACAGTGGATGCTAAATCATCAGTTGTTCCTTGAGCCAGTTTTGAAATTGTATTTGCTGTTGCAGGCGCAATTACAATTATATCTGCCCATCTTGAAAGTGAAATATGATCCATTTCTGTCTCATTTTCTACACTAAATAAATCGCTATAAACTTTACCTTGAGAAAGTGATGTTACTGAAAGTGGAGTTACAAACTCTTTTGCACTTGTTGTAAGAATTGTCTTTATATCTGCACCATTCTTTTTAAAAAGCCTAATTGTTTCAAGACTTTTATAAGCAGATATTCCTCCACAGATAATAAATAGTATTTTTTTATTTAACAAATTTTTCATCTGCAGAATTAAAATACTATAAGGCCAAAAATTACAAGAAGTAATAAACCAATAATAGATTGATTTCTAAATGCTATCATTTCTGATTTCTTATCATTCAGAGCTGTGTAAGAATTTGAATTTTGTGGAATTTGACCACTAGCTAAAAATGTTAATGCTTGGTTTGCTTTATCCATAATCTCAGGAAATTCTGGCAAACGTTTAATAACTTCAGATGTATTTTTTAAAGTTTCATTTAAATTATTAATTGGGTCTTTTGTTTCCTTAAGCCAATTTTCTAGTACAGGCTTTGAGGTTGTCCAAATATTTGTGTTTGGATTTAATTTTCTTGCCACACCTTCAACAACAACCATAGTTTTTTGCAACATTAATAATTGAGGTTGAGTTTGCATATTAAACTTTTCTGTTACATCAAACAATTGTTTGAGTAATTTACCTCCTGAAATATCTTTTACTTCTTGACCAAATATAGGCTCACCAATAGATCTCAAAGCTTGAGCTAGATCATCGATTGGCACTTCTTTAGGAACTAATCCAGCCACTAAATGAACTTCAGCTACTTTACGATAATCTCTTTGAATAAATCCAAATAAAATTTCTGCTAAAAACCTTTTACTAAGTTTGTCTAACCTGCCCATAATCCCAAAATCTATAGGTACAATTTGGCCACTATTATCAACAAAAATATTTCCTTGATGCATATCTGCATGAAAAAAACCATCTCTTACAGCATGTCTTAAAAAATGTTGGATAATATCTTCAGCTATTTTGTTAGTATCTAAATTTCTTTTCTTTAGCTCCTCAGCTTCTCTTATTGAAATTCCATCTATCCAATCCAAAGTCATTACATTTTCACTAGTAAAATTCCAATAAATTTCAGGAACTTTAAATCCAGCATCATTTTTAGTGTTTTCAGCATATTCATTAGCCGCAGCAGCTTCGAATCTTAAATCCATTTCAAGATTAGTTATTTCTTTAAGTAAAAAAACAACTTCAACAAGTTTTAATCTTTTTGTTTTTTTTACAAATGACTCAATAATAAATGCAAATAACATCATTGCATCTATTTCCTCATTGAATATTTTTTTTATATTTGGTCTTAAAATTTTTATTGCTACATCTTTAATTGTTCCATTATCATTTATTTTTGCTTTATGAACTTGTGCAATTGATGCAGCAGCAACTGGTTCACTTAAATCAATTATTGAATTAAATGCATCAACTCCAAGATCTTCTTTTATAATTTCTTTTGCTTCATGAATTGAAAAAGGGGGTAATCGATCTTGAAGTTTTTCTAGCTTTAAAGATAATTCTTCTCCAATTATATCTGGTCTAGTAGCAAGAAATTGACCAAGTTTGATGAATGTTGTACCCATAGATTCTAATGACCTAGATAGTCTTTCACCATCATCATCAATTAAACTACTTTGTTCCTTTTTTTCAAATGAAATAGATAAAATTTGGAATAATATTGTTACAGCTAAAGGAGGTTTTTTAAATTTTGATGCAATTTTTAAAATATCTGATTTTGCAATTTTTCTACCTAATTTAAATAAAGTAATAAGTTTTTTAATCATTAAATTTTCCAACCACTATGAATTGAAACAATACCACCAGAAAGATTTCTATAAGAACATTTATGAAAATTATTTTTTTCCATCAACTCTATTAATTCATCTTGATTAATAAATTGTTCAATACTTTTGATTAAGTATTCGTAAGGTTCTTTTTCTCCAACTACAAACTGACCAATAATAGGAATAAGTTTTGAATAATTTTTATATACAAAATCAAGATTTGAATTTTGAATCTTAGAAAATTCCAGACATAGATAGCGTCCACCAGGCTTTAAAACTCTATAGGCTTCTGAAAGTGCTTTATTTAAATTTTTTGTATTTCTTAGCCCAAAGCTAATAGTGTAATAATCAAATGAATTGTCTGTTATTGGTAATTTTTCTGCTGGAGAAATAACCCATTTTACATTTTTGTAATTAGATAATTTTTGCTTTCCTTGACTAACCATTCCTTTATTAGGGTCTACACAAGTAATTTCAGCTTCTTTATTTGTGCTATCTAAAAATAACTTTCCAACATCCCCCGTCCCACAAGCAACATCTATCAATTTTCTATTAACTCTTGGATTCATCATATTTATTAAACTTTTTTTCCAATATCTATGTACACCCATAGACATAAAGTCATTCATCAAGTCATATTTGTTGTAGACCTGATTAAACACATTTTCTACAAGTCCTTTTTTATTTTGAAGATTTTGTTGCATAAAAAAATATATATTGAATATAGTATCAAATGCCAGAATTACCAGAAGTAGAAATTGTTAGACAATCCCTTCATAAAAAGATTAAAAAAAAAAGCATAAAAAAAGTAATAATCAGAAACAGGAATTTAAGGTTTAAAATACCAAGTGATTTTGAAAGTTTTCTTAAAAATAAAAAAATAATTAAAGTTAGTAGGTTTTCTAAATATTTGATTATCCATTTTCAAAATGAAGATTATTGTTTAATCCATTTAGGAATGTCAGGAACAATTCATATTCTTGATAAGAAAAAGCCTCTAAAATTTACTAATACTAGTTTTTATCATTCACCTTTTTTACCTAAAACACATAATCATGCAGAGTTTATTTTTGATAGCTTGAAAGTAATTTATAATGATCCAAGACGTTTTGGATTTTTTGAAATAATTAAAAATTATCAAGATCTACAGAGAAGATTTAAATCAATGGGACCTGAACCATTTAGTGAAAAATTTAACTTAAATTATGTACTTAATTATTTTAAGAAAAAAAATAAGGATATAAAAAGTTTCTTAATTGATCAGAGATTTGTTTCTGGAATAGGTAATATTTATGCAAGTGAAATTCTTTTCGCTAGTAAAATAAATCCATTTAAAAAGGCAAAAAGACTTAACAAAAATGAATGTTTAAATATTATTTTAAATTCTAAGAAAATACTTCAACAGGCAATTAATAAGGGAGGTTCAAGTATAAGAGATTTTAAAGACATTTCAGGTAACAAAGGTAACTTTCAAAAAGAGTTTAAAGTTTATCAGCAAGACGGTATTGGTTGTAAGCGTACGCAGTGCAAGGGTATTATAAAAAAAAAAATAACATCAAATAGATCAACTTTTTTTTGTATTTCTTGTCAAAAATAGTTAAATATTTAGTTGACCACTTTAAATTCTCAAGCTATACCCCTGCGCAGATGGCAAACACAAAATCAGCAATTAAGAGAATTAGAAGAATTTCTAAACAAACTGCGGTAAATAAAGCTAGAAAGAGCAGGTTTAGAAACGCTCTTAAGAAAATGAACCTTCTAATTGATGGAAAAAAGAAAGATGAAGCTCTTAAATTTTTACCAAAGTTAAACTCTGAGTTGATGAAAATTGCAAAAACAGGAATAATAAAAAAACAAAATGCCTCTAGAAATGTTTCTAGAATAACAAAAAAAATTGCTGCAATCTAAACGTTAGTTTAAATTTTCAAACAACTCCTGATATCCACATTATATATTTAAGTTTTGTATTAAGTTACTATATTTAGATTTAGTAAATATTTGGATTATCGTCATTCAATCTATATTCGATTTAATTTTAATTCAATAAATTAATTGATTCAATCTATATTCGATTCAATTTATAATTTTAAATTTAAGTTTAATTTAGAATTTATTTTTTAAAATATAAATCACAATCATAGATTTTATTTTTTTTTTATTTTTCTTATTAACTTGTTGCAAAATTTTTTAAATCGTTCTAACTGAGATTTCCCCTTAAGTTATGAATAAATTAACAAATACAAAAAATATTAATAATTTTTCTTCTGAAGGCTTTGAATGGAAGCAAGTACAGAATGAAATGAAAAATAAACTAGGCTTAGACGTTTATGAGAGCTGGTTAAAAAAGATTTCTTTTGTTGAAGAATTCAATAATTACTTATTATTATCAGTTCCAACAAGATTTATTAGAGATTGGATCACATCAAGGTATTTAGACCAAATATTACAGATAATTAAGGTATTTAAAAAAGACATTATTAGAATTGAGTTCAAAATAGTTGAAAAAGCTCAAGATATCACCTTAAAAGAAAATAATATTAAAGAGGATAATACTAATGAAAATGTTTCATTTATAAAAGACTCTTATCTTCAGTATAATCGAATTGATCCAAATAAAAGATTTGATAATTTTATAACAGGTTCGAGTAATAAATTAGCATACGAAGCTTCTTTAAAAGTTTCAGAAAATATATCTCATTATAATCCACTTTATATTTATGGTGGTGTTGGAATGGGAAAAACTCACTTATTAAATTCAATAGGTTTAGAGCTTAAAAAAAATAATAAAGTGATGTTTATTTCTGCCGAACGTTTTATGTATCAGTTTGTAAAATCAATTAAATCAAACGACATGGTTAAGTTTAAAGAATATTTTAGAAATACAGATATTTTATTAATCGATGATATTCAGTTTATAAGTGGGAAAGAGGCTATGCAGGAGGAGTTCTTTCATACATTTAATGCATTACTTGATAAGGGATCTCAAATAATCGTATCAGCTGATCGAGCACCTAACAAATTATCAAGAATTCAAGAAAGAATTAAATCAAGATTTTCTGGCGGATTAGTTGTTGATATTCAAAAACCAGATCTTGAGCTAAGAAAAAAAATAGTTGAAAAAAAAACCGAAGAATTGAATGCTTTGTATTCTGAACAATTACAAGTTTCTAGAGAAATTCAAGATTTTATAAGTAATGAGATAACTGGAAGTGTAAGGGAATTAGTTGGTGCAATAAACAGAGTTGTTTCATTTTCAAGAATTTACAACAAGGTCCCAAATCTAGCTGAAACTAAAATAGTTTTAAAGGATTTATTAAATTTAGCAGAAAATAAGGTTACAATAGATCTAATTCAGACAATTGTTTGTAAGTTTTTCAAAATCAGCAAAAATGAAATGTTATCATCGAGAAGATCAAGATATTTAGTTAGACCTAGGCAAACAGCAATTTATTTAACTAAAATTTTGACTTCTAAATCATTACCTGAAATTGGAAGAGAATTTTCTAACCGAGACCATACAACAATAATTCATTCAGTAAAAACTATTGAAAAGATAAAAGAAAAAGATCCTGAGATGGTTGATAATATAAATAAATTAAAAAACCAGATTTTATATAATAATAAAGAAAATGAAATTTAACGTAAATCAACAGGATCTTCAGCAAGCTTTAAATTATTGCCAAGGCGTTATTGAGAAAAGAAGCACGCTGCCAATTCTTTCAAATATTCTGTTAGATGCAAGTAATTCAAAACTTACTATTACAGCAACTGATCTAGATTTAATATTTATACACCAGTTAAACAATGTAGAAATACTAGAGGAGGGAAAAACAACTACAACTTCCTCAATAATGTATGATATTATCAGAAAGTTTAACTCAGGAAAAAAAATAAATCTTTCTCTAACAGATATTAGTAAATTACAAGTAGAGTCTGAAAAATCCATTTTTAATTTGAATTGTATAAGTGCAACAGAGTTTCCACTGACAGATGAAAATTTTAATCAAAATGAATTTATAATTAAATCAAAACAACTTTTAAAATTATTAAATAAATGTAAATTTTCAGTTTCTAATGACGAAACGAGGCATTACCTAAGTGGAATTTATTTTCATCAGACAGAAGTTGAAGATAAAAATTATTTAACAGCAGTTGCAACTGATAGTCATAGAATGTCTATTTCAAAAACTAGATTAGAGGAAAAAATTGATTTTGATCCAATAATTTTACCTAAAAAAACAATTTTTCAACTCTGCTCTATATTAGATAGCTATGATGGAGATGTAAAAGTTTCAAATGTGAAATCAAAAATAAAATTTGAATTAAATAATAGTATTTTAATTTCAAAACTTATTGATGGAAAATTTCCTAATTACATTCAAGTTATACCTAAAAATAATCAAAAAAAATTAGAAATAGACTTAAAATTATTTTTAAATTCTGTTGATAGAGTAGCCTCTGTTTCATTAGATAAAAAAGATGGTGTGAAATTCAATTTATCTAAAGACACTCTAGATCTTTCGGTAAATAATACCAACAGTGGCGATGGTAAAGAAACTTTAAATGTTAAGTTTGATCATGACTTAGAGATAAGTTTTAACTCTAGATATTTGATAGACGTTGCTTCACAACTAGATGGAGATAGAGTTGAAATTTTCTTTAATGATACTGGTTCACCAGCACTGATAAAAGATCCAGGTGATTTCGATAGTATTTTTGTTGTTATGCCTATGAAGGGCTAATTAATTAAATCTAACTCTGAATAAATATTTTTTTCAAGAATTTGAATAAAATTTTCCTTTGTTAACCCAGAAGGAATTGGTTTTAGAATAGAGATTGTAATTGTTTTATTAGATTTCTTTTTACCTTTTTTAGGCCACACATATCCAGAGTTAATTGCAACTGGCTGGCAAGCAACATTAAGCTCTTCATAAATTCTCGAAGCACCTTTTTTAAAAGGTGGTCTTTCGTTTGGAAGAACTCTGGTTCCTTGAGGAAAAATAATTAAAGGTCTATTAGAATTAGCTATCATTTTTGAAATATCATCAAAAAAACCCAAGTTATCTTTTGTAACTTTGTTTCTTTTTATTGAAATTGATCCTATTTTTTTTAAGTACCAACCAAAAATTGGAATTAACAATAATTCTTTTTTTAGAATAAATACAGGTGAGTTAAAGATTGTTTGTAAATAAAAAGTTTCAAACATTGATTGATGAGATGCTGCTATAAAAAATTTTTCATTATTAATAATATTTTCTCTTCCTTTGATTGAAATTTTTACTGAAAGAACAAACCTTAAACAAAAACTGGCCCAATGGCCCATTAATTTACCTCCTACCAAAACAACTTTTTTTGGTAAAAAATATGATGGTAAAAAAATTATCGAAATAAAGATGATTCCAGTGAAAAACAATATTGAAAATAAAAAGTTTCTTATCATTTTTGTCAAAAGCTAAATTATATCTTTATGCTTTTGTCTTTTTCTTATTACTTTAATTTTTGATCCCTTTATTAATAATTCTATTGGCTTAGGTCTTAAATTATAATTTGAGCTTAGTGACATTCCATAAGCTCCCACATCACATATTGCTATTAAATCTTTTTCATTCAACACTTGAAATTTTTTTAATGTAACAAATTTATCTGTACTTTCACAAATAGGACCTACAAATTCATATGGTTTTTTAGACGTTTTGTTAGATTTTGTAACAGGTAAGGTTTTATGAAACGCACCATACAAAGCAGGTCTCATTAAATCGTTCATTGCTGCATCTAAAATTATAAATTTTTTACTTCCGCTATCTTTTATATAGATTATTTTTGACACTAATGTCCCGGTATCGCCAATAATTGACCTACCTGGCTCAAATATAATTTTAACTTTATGTTTTCTTAAAAATTTAAGAATAGCCGTGTTGTATTTTTTATAATTAAGTTTTTTATTTTTATCAGTGTAAGTAATGCCCATACCTCCACCTAAATCTATAAATTCAAATTTATGATTTGTTTTATTGAGAATTTGACTGACCGCTTTAAGCATTTTTTCATAAGGTCTATGGTCTAAAATTTGACTGCCTATATGGACGCTTAGACATTTTAAATCAATATTTTTTGAATTATTGCAATAATTTATAATTTCATAGAATGTATTTTTATTTACACCAAATTTATTTTCTTTTTTCCCAGTTGATATTTGGCTTAATGTTTTTGCATCAGTATTAGGGTTTAGTCTTACACCAATTTTTATTCTTTTATTTTTTGATTTTGCTATTCGATTTATTTCTTCTATTTCACTTAAAGACTCTGCGTTAATAAGCAATATTTTTTTATCAATAGCAAAGCTGATTTCACTTGTTGTTTTACCAACACCAGAAAATACTATTTTGCTTGGATTAATTCCTGCTTTTAGTGCCATCATCAGTTCTCCTACTGAAACAACATCAGCACCTAATCCAAATTTTTTAATTTCTCTAATTATATTAACATTGGTGTTGGATTTGACTGCAAAGCAGATAAGTGGTGAAAAGGATCTAAAGCTTTTTTTAAAATTATTAATATTTTCTTTTAATTTAGAATAAGAATAAGAATAAAATGGAGTTCCAAATTTACTTGCAATTTTTTGGAGACTAATTTTTTCTATTGTTAATCTTCTATTTATGTATTTCATTAAGTTAAGTTAATTGAAACTTTATTTATTTCTGCTTTTTTATCTGGATCTACGTATTTAGGATCACCTTTTTTTCCACAAGAAATAACTACACAAAATAACAATATAATTATGGTAAATTTTTTTATCATTTTACTTTTTTATATTTCATTATCATTTTTTTAATATTATCAAAAGAAGTTCCACCATAAGATTTTTTTGAATTAATTGAATTTTTTAAGTTAAATACTTTCAATACATCTTCTTTAAGTTTAGGTTCAATTTTTTTTAACTCATCTAAAGTTAATTCATTTAACTTCTTTTTTCTTTTTTCAGCAAAATTAACTATAGCAGCAGTTTTTTGATATGCTTTTCTAAACGACATTGAGTGATTTTTTACAAGATAGTCAGCCAAATCAGTTGCTGTAATGTATCCAGAATTAGCAAGTTCTAACATTTTACTCTTATTTGGATTACAATTTTTTAAGACTTCATCAAAAATTTTTAAACAATTATTAAGATTATCGTTTGATTTAAAAACAATTTCCTTGTCGTCTTGTAAATCTTTAAAATAAGACAATGGTAAACCTTTTAAAATTGTAAGCATCGAAAATAAATTTCCATATGCGCTTCCTGATTTTCCACGCAAATATTCTAAAAGATCAGGATTCTTCTTTTGTGGCATTATCGATGATCCAGTAACAACTTTATCAGATAAATTGATCAACTTAAAACCATCAGAATTCCAAATAATTAACTCTTCAGCAATTCTAGAAATATGCATAGCACACACAGATGAAGCATATAAAAAATCTAGAACAAAATCTCTATCCGAAACTGTATCAATAGAATTATTTGTAGGTAATTTAAAACCAAGTTTTTTAGTTGTATAATTTCTATCTATATTAAATGATGTTCCTGCTAAAGCTGCAACACCTAGAGGATTTTCATTTAAACTGTTTAAATTATTAGAAAATCTCTTTTTGTCTCTATTAAACATTTCTACATAAGACATTAAATAATGTGCAAAAGAGATAGCTTGTGCATTTTTAAGATGTGTAAAACCAGGCATGATAGTCTCAACATTTTTTTCAGCTAACTTGATTGTGCTCTTAATTACTTTATTAATATTGCTATTTATTTCGTTGGTCGAATTTTTCATCCAAATTTTAAAATCAGTAATTACTTGATCATTTCTTGATCTTGCAGTGTGAACATAGCCAGCTTCTTCACCTATTATTTGAAAAAGTCTTTTTTCGATATTCATATGAATATCTTCATATTTTTTATTAAACTCAAATTTATTTTTTGCGATTTCCTTATCAATTTTTGTTAGTCCATAAATAATTTTATTTTTTATTTTAAATGAAATTATTTTTTGCTTAAAAAGCATCTCAACATGAGCAATTGATCCTTGAATATCTTCTTTATAAAGTCTTTTATCAATATCTATTGAATTACCAACTTTTTGAAACAAACTTGACGCATTTTTTTTTATCCGTGTGTTCCAGATTGCTTGGTTGTTTTTATTTTTTGCCATGATATTTAATTATACCTATTTAACATGAGATTTTTAATAATATTTATTTTTTTGATAACAAATGTTGTAGCTGAAGAACTACCTGGTATTAAAAATATTGTAATCCATAAAATACCAAAAACACATGATAATGTTATTTTTTTAGACAAAAATGATCAAAAAATTAATATCAATCAATATACTGGGAACTTATTGATATTAAATTTTTGGGCGACTTGGTGTGAACCTTGTAAAGAAGAAATGCCATCTTTAGATAAACTCCAAGTCAACCCAGAGTTGGATAAAATAAAAATTTTCGCAATTAATATTGGGAAAGAAACTTTAGGTAAAGTTAATAAATTTTTTATAGATCTCAACATTAAAAATTTTGAACCTTATTTTGATCCACCTACTACATTAGCAAAAATGTTTTCTTTAAGAGGTGTCCCTACAACAATTTTAATTAATAAAGAGGGCCAAGAATTTGCTAGAGTAATAGGTTCAATTGATTTTGAAGATAAAAATTTTATTAATTGGATAAAAAAATATAACTAATTTTTAAAAAAATAAGCAAAGCCAACTAAAGCAATAATAGCAATAAACTGTAAAATAACTCTTAACTGCATTAATTTATTTGAATATTTTTTACTTGTCTCTCCTCCCTTAAAAAGAGTCCCTATACCTAAAATTAAAACTATCCCTACGGCTATCAAAAGGGCTATTGATAAAACTTTTACTAATATTCCTGAAATCATTTTTTTATTTTAGATTGTGTTTTGACATAAAAAACATAATTTATCTACTATGACATTTTGCCTAGATTCCATAATTATTAAACCAGAAAATGGTACTGAAATTAAAAAAGCAATTATTTTGCTTCATGGTTATGGAGGTGATGGAAAGGATATTAGCATGCTGTCTTTGAACTGGAAAAGATATATGCCCGATACAGTCTTTATCTGTCCTAATGGTCATGAGCCATGCTCTATAAATCCTTCTGGTTATCAGTGGTTTGATTTAACAAAAGATGATTCTGATTACATATTAGAGCAATCAATTAAGGCTGAAGAAGTTTTAAAAAAATTTATTAATGAAATAAAACAAGAGTTCAAATTATCAAACAATCAAATCTGTTTATCAGGATTCAGCCAGGGATGTATGATGTCTTTAAATGTTGGTCTTACAGCTGAAGAAAAATTTTTATGTATAGTTGGTTTTTCTGGAAAGATAATAAATCAAAAGGATTTAAAAAACAGAATCAAAAATAATACTGAAACATTACTTATACATGGCGATGCTGATCAAATTGTCTCATCAACACATTTACTAGAAGCAAAAGATTTCTTAATTAGAAACAATGTTAAAGTTGATACATTACTAATAAAAAATTGTGATCATCATATTCCTATTGAGGCATCAAGTACAGCTTTAAATTTTATTTTAAAAAAAATTTAACATCTCTTATTATTGATAAAATTGTTTAACTAAGTTAAAATTAGTTGATGGATAATTTTATTGAACAAAATGTTTCATTAGAAAAGTGCCCTGCGCTAGTACTCAATGCAGACTATAGACCTTTGAGTTACTACCCTTTGTCTTTATGGTCATGGCAGGATACTGTTAAATCAGTTTTTCTTGATAGAGTTATTATTGTTAGTAATTACGATAGAACTATAAGAAGTCCATCATTTAATATGAAATTACCAAGTGTCATCGCATTAAAGGATTATATCGTTCCTCAAAGCAAGCCGAGTTTTACTAGATTTAATGTGTTTTTAAGAGATAAATTTTCCTGTCAATATTGTGGAAGTAACGAAGAGTTAACTTTTGATCATCTATTACCTAGATCAAAAGGAGGCGAGACTAATTGGGATAATGTTGTAACAGCTTGTTCTGCATGCAATGTGAAAAAGGGAGGAAAACTATTAAAACATTCAGGTATGAAGCTGCATCAGTACCCTTATAGACCATCAACAGAGGATCTACATAAGAATGGTAAAAATTTTCCACCAAATTTTTTACATAAAAGCTGGATGGATTACTTATATTGGGATGTAGAACTAGAAACTTAAATTTTCTCAGAAATATTTATTGCAATTTTTGATCCAGTTTTAATAATTTTATCTAATATAGAGTATGGACCTTCTTTTGTAGCCCCTTTTTCATAGGCAATATCTTTATGACTTAATTCATCTTCTCTAAATTTAATTATTTTTTTTTTAAGTTTTGTTTCACTATTATCAAGTTGTTTTATTTGGTTTAAATAATGCTCATCTATCACTTCTTCAACGGAAGCAGTGCAAAGCATAGCTGCTTTTTTACCAAGTAAAGTTGAACCAAAACCCAACCCTACACCTAATAAATCCCATAAGGGTAAAAATTTTGTCGGTTTTATATTTCTTTTTTTAATTTCTTCTTCAAAAAAATTAGAGTGTTCTTTTTCATGAACTTTCATTTCTTCAATTGTTTTTTTTAAAGCTTCATCTTTAACTAGTGTGTTTAGAGCAAGTAATTGTCCCTCATAAATTTTTACAGCACCACGCTCCCCAGCATGATCAACTCTAATAAATTCTTCTATTTTCTTTTTATTTATTGTTGTCATAGTTTAAATAAGATCTTGTTGTAAAATATACTATTAATATTGATATTATAATATTGTAACTTGTAAGTGATAATCCTAAAATTTTAAATGTAACATCTTTGCAGCTTACATTCTTTTCTTGTAACTGTCTTAATATATCTTCTTTTGATAGTAAATTAGAGCCATTTTTTAAATCGCAAACCAATGATTCTTCAATAAAACCTTGCTCAATACCTAAATGATATAAAGATAAAATAGTAGCAGCTAAAAAAATTAAAATAAGAGAAAAAATGAAATATTTTTCAAGTTTTTTAAATTTATAATTTAATACAATAATTATTAATGCTAATAGGTATGGAATTCTTTCCAATATACACAAGTTACAAGGTTGATGACCTAAAATATATTCAATAAAAAATGCTGAAGATAAAGCAATAATACTAATTAAAAAAATTAATTTTAATGTAATTGTTTTGTTAAGCTCAACCATTAAATTTCAAAAATAAATAAATAATAATAAATATTATAACTATAATAATTCCAATTATGGTGAACCATTTTGATCCATGTTTTTCCATGTACTCTGTAAATAATTCTCCAAATCTATAAGATAAATAGGCAACTATAAAAAATCTAAGGCTTCTTGAAATTAAACTAACAATTATAAAAATAGGAAGGTTAAAAGCAATTAAACCACTTGAAATCGTAAAGACTTTATAAGGTAATGGAGTAAAGCCAGCTAAAAAAAGAATACTCAGCCATGCGAGGAATCCACTACCTTGAGACATACTTATTTTTAAATTTTCAACTTTATCTTGATAACCATAAAATTCGATTAGATACATTGCTAAATCTAAAAATAAATAACCTATCAAATAACCAAAGATTCCTCCAAGAACTGAAAATATTGATGCTATTAAAAATATTTTCAGATATTCCTTTTTTTTAGCAATAACCATTGGGATTATCATTGCATCTGGAGGTATAGGAAAAAAAGAACTTTCTATAAAAGATACAAGCCCTAAATAAAAATTTGAACTTTTATGTGCAGCTAATTCTAAACATTTTTTGTAAAGTGTTTGAAACATTTTTTGGTTTTAATATAAATTTAGTTCTTATACTATTTAAATATAATTTAATGGAATACTTAGGGCGAATGGCGGAATTGGTAGACGCGCACGACTCAAAATCGTGTTTCGCAAGAAGTGAGAGTTCGATTCTCTCTTCGCCCACCAATAAACTATGAATTTAAATAATTTAAATAATTTGATCGAATTATTTGCTAATCAAGCAAATAAACAAAATAAAAGAGATATTTTTTTAGAATGGCTAAACCCAAGTAATAAAAAAACATACACATGGGAACAAACTGAAAAGAATATTTTAAAATTATCAAAAGTTATTAAAGAAAATATAAAAGAAGGCGATAGATGTCTTTTAGTTTCGGAGAATAGACCTGAGTGGTTTGTTTCTGATTTAGCTATAATGTTAGCTGGTGGAATTACAGTTCCAGCATATACAACTTATATAGAAGATGATTATAAGTATTTGATAGAAGACTGTGAACCTAGCTTAGTTATTGTTTCAAATAATGAAATGCTAAAAAAATTAAATAATATAATTAATGAAAAAGACTTTATTAAAAAAGTAATTACTTTAGATCAAATAGATAAGGTAATAAATAATTTAAATATAATTAATAAAGAAACATATTTAGATTATAATTCAATTATAGAAAATAATTTATTAGCAGAAGATAAAATTGAAAATAATAAATTAAAAAGAAGCTCTCCTGCATGTATCATTTATACTTCCGGAACCGGAGGAAATCCCAAGGGTGTAATTTTAAGTCACGGTGGAATTTTAAATAATGTTGTTGGATCGTCTGAAATTACAAAACCATTATTTAATTCAAGACCAGTATTTTTAACTTGGCTTCCGCTTTCTCATTCTTATGAGCACTGTCTTCAATTTGTACAGATAGCAGTAGGAGCTAGAGTGTTCTATGCTGAAAAAATCGAAAAACTTCTAGAGAATATTTCTGAAGCAAAGCCTACAATTATGGCAGCTGTCCCTAGGTTCTACCAAAACCTTTACAATAAAATAAACATGAATTTAAAAAAACAGACAGGTTTAAAAGCAAAATTAATTGATGCAACAATTCGTTTGGGAAGAAAAAAATTATTAAATCAAAAAATGACTTTTTCTGAAAAATTACTTAATTTTGTAGTTGATAGATTAGTTAGAAAAAAAATTAAAAAACAGTTCGGTGGGAATTTGAAAGCTTTCGTTTCAGGTGGTGGTGCTTTAGATAAAGAAATAGGTGAATTTTTAAATGCCATAGGGTTACCGACTCTCCAGGGCTATGGTTTAACAGAAACATCACCAGTGGTAAGTTGCAATCCTATACACAAAATAAAAGTGGAAACTGTAGGACCTCCATTTAAAGGAAATGAGGTTAAAATTGCTGAAGATGGAGAAATTTTAGTCAAAGGCGAAAATGTAATGCTAGGATATTGGAACAAAAAAGAAGAAACTGAAAAAGTAATCATAAACGGATGGCTTCATACAGGTGATATTGGAGAGATAGATCCAAATGATGGTTATTTAAAAATTACTGATAGAAAAAAAGATATCATAGTAAGTGCTGGCGGAGATAACATTTCACCTGCTAAAATCGAAAATATGATTACAAATGAGCCAGAAATAGATCAATGTATGGTTTATGGTGATAAAAAAAATTATTTAGTTGCTTTAATTGTTCCTAATAAAGATTTTTTAAATGAAAAAGAAAAAATAAATAAAGTAATTGAGAAAATAAATAAAAAATTAACCTTATTGGAAAAAATAAAAAGAATTCAATTAATAGATGAAAATTTTTCTATTGAAAATGGTTTAATGACACCAACAATGAAAGTAAAAAGAAAAAAAGTTACAGAAAAATATAAAAATCAGCTAGAAAATCTTTATTAAACTATTTAATTAAAATTGTTTATTAACCGCATAAACATTAACTAAATTAATAAAAAAAGTTTTATAAAAAAGTAAAAAGTTAAAAATAATTTTTATAAAATTTAACTTTTAATTAAAGAATTGACATAACTTATAGAAAAAAATAAAAATATGTTAACAGCGAATCAATTTGATTCGTTTAACTAAAAAAGGGAGCTAAAGATGCCTAAGAAAAGAAAAAAAGCGGCAAAGAAAACTAAGAAAAAAGCTAAGAAAAAAGCTAAGAAAAAAGCAAAAAAAAGAAGAAGAAAATAGTAACTTAGTATTCTTTACAAAAAACGCTTCTCATTACAGTTTGTGTGAGAGGCGTTTTTTTTATTCGTCAATTGGCTCGTCGCTATCAGAAATTGGCTCGTCTACAGGTAGCTCACTAGTTGGAGCTTTTGTAGTTGCCACTGGTTGGGCCTGTCCACCTAAATTCCTTTTTAGTGCTTTATCTAATTTTTTCTGAGTATCCTCTAAAGAAACATTCAAAACAATCTGAAATTCAGACAAAATTCTTTCATAGGCTTTTTCAAACAATTGTCTTTCACTATAAGATTGATCAACCATAAGATCATCACCTTTATTTAAATCTCTAACAACTTCAGCCAACTCATATATTTTTCCTGAAGAGATTTTAGCTTCATATTCTTGTGCTCTTCGACTCCACATTGACCTTTTTATTTTTGGTTTGCTTTTTAATATTGAAATACATTTGTTAACTTGGTTAATAGTTGCTAACGGCCTTAGGTGAGATTGTTTGTTTACAGGCACCATTCCATTAGCTTTATCTTTTTCAAATTTAATAACATATGTTTCAACATCAATTCCCCCAATGTTAATTTTTTTAAATTCGGTAATTTGCCCTACTCCATGTTTTGGATAAACAACATGATCTTTAATCTTGTATTCTCTTTTTTCAGTTTCTTGTTTTTTAACTTTCTTTATCTCAGGTTTAACTTCGTTTGTTTTTGAAATTCTTAAATTATCTACTTTTGGCTCAGCTGTTGTTTCTGTAACTTTAACAGTTTTTTTTATTTTACTTTTTTTAGGTGAAACTTTTTTAACAACTTTCTTGACTTTTTTTATAATTATTTTTTTAGCTTTTTTAGCTTTTTTAGCTTTTACAACCTTTTTTTTAGAAACTTTTCTTTTCACCTTTTTGTCTGTTTTGCCTTTAAAGATTTTCTTTAAAATATTTTTCGTACTTATTTTGCTCATTTTTAAATTTCTCGTGATCCGCAGGTGGATCTTTCTTTTCACTTATGTTAGGCCAGATTTCAGAATACTTTTTATTGATCTCTAACCATTTTTCACTTCCAGGTTCGGTGTCTGCTTTTATGGCATCGACAGGACATTCTGGCTCGCAAACGCCACAATCTATACACTCATCGGGTTTAATTACAAGCATATTTTTACCTTCGTAAAAGCAATCAACTGGGCAGACATCAACACAGTCTGTTAGTTTGCATTTAATACAATTGTCGTTAACGATATAAGTCATTTTGAATTTCGTTTAATTTTTTCTTTAATATCGCCCATAGTTTTGTTGTCAATATAAAGTAATCCCGCAAGTCGTCTCATTAAATTAGTTTCGTACATATCAGCATCATTGTTTGAGTAAATGATAGACCATAAAGCCTCTATGATTTTAATTTTGTCTTGTTCAGGTAAATTTTTTACTTCTCTAGTAAAATCTAAAATTTGATTTGAGTTTTCTTCAATTACTTTTGCTTCTTTAATTGTTTTAGCAATATTTTCATCTTCTACGCCAAGCTCATTAAGTGTTTTTTTAATAATTTCTTCCTCTTTATCTGTGTAATTCTCATCAATTTTAGCAGCATGAATTAATAAAGCACAAACTTTTGTTAGAAAATTATTATTTTTTTTTTCTTCTTTTTTAAAAAACATTTTAACTTAAATTTAAATTCTTTAATATTTTAAATGGATTTTCATTTGAGATCTTCTTTTGAGAAATTTTTTTAAATTTCTTAGTAGGACTATATTTAAAAAATGTTTCATTTTCTTTTTCAAATATTTTATAATTCATTTTTTGAAGTAATTTTTTAAAATTATCTTTACTACATCCTAAAAGATTTAACATTTCTGGAACTAATTTTATTTCAGAATTTTCTTTTGAACTAGAATTTATTATTAATACAAATAATCTTTCCAAAATATCAATTCTTACAAAAAAATTATCAAATCTTTCAAATCCACACAAAAGCATAAAGTTTTTATTGTTTATTTCTTTATCATCTAAAAAATTCAAACCGAAGGTAGGAGGTTTTAAATTATGAAATTTTTGATAAAAATTTTTCCACAATAATGTTCTCAAAGATACTGCTTCTGGTTTAATTAATTGATAAAGGAAAACATGATATCTTCCAAACTTTACTCCTAAGTCTCTAAGAATTTTTCTTTCATTTTGTTCTAGATTTTTTAAGTATTCAGAAACTTGCTCTCGTTTTAATACCCCATTATTTTCATAGAGCTGGTATGCAAGTGCTTTAATTGATGAATTATTTTCTTTTATATTTTTTAAATCAATTAAACTTTTAAGAACGTTATTTATTTTTGAATGTATCCATTTATTAACATAGTCATTTAATTTCTGTTTAGTGTTTTGTTCAATGATATCATCAACGATTAAATCAAAATTAGGATTTAAATAATCATTACCCGTTGTTAATTTAGCAATTGGGAAATCATTCCAGTAAATTTTAAAATCTTCATTCAAACTAATTAATCCTGTATCAATTATTGATTGAACACGTTTTTCTAATTCCGGACCAATAGTTTGTCTTGCAGCTTTTTTTAAAGATTTAATATCAGTTTCCAAAGCACCTTTTTTTAAATCTAGTTCTAATTTTAGCCCTTTTATCTTTCCGATGAATTGATCGTCAATTTTAACATCATTGTTTTGTAAAATTTCAGTTTTAAATTCCATATCTTGTTTTAAACCTCTAGCGAGCACGCTTGCTCTTTTGTCAATAAAAGTTTTAGTAAGTTCTTCATGTAATCTGTCTGAAAGTCTATCTTCTAAGTGTTTAGTTTTTTCAATCCAATAACTTTGATTTTCTACCCAATTATTTTTATTCGAAACATATGACCAAGTCCTGACATTTGCAATTCTATTTGATAAAGAATCTACATTTCCATCTAATTTATCTAGTTTCATGAGCTGTAATCTCATATAATCTTCAGAAATTAGTCCTTTTTTGCTAGTTAAAAACTTAAATACATTTCCAATAACTTCAAAATGATTTCCATAAGTTTTTTTTACAAAATCAGGTATTTGGCAACATTCCCACAAGAGCATTAAAGTTTTCTTATCAAATTCTTTATTTAAAATTTTTTGATCTTTTAAAAAATATTTAAGTGCTTTTTCATCCTCACATTCATGAATTTTTCTTAGCCATTCCACCTGAGGTTTTTCCTCTAAACTTTTAATTAAACTAATTGGGTTATTGAAATTAAGATTTGAATTTCTCCAAAACAAAGTTCTTATTTCTTCAAATTTATGATTTTCTAATAATTCTACCTCTTCTGGAGATATTTCTTTACAATCACCAGTAATACCAAAACTTCCATCGTTAAGGTATCGACCAGCTCTACCGGCTATTTGACCTATTTCAGATAAATTTAATCTTCTTAATTTTTTTCCATCAAATTTCTTAACATTTGAAAAATAAACAAAATCTAAATCCATGTTTATTCCCATCCCAATTGCATCTGTTGCAACTAGGAAATCAACATCCCCAGATTGATATAATTCAACTTGAGCATTTCTTGTTTTTGGACTTAGTGATCCCATTACAATAGCGGCACCACCCTTTTGTCTTCTTATTAACTCAGCGATTGCATAAACCTCCTCTGCTGAAAATGCAATGATTGCTGTTTTTCTGTCAATTCTTGATACTTTTTTATGACCAGCGTAGGTAAGTTTAGATAGTCTTTCTCTATTTATAAATTCAATATCTCCATCTAATTTTGAAATAATATTTTTAATGGTACTTGAGCCCATTAGCATTGTGAGTTTTTCCCCCCTCATATTTAAAAGTCTATCAGTAAAAATATGACCTCTTTCATGATCAGAGCACATTTGAATCTCGTCAACGCCAACAAACTCAAGATGTTTGTCAATTGGCATAGACTCCACTGTGCATAAAAAATATTTTGCATTAGATGGGATTATTTTTTCTTCTCCAGTTATAAGTGCAACTTTATCTAAACTTATTTTCTTGATTACTTTGTCATATACTTCTCTAGCAAGTAATCTAAGTGGAAATCCAATCATGCCACTCTCAAAAGAAAGCATGGTTTCGATAGCAAGATAGGTTTTGCCTGTATTTGTAGGACCGAGAACAGCTGTAATTTTATTTTTAGTCATTTCTATCTTTTGTGCTTCTTTTTTTTTACCTACCAGATATTGTTACTGCTAAAGAACAAAAATAGACTAAAACATGACCGAATCGGAGGGTAAAAAGTTCTCATTTTCTTTTAAATGTTAGTGAGATTATCATAAATAAGATTAATTCTATAACAGTAATTTAATTTAATAAAATGAGTAAAAAACTTTGGCAACCTTCTATAATTGTAAAAAAAAATTCAAATTTATTTGCTTTTGAAAATTACATTTCAAAAAAATTAAAAATAAAATTTAATAAAAACTATAAAAAATTATTAAATTGGAGTATTAAAAATTCACCTGAGTTTTGGAGTAGATTTTGGGATTTTAGCAAAATAAAGGGATTTAAAAGTAATAAAAATTTCAGAAAATCAAAGACTTTTTATAAAAATTTATTTTTACCAGGCAGCAGACTAAATTTTGGTGAAAATTTATTATCTAAAAACAACAATGACAAAGCAGTAACCTTTATTAGTGAAAATGGATTTAGAGAAGAAAGATCATGGAGACAATTAAATTTAAATACTAATAAAATTTCAAAGTTTCTAAAAAAAATAAATATTAAAAAAGGAGATAGAGTAGCTGCATATATGCCAAATACTATTGAAACTGTTGAAGCATTCATTGCTACAACTTCTTTGGGAGGTATTTGGTCTTCTTGTAGTCCTGATTTTGGATCTAAAGGGGTTATAGAAAGATTTTCTCAAATTAATCCAAAAGTTTTATTCATTACTGATCAGTATTTTTATAATGGAAAAAAAATAGATATTTTAAATAGACTTCCAGAGATTTTAAAATTAATTCCATCAATTAAAAGTGTTGTAATTAGTAACTATCCTGGAAAAAAGTTTATTAAAAATAAATATAAATTTAAAAAAATTAATTTATTTAAATGGAATGAGTTAATGCAGACTAATACTGAAAAAATTGATTTCAAAAGATTTGATTTTGAAACAGAGTTAGCAATATTATATTCAAGTGGAACTACTGGAAAACCTAAATGCATTTGTCATCGATCTGGTGGTGTTTTAATCCAGCATATGAAGGAACATCAATTACATTGTAATATTAAAGAAAATGATAACGTTTTTTATTTTACCACATGTGGATGGATGATGTGGAATTGGTTGGTTAGTTCATTAGCTTCGAAGGCATCTATTGTTCTTTTTGATGGATCACCAATGTTTAAATCATCCGATTTGCTTTTGAAAATAGCACAAAGAGAAAAAATAACTTTATTTGGAATAAGTGCGAAGTATGTAGATGCTTTAAGAAAATTTAAACCAAAATTAAAATATAAATTTAAACTAAATAAACTAAGAACAATTTGTTCAACTGGCTCACCTCTTTCAGAAGAAAGTTTTAAATATGTTTATAAGCATATTAAAAAAAATGTGCACTTGTCATCTATTTCTGGTGGTACCGATATTGTTTCGTGCTTCGTATTAGGAAATTTATATCAGCCAGTGAATATAGGAGAAATACAAAACAATGGTTTGGCTTTAGATGTAGATGTTTTAAGTGATAAAGGGAAGTCTTTAAAAAATAGTAAAGGAGAACTTGTCTGTAAAAATCCCTTTCCATCAATGCCTTTAAAGTTTTGGAATGATAAAAATGATATTAAACTTAATAGCGCTTATTTTAATAGATTTAAAAATATATGGCACCATGGAGATTACGCAGAGATAAAAAATAGTGGTGGATATATAATTCATGGAAGATCAGATACCACTTTAAATCCAGGAGGTGTAAGACTTGGAACAGCAGAGATATATTCAGAAGTTGAAAAGTTTAAAGAAATAAAAGAGTCTATTGTTGTAGGACAATCATGGGATAATGATGTTAGAATAGTTTTATTTATTATAATGAGCAAAAATTATTCATTAACAACAAAATTAATCAACAAAATTAAATTACAAATAAAAAAAAATGCATCTCCTAGACATGTTCCAAGTAAAATTATTGTTGTAAAAGATATACCTCGAACAAAAAGTGGCAAAATAGTTGAACTTGCAGTTAAAAGTAAGATAGAAGGAAGTCAAATTAAAAACATTGAAGCTTTAGCAAATCCCGAAGCTCTTGAACAATTTAATAATTTAAAAGAATTGAGCAATTAAATGTTAAAAAATCTTGTCAAAGATCTGAGGCCTTCATCTACTCTTGCAATTAACGAAACTTCAAAACAATTAGAACAACAAGGAAAAAAAATCTTTAAATTTGGTTTTGGACAATCACCATTTAAAGTACCTGAGGATGTTGTTGAAGAATTAAAAAGTAATGCCTATCAAAACAAATATTTACCCATGCAGGGCCTTGAGGAATTAAGGGAAGCTGTAGCGAAATATTCATCTAAAAAGAAAAATTATAACTACAAAGCTAACAATGTAATTATTGGACCAGGATCTAAAGAATTAATGTTTTTATTACATGTAATTTTTGATGGTGAAATTATATTGCCAGCACCCAGTTGGGTTTCATATGCACCACAAGCTATTTTAGGGAGAAATAAAATTCAAATTCTCCAAACAGAAAGAGGAAACAACTGGTTTCCTATTGGACCACAGATTGAGAAAATCATATTAAAAGATAAAGATAAAAATTATTTATTATTTTTAAATTCACCGAACAATCCTTCTGGACAGGTTTGTAACAAATTAGAAGAAATTTCAGAAATTGCCAAAAAGTATAATCTTATAATTTTATCGGATGAAATATATTCAGAATTAACATTTTCAAAAAATTTTAAATCTATCTCAAGTTATTGTCCTGAAAAAACTATTATTAGTACTGGACTTAGTAAATGGTGTGGTGCAGGAGGATGGAGACTTGGTTATTTTATAATTCCAGATGAATTGAATAATATAAAAAATATGATCAATGTATTAGCTAGTGAAACTTTTTCTGCTGTGAGCGCACCTATTCAGTATGCAGCAATCAAAGCTTACGAAAATGATCATTCAAATTATATTACAAAATCAGTAAATATTTTAAGTGCAGTTGGTAAATATGTTTTTTCAAATTTAAAATCAAATAAGGTATTGATTAATGAACCTCATGGAGGATTTTATTTAATGCCAGAATTTTTAAATAACAAATTTAAAACTTCATCAGAAATGTGTAAGGATATATTAAATAATACTGGAGTTGCTTTATTACCAGGTTCTGATTTTGGGTTTAATCCAGATAAAATGTTAGCAAGGTTAAGTTTTACAGATTTTGATGGACAAGAGTTTATGAACAATATTGATGAAACAAAAAAAATTGATGAAAATTTAATTAATAAGTTTGCGCCAAGAGTAGTAGAAGGTGTTAATAAACTAAAGAATTGGTCAGAAAACTTATAAAATCACTCTGTACACCTACGATTATTTTTTGTTAGAATAAACTTATAAAAATAACGACATATAAATAGAGGGGTAAACAATGAGAAAAATAATCACATCTCTATCAAGTGCTTTACTGATTTTATTTGCATCATTGTCTTTGACAACTGTTGCTAAATCAGCTGAGTTCTTTACGATAGGAACAGGCGGACCTACAGGAGTATACTTCCAAACAGGGAACGCTATATGTAAAATGCTACACAAATCAGCAATTAGTGCTGAACATGGTAGAAAAAAAGGTACAGCTAAAGCTTATAGATGTACTGCTCCATCCACTGGTGGATCTAACTACAATATTGGTCAGATAGCAGCTGGAGAATTCCAATTTGGTGTAGCGCAATCAGACTGGCAGTATCATGCTGTTAATGGATCTAGTAAATGGGAAGGAAAACAATTTAGTAATTTGAGAGCAGTTTTCTCAGTTCACAATGAGCCTTTTCAAATTTGGGCTAGAAAAAAAGCAAAAATTAAAGATTTTGCTGGATTAAAAGGAAAAGTAGTTAACATCGGTAATCCTGGTTCAGGTCAAAGAGGAACTATGGAAGAACTGATGAAAGCAATGGGTGTTGATAACAGTTTCTTTAAATCAACAACTGAACTTACATCTTCTGAACAAGTTAAAGCGCTATGTGACGGAAAAATAGATGCATTTGGTTATTCTGTTGGATTTCCAAATGGTGCTATGGAACAAGCAGCAACTTGTGCAGCTAAAGCATCTCCAATTAATTTAACAGGTTCTGAGGTTCAAGGTTTAATTGATGGTGCAGATTATTATGCACAGGCAGTAATACCTAAAGGAACTTACACAGGTCAGAAAAAAGATGCTACAACTTTTGGTGTAAAAGCTACTGTTGTTACTTCTGCAGATGTTTCTGAAGAGCTTGTTTATTTAGTTACAAAAGCTGTGATGGAAAATTTTGATGATTTCAAAAAACAACATCCAGCATTTGGATTCTTGGAAAAGAAAAACATGATTAAAGATGGTTTATCTGCTCCATTACATCCAGGTGCAATAAAATACTATAAAGAAGCTGGGTTAATGTAATCCAATTTTTATTAATTAAAAAGGCCTGGTAATTTTTACCGGGCCTTTTTTTTATGGTATGAATAATTTTAATGAGCGACTCAATCAGCAGTAAAATTAAAAATAAAATAAGCGAAGACTTATCACCAACTAGAAATATTACTGGTTTTCATTTAAAAATTGTTTCAGCAATAGCAATTATTTGGTCACTATTTCAACTTTGGTACGCTTCACCATTTCCATTTATGCTTAATTTTGGAATGTTTAAGGGATTGCCAGCAAGAGCAATTCATTTAGGTTTTGCTTTAACTCTAGCCTTTTTAATTTACCCAATCTCAAAAGGTAAGAAAATTTCGTTTTTTGATGTTTTGATCAGTTTTATGGGAGCGATATCGTGTCTTTATATTTATTTTTTTTATGATCAGTTGGTTGAAAGAGGGGGTGTTCTTTTAAATCTGAAGATATCAGAAACATTAAATTTTCCATTAGAATTGATTTTAGGAGGATGTGGAATTTTAATTCTTTTAGAGGCCACCAGAAGAGCAATTGGTTTACCTTTGGTAATTATAGCTAGTTGTTTTCTGTTGTTTTCATACTTTGGAAGGTATGCACCTGAAATAATTTCTCATGGTGGTTTGTCTTTAAATAGACTTGTAGGCTTCCAGTGGCTTGATCAAGAAGCAATTTTTGGAATTCCAATTGGGGTATCAGTAGATTTTATTTTCCTATTTGTTTTATTTGGCGCTTTGCTTGAAACTGCTGGTGGTGGAAAATATTTTTTAGATCTTGCTTTTGCAATGGTTGGAAAAATGAGAGGAGGACCTGCAAAGGCAGCAATATTAGGCTCAGGTATGACTGGATTAATTTCGGGATCTTCAATTGCAAACACAGTTACTACTGGAACTTTTACAATTCCAATTATGAAAAAAACTGGTTTTTCAAAAGAAAAAGCTGGTGCTATCGAGGTTTCCTCATCAGTCAATGGTCAGATCATGCCACCTGTCATGGGCGCGGCTGCATTCGTAATGGCAAGTTTTATTGGTGTAACTTACTTTGAAATAGTTAAACATGCTTTCTTACCAGCAATTATTTCTTACATAGCATTATTTTATATTTCACATTTAGAAGCTTTAAAATTAAATCTCAAAGGAATGGATGATGCAGATGTTCCTCATTTAAAAAAAACTTTTTTATCTGGGATACATTTTTTAATACCAATTTTTGTTTTAATTTATACTTTGGTTTATTTAAGATTTACTGCCTCATATTCAATTTTTTATGCAACCATTACTTTGGTTTTAGTCAATTTGATAAATTTGTTAATTAAAAATGAAATTAAAAAAGATGCTCTTAAAGAATGGTTTAATCAAACAATAGTTGGTTTTGAAAAAGGCGCTTTAAATATGGTTGCTGTTGGTATAGCGATTGCAACTGCAGGAATTATTGTTGGTGCAGTTGGCTCGACAGGCCTAAGTACTAATTTAATAATAGTTATAGAATCTATAGCTAAAGATAACGTTACTATATTATTATTTTTAACAATTATTTTGTGCTTACTTTTAGGAATGGGTTTGCCAACAACGGCAAATTATGTTGTTGTTGCTTCTTTAATGGCGACTGTCTTGGTGGATGTTGGGAATGCCTCAGGTTTTATTTTTCCGTTAATTGCGGTTCATTTATTTGTCTTTTATTTTGGCTTAATGGCTGATGTAACGCCACCAGTGGGACTTGCCTCTTATGCAGCTGCAGGAATATCTGGTGGAGATCCCTTAAGAACAGGGGTGCAAGCTTTTTGGTATAGTTTAAGAACAGGAATTTTGCCGATTGTATTCTTATTTAATCATGAACTTTTACTTATTGGTATTGAAAATATTTGGCATGGATTGATTGTAATTATAACTTCTTTAATTGGGATTTTAGTATTTACCTCAGCCACTCAAGGATGGTTTATTAATAAACTTAAATGGTATGAAATAATTATTTTTTTAGTAATTTCTATTTCCTTGTTATCACCCGACTTTGTTTTAAATAAATTTTATCCAAAATATAATTATGAGGAAATTACTAAAATTAATTCAATGAAATTAGACTCAACAAAAGAAATTCAAATTAAAATAACAAGGCCTAGTTTATACGGAGAAAGATATAAGTTATTTGTGATATCAAAAAATACTTTTGAAGATAAATTTACTTTAGAGGACTATGGAATTACATTAATGAAACAGGATGATAAAGTTGTTGTTGATAATTTGAAATGGAATGGAGAAGCTAAAAAAAGTGGTTTTGAAATGGGAGACTATATAAGTGAATTTAAAATTGAAAATTCAGATAGACCATCCAAAAATATCGTTTATCCTATAGCAATATTATTGTTAGTAGTATTTGGCTACTTTAACTTAAAAAGAAAAGAGTAAAATTACCCACCTGGACCTAAATTAGAAGGCTTTATTTTAATAATTTTCCATACTCCAGACGCAGAGGTAATTATTTTATCATTACACTTTAGCTCACAAAATAAAAACACAAGAGTATTCGTTTTTTTTAAAATTTTTGTATGTCCAATAATTTCATCTCCAACTTTTGAAGCGCCTATAAATTTTATATCTAAGGAGATAGTTACACATGGAGCATTTCCTGCAGCTCTATGTGCGGCTGTTCCTGCTCCTGCATCTATTAAAGCAGATAAATAACCCCCATGAGTTATTCCAGCAGCATTTAAATGATTTTCATTAATTATAGATTTAAATTCATATTCATTTTCTGAAATAGCCCTAAATAAAACACCTCCATTGTGTTTCATAAATCCAGGTTTAATACTTATTTGCTCAAATTCTTTGCTCATAATTTTTTATAATACAAAAGTTAAAATTAATAAAATAATAAAAATAATTATAAAAAAATAAATTACTGATTTTTGTAAAGATGCTTTTAAAAGCCAATCAAACATTTTCATTTCCTTTTTGGTGGACCGCCCAGAACTCGAATCTGGAATCTCCCGGTTCGTAGCCGAGCGCCTTATCCAATTTGGCCAGCGGTCCTCAAATTGCTTTTCTAAATATACCAAAGTTACTGCATTTTTTGATTTTATTAACAAATTTTGTTAAATAAAAATACAGCTTTGCACAAAAAGTCTAATTAATGTGCTAAAATAACATTAAACATACTTTTATATGGGTATATAAACCCTTTTTAAAAATGAGTGAAAAAATACTTGTACCTGACATTGGTGACTTTGAAAATGTTGAGGTTATAGAGATACTTGTAAAATCTGGTGATCAAATTAAAGAAAATGATCCGATAGTCACAATTGAAAGTGACAAATCAAGTGTTGAAATTCCTTCTACTGTTTCTGGAAAAGTAGATAATGTAGCAGTTAAAGTTGGTGATAAAGTTTCTAAGGGAGATTTATTGCTCAATCTTACATCATCATCAAAAACATCATCTGAAAACACTCTTCCAAAAGATACAGAAAATATAATTAAACAAGCTGAAGAAGCAATGGCTGAAAAAAAAGAGGAAAAAAAAATTATATCTGAACCTATAATTGAAAAAAAACAATCCACAATTCAAGTAGTTAATGGGGCTGATATTGATCCACTTGAAACTCAAGATTGGTTAGAGTCTTTATCTGCAGTTATTTCGAAAGATGGAAATCACAGAGCCCATTTTTTAATAAAAGAATTAATTAATAAAGCTTATCGTGAAGGAGCAAATATTCCTTATACTCAAAATACACCATACATTAACACAATACCTCCTGAGTCTGAAGTAAAGTCTGGTGGCGATCAAAATATTGAAAGAAGAATTAGATCGTTGATTAGATGGAATGCGGCAGCAATGGTAGTTCGAGCAAATAAAAAATATCCTGAGCTTGGTGGACACATTGGTACATTTGCTTCTGCTGCAACATTATATGATGTTGGGATGAATCATTTTTGGAGAGCAAAAAATAACAAATTTGGAGGAGATTTAATTTATTTTCAAGGACATAGTGCTCCAGGAATGTATGCAAGAGCTTTCTTGGAAGGTAGATTAAATGAAAAACAATTAGATAGTTTCAGACAGGAGGTAAAACCTGGGGGTCTATCGTCGTATCCACATCCATGGCTAATGCCAAATTTTTGGCAGTTCCCCACTGTATCCATGGGGTTAGGTCCTATGCTTGCTATATATCAAGCTAGATACATGAAATATTTAATCAATAGAGGTTTGATTAAAGATGAAGGAAGAAAAGTATGGGCCTTTTTAGGCGATGGGGAGATGGATGAGCCTGAGTCAATGGGAGCTATTGGATTAGCTGCTAGAGAAAATTTAGATAATTTAATATTTGTAATAAATTGTAATCTTCAAAGATTAGATGGTCCCGTTAGAGGTAATGGAAAAATTATTCAAGAGCTTGAGGGAAGTTTCAGAGGATCTGGCTGGAATGTAATTAAAGTTATTTGGGGGTCATATTGGGATTCGTTGCTTGCTAATGATAAAACTGGTCACTTAATAAAAATTATGAACGAGACAGTAGATGGTGAGTACCAAGCAATGAAAGCAAGAGACGGTGCTTATGTAAGAGAAAAGTTTTTTGGGAAATCTCCTGAAGCATTAGAATTAGTTTCAAGCATGTCAGATACAGATATTTGGAGACTTAATAGAGGTGGTCACGATCCTCACAAAGTTTTTGCTGCATACGATAAAGCGACTAAACATCAAGGAAGCCCAACAGTGATAATTGCAAAAACTATTAAAGGATATGGAATGGGAAAATCAGGAGAAAGTGTAAATACTACTCATCAAACGAAAAAATTAGATGTTGATGACTTGATGTATTATAGAGATCGATTTGATGTTCCCTTAACAGATGAACAAGTGAGAAATATTGAATACTTTAGGCCTGACGAAAAATCTCCAGAAATAAAATACATAAAAGATAGAAGAATTAAATTAGGTGGATATTTACCCGAACGTTCGACTTTCGCTAAACCAATCAAAGCACCCTCAAAAGATATTTTCGATTTCATGAAAGTATCAACTGGAGAAAAAGAAATGTCTACTACTATGGCACTTGTGAGAATGTTAACTAATTTATTAAGAGATAAAAATATATCTCCTAGACTGGTTCCTATAATTCCTGACGAAGCAAGAACGTTTGGCATGGAAGGATTTTTTCAAAAAATAGGGATTTATGCTCATGAAGGACAAAAATATGAACCTGAGGATGCAGCTCAATTAAGTTCTTATAGAGAAGACAAAAGTGGTCAAGTTTTAGAGGAAGGTATCAATGAAGCGGGTGCTATGTCTTCATGGATTGCTGCTGCCACTGCATATACTAATCACGATATCGAAATGATTCCAATTTATATTTTTTATTCAATGTTTGGTTTCCAAAGAATAGGAGATCTAGCTTGGGCAGCCGGGGATAGTCAGGCTAGAGGATTTTTGGTAGGTGCAACAGCTGGAAGAACAACATTAGCTGGAGAAGGCTTACAACACCAGGATGGCCATAGTCATTTAATCGCATCAACTATTCCAAATTGTGTAACTTATGATCCTACATTTCATTATGAATTAGCGGTAATTTTTCGAGAAGGTCTAAGAAGAATGCATGAAAAAAATGAGAATGTTTTTTATTATATTACAACAATGAATGAAAATTACTCACACCCAGAAATGCCAAAAGATAAAAATTGTGAGGAAGGCATTTTAAAGGGCATGTATAAAATAAAAGAATTTAACAAATACAAAAAAACTAAAATCCAACTTTTAGGATCAGGAACAATCTTAAGAGAAATGATTTCTGCTGCAGAGATTTTACAAAATGATTATCAAATTGACAGTGAGATATGGAGTGTAACAAGTTTTAATGAATTAAGAAAAGATGGAATGGAGGTAGAAAGATTTAATCTTTTGAATCCTGATAAAGAACCTAAAAAATCTTATGTTGAGCAGTGCCTGGGCCAAACAGAGGGCCCAATTATGGCTGCATCTGATTATATGAGAATGAATTCAGATCAAATAAGACCTTATACTAATAAAAGCTTTTATTCATTAGGAGCAGATGGTTTTGGAAGAAGTGATACAAGAAAAAATTTAAGAAAATTTTTTGAGGTAGATAAAGAACATTTGGTTGCTTATGGTTTAAGTATTTTAGCAAAAGAACAGCTTATTACTTCCAAACATGCAAAAGATGCAATGAAGAAGTATAATATTGACACCAACAAACCAATGCCAACAAAATTATAATGTCAGAAACTGAGATTAAAGTACCTAATATTGGAGATTTTAAAGATGTTGAGGTTATTGAGGTATTAGTTACCGAAGGTCAATTAATTAAAAAAAACGATGCCCTAATAACAATTGAAAGTGATAAATCTAGCGTAGAAATACCATCAAATTTAGAAGGTAAAATTAAAAATTTAAAAATAATAGTAGGAGACAAAGTTTCTGAGGGCGACTTAATTTTAACTATAGAAAGTGATTCAGAAGTTAAAAAGGAAGAGATTAAAGAGAAACCAGAAATTGAAAAATTGTCAAAAAATATTGAGGTAATAAAACCTGAAATCCAAGAAAAAACATTTTCTAAAAATAATATTTCAGACATTTCGTCTGCAAGTCCAAAAGCTAGAAAATTTGCAAGAGAACTTGGAGTAGATATTAATCAAGTAGCAGGAAGTCAGAAAGATGGCAGAGTTGTTGAAGATGATATTAAAAAATTTGTTTCATCTAATTCAAAAAACAACGTTGTAGTAAAAGATAGTAAACCAGATAAAATTAAAAACGAATTTGAACATTCTGATTTTGGTGAAATAGAAATTAAAGACATACCAAGAGTAAAAAAATTATCATCAAAATATCTTACAAATTCATGGACAACAATTCCTCATGTTACAAATCATGATGAAGCCGACATAACGGAGATGGAAAGTTTTAGAAGTTCATTAACAGATATGTATACTGGAGAAAAAATTAAAATTACACCTCTAGCATTTATAATAAAGGCTTTAGTTGCATCTCTAAAGAAATTTCCTAGCTTTAATTCCTCTATTGATGAAATCGAGACTGGAAAAATGACTTTAAAAAAATATTACCATATTGGGATAGCAGTTGATACGCCAAATGGATTAATGGTTCCAAAAATAAGAAATGCAAATAACAAAAAAATTTCTCTGATAAGCAAAGAGTTAAAAGAGGTAAGTGAACTTTGTAGAAATTTAAAAATTGATAAAAAAGAATTGTTTGGTGGCTCGATGACGATTACGAGTTTAGGTGGTATAGGAGGTTCATTTTTTACTCCTATAATTAATTATCCTGAAGTTGCTATATTAGGAGTAGGAAGATCAGAAAAAAAACAAATTTTTATGAATGGAAAGTTTCAAACTAGGACTATGCTGCCAATTTCTTTATCTTATGATCACAGAATTATTGATGGTGCAGAAGCAGCTAGGTTTAATAATGATCTAAAAGAAAACTTAGGCAAGAATTTTGCCTATAAACTAGCTGTCTAATTAAAAATGAGTAAATCCATATCATTATTAAGTGCCTTATTGTGCACTTTTATTTGGGGTACAACTTTTATTGCCCAAGATACGGGCATGGATAATATTGGCCCTTTTACATTTAATGCTGTGAGGTTTTTTGTTGGTTTTCTGGCCATAATTCCACTTATGATTTTATTTGAATTAAAAAATTTTAAATCAGAATTTAAATTAGATAAAAAAACTTTCATAATTTATTCATTATTAATTGGAATTTCTTTATTCTTAGGCTCAGCACTACAACAAGTTGCTTTACTTTATACAGATGTTGCAAATGCTGCTTTTTTTACAATTTTTTATGTACCAATGGTACCGATTATCATTTTTATGTTTGGTAAAAAATCAATGCATTGGAGTGTATGGCCTTCTGTAGTTCTATGTTTAATTGGAGGATATTTATTAACAAATTTTCATGATGCAACAGTTAGATTAGGAGATACTTTAGTTGTTCTTGGAGCTTTATTTTGGAGCACTCATATAATTTTTACTGGGATCATTATAACTAAATACAATCTTCCACTCACCTTAGGAGCTGCGCAGACTTTAATTGTGGCTATTTTTTCATTTATAATTGGAATTATTTATGAAGAATTTATTTTCAGTAATATTTTAATGGAAATTTATTCAATTTTATATGCAGGTATATTATCTGGTGGATTTGCATTTGTATTACAAATTTATGCCCAGCGTAATATTACTCCAGCACCTGCGGCTATAATTTTTTCTCTTGAAGGTGTATTTGCGACTGTAGCTGCTTGGTTTATTTTAAATCAAATTCTAGATGTTAATAATTTACTTGGATGCTTTTTTATTCTATGTGGAGTTCTCTTGTCTCAATTACTGCCTTTAATTAAAAAGAAATATATTTAATAAATTAAACTAAATAAAATCAAAGCAATTATTATTCTATAAATTACAAACGCATTCATTGAAAATTTATTTATATAAATTAAAAAGAATTTAACTGTTAGAAAAGAAAAAATAAAAGAAGATATAATTGCGATAACAACTAAGTAATTAAACTGAATTGATTGTTCAACAATATCTTTCAAGCTTAAGACACTAGCTCCAGCCAACGCTGGGATTGAAAGTAAAAAAGATATCTTACTTGAGTCTACTCTATTAAATTTTAAAATTCTCGCAGCTGTTATAGTAATTCCCGCCCTACTCACTCCAGGTACAAGAGAGAAAATTTGAAAAATACCTATAAATATTATTGACTGAAAATTTAAATTTGACGAAATTTTTTTATCAAATCGATTTTTGTCTGAGATGTATAAAATTATTGCGAATATTAAAGTAGTCCAAGCAATGACTTCTAAATTTCTTAACTGATAAATTAAATTTGTACTATAAAGTATGTATCCAACAATTATTAATGGAATAGATCCCAATACAATTAAATTTAAAATCCTTTTATTTTTTCTGGTATCAAACAATTCATCTTTAAAAAAATAAATTATTGCTATTAGTGAACCTAGATGGAGGCTGATATCAATAAGCAAAGAACTAGATTTAAATTCATATAACGTAGAAACTAAAATTAAATGAGCAGAAGAACTAATAGGAAGAAATTCAGATATTCCTTGAATTGCAGAGAGAATTAAAACTTCTATAATATTTTGAAACATTATTTCTACGTAACTTATAAAGTATTTATTTAAAACAATTCGATTTAAGCATAATAGCTATGCAAAAATTAAAAACTTGTGTATTAGAGGTAATAATTTAAAAATTAAGGTCAATATATATGACCTATTTTATGCTTTAAATACATAAATCAAGGTATATTTTGCCGGAACTTAAATAATATTATGCCAGATAAAATGCTTAAATTTGTTAAAATAGGTCAACAAACTCCACCTAAAAGAGAAGTTGATACGAGAAAGGAAGATTTTAAGGAAATCTATGATGAGTATATAAATGAAAAAGCTAAAGAACAGTCGAGTAGGTGTTCGCAATGTGGAGTACCTTTTTGCCAAGTTCATTGTCCTTTAAGTAACAACATTCCAGATTGGCTTAAGCTCACAGCTGAGGGAAGATTAAAAGAGGCGTATGAATTATCCCAAAGCACAAACAATATGCCTGAAGTGTGTGGCCGAATTTGCCCCCAAGATAGATTATGCGAGGGAAATTGTGTAATTGAACAGTCTGGTCATGGAACAGTAACTATTGGATCAGTAGAAAAATATATTACAGATAATGCTTGGGATCAGGGTTGGGTAAAACCAATTAAGGTAACGAATGAAAAAAATCAAAGCGTAGGAATTATAGGGGCAGGTCCTGCTGGGTTAGCCGCTGCAGAACAATTAAGAAAAAACGGCTATAAAATAACTGTCTACGATAGATATGATAGAGCAGGAGGATTATTAATTTATGGAATACCAAATTTTAAATTAGAAAAAGAAGTTGTAGAGCGAAGAACAAAACTCTTAAAGGATGGAGGAATTGAATTTGTTCAAAATTTTGAAGTTGGTAAGGATGCAAGCCTAGACCAATTGAGAAAAAAACACGATGCAATTTTAATTGCTACAGGAGTATATAAAGCAAGAGAAGTAAACTTACCTGGAAATGATCTTGATAATATTTTTCCTGCAATGGATTTTTTAACAGCATCTAATAAAAAAGGTCTAGGAGATGATGTTGAGTTGTTTGATAAAGGAATTTTAAACGCAGAAGGCAAAGATGTTGTTGTAATTGGTGGGGGTGACACGGCAATGGATTGTGTAAGAACTTCTATAAGACAGAAGGCAAAATCTGTTAAATGTTTGTATAGAAGAGATAAACAAAATATGCCAGGATCTGCAAGAGAAGTTGCAAATGCAGAAGAAGAAGGTGTTGAATTTGTTTGGTTATCAAGTCCTAAAGAATTTAAAGGTACAAATAAAGTAGAAAAAATAATTGTAGATCAAATTAAACTAGGTGATCCAGACGAGACAGGAAGAAGAAAACCACAAGTACAAGAAGGCTCAAGTTACGAAACAAAAGCAGATATGGTTATCAAAGCACTAGGTTTTGATCCTGAGGATTTACCGAATTTATTTGATAGTAGTGAACTACAAGTAACAAAGTGGGGAACTATTAAAACAGATTTTGATACTATGGAAACAAATATAAAAGGGGTGTTTGCTGCTGGAGATATAGTTAGAGGAGCTTCATTAGTTGTTTGGGCGATAAAGGATGGAAGAGATGCAGCAGCTTCAATTAAAACTTATCTAGAGAGCAAATCTAAAGTGGAAAAAAGAGTGGCTTAATGAAAAATTATAGAAAGAACCTTCACATTTTAAAAGAAAATAATGTTTATTCAGAAGACATGGAGCATGATGCTTGTGGTGTTGGTATAATTGCATCAACTGAAGGTAAAAAATCTCGTAAAGTTGTAGAGTATGGTATTGAAGCGTTGAAAGCAGTTTGGCATAGAGGCGCTGTAGATGCCGATGGGAAGACTGGTGATGGAGCTGGAATCCATGTTGAAATACCAAAAGATTTCTTCATTGAAAAGATAGAAGTGACAGGACACACACATGACAATTCTGAAATATGTGTGGGCATGATATTTCTGCCTAGGAATGATTACGCAGCGCAAGAAAGTTGCAAAACTATTGTAGAAAGTGAATTAACAAAAAATGATTTTAGTATTTACGGTTGGAGACAAGTTCCAGTTAATCCAAAAGTTTTAGGAGAAAAGGCATTCCAAACAATGCCTGAAATTATCCAAGTATTGTTTAAACCTTATAATCCAGAATTAACAAATAAAGATTTAGAAAGAAAAATTTATGAAACTAGAAGAAAGATAGAAAACGAAGCTTTTAAAAAATCTTTAAATAATTTTTATATTTGTTCATTGAGTTCTAAATCTATCATTTACAAAGGAATGTTTTTAGCTGAAGCTATCTCAGATTTCTACCTTGATTTAAAAGATGAGAGATTTGTTTCAAGGTTTGCTATTTTTCATCAAAGATTTTCAACAAATACAGCGCCTAGCTGGAATTTAGCTCAACCTTTTAGAGCTATAGCGCATAATGGAGAAATTAATACTTATAGAGGAAATAAAAATTGGATGAAAGTTCATGAACAAGAGATGAACAGTCCTCTTTTTGACGATGTTGAGAACTTAAAACCTGTTATACAACAGGGAGCATCGGACTCTGCTGCATTAGACAATGTTTTTGAATTATTAAATATATCTGGTCAGCCCGCACCTTTGGCGAAACTTATGTTAGTTCCAGACGCATGGTCTAAAAAAAATAAAACTCTACCAAAAGATCACCAACAATTATTTAATTTTTTAAACAGTACTATGGAGCCATGGGATGGACCAGCTGCTATTGCTGGAACTGATAATGAGTGGGTTATAGCTGCAAATGATAGAAATGGATTAAGACCTTTAAGATACGCAATTACAAAAGACAAATTATTATTTGCAGGTTCTGAAACAGGAATGATTGAATTAAATGAAAAAAGAATTTTGTCAAAGGGAAGATTGGGTCCTGGGGAAATAATTGGAGTTAGAATAGAAAAAGGTAAAGTATTTACAAACAAGCAAATAAAAGATTATTTAGCCAAAGAGTATAAACACTTTAATTCACAAATTATCGACCTAGATGATAAATTAACTATTTCAGATGAAAAAAATTCTTTTTCGGGAGATGATTTAAGAAGAAGGCAATATACTTTTGGAATAAGTCTAGAAGATCTTGAGCTCATACTGCATCCTATGGCAGAAGATGCTAAAGAAGCAACTGGATCTATGGGGGACGATACACCATTGGCTGTTTTGTCAGATAGGTATAGACCGATGTATCATTTTTTTAGACAAAATTTTAGTCAAGTCACAAACCCACCAATAGACTCTTTAAGAGAAAACAAGGTTATGAGTTTGAAAACAAGATTTGGAAATCTTGGAAATATTTTAAATTTTGATAATTTAACAAAGCAAAATATTTATGTTTTAAATAGTCCAATATTATCAAATTCTCAGTTTGAAAAATTTATAAATTTTTTTGGTAACAATTCATCTATAATTGATTGTACTTTTTCTGAGCATGAAACTTTATTTGATTCAATTAAAAAAATTCAAAAAGAAGCTGAAGTTGCAGTAAGACAGGGAGTTACTCAATTGATTTTAAGTGACAAAGAGCTTTCTAGCTTAAAACTTCCAATACCAATGCTTTTAGCTGTTGGGTCAATTAATTCATTCCTTATTGAAAAAAAACTGAGAGGATATGTATCAATAAATGTTCAATCTGGAGAGGCTTTAGATACACACTCTTTTGCAACTTTAATAGGAGTTGGAGCAACTACTGTAAATCCGTACTTAGCATTTGATAGTTTATTTCAGCGTCATGAAAAGAAATTATTTGGTCAATTTAGCTTTGATGAATGTGTAGAGAGATACATAAAATCAGTAAATGCAGGTTTACTAAAGATCATGTCTAAGATGGGTATTTCAGTTCTAAGTTCTTATAGAGGTGGATGTAACTTTGAAACCGTAGGTTTAAGTAGAACAATTGTTGCAGATTATTTTCCAGGAGTTGTCTCTAAAATTTCAGGTATTGGACTTACGGGTATAGAGAAAAAAATTAGAGAAATACATAAAGAGGCATTTGAAAGTTCTGAAACCATATTGCCGATAGGCGGTATATATAGATATCGTAAAAATGGTGAAACTCATCAATATCAAGGAAAATTAATTCATTTACTTCAAAGTGCAGTAGGATCTAATTCTTATGATGCCTATAAAAGATATGCGGATGGAATATACAGCTTACCACCTATTAATCTTAGAGACTTAATTGATTTCAGAGAAAAAAAATTAAGTGGGCCAATAGATATTTCTGAGGTTGAGCCAATAGAAAATATTTTAAAAAGATTTGGAAGTGGGAGCATGTCTCATGGAGCTTTATCAAAAGAGGCGCATGAAACTTTGGCAACTGGTATGAATAGGATTAAAGGTGCTTCATGTAGTGGAGAGGGCGGTGAAGATGCAAGTAGATTTAAAGTTTTAGATAATGGTGACAGCGCAAACTCAAGAGTTAAACAAATAGCTTCTGCAAGATTCGGAGTTACAGTTAATTATCTTAATAATTGTAATGAGATAGAAATTAAAATTGCACAAGGCGCTAAGCCTGGTGAGGGAGGTCAGCTACCAGGATTTAAAGTTACAGAGGAGATTGCTAAACTTAGACATTCAACTCCTGGAGTTACTTTAATATCTCCACCACCACATCATGATATTTATTCAATCGAAGATCTTGCACAACTAATTTATGATTTAAAACAGATAAATCCTAAAGCAAGAATTGGAGTTAAGCTTGTTGCTTCCTCTGGAGTAGGAACAATTGCAGCTGGTGTGGCTAAAGCAAAAGCAGATATAATATTAATTTCTGGACATAATGGTGGAACAGGAGCAACACCACAGACTAGTGTTAAGTATGTTGGAATACCATGGGAAATGGGTTTGACGGAAGCAAACCAAGTATTAACTTTAAATAATCTTAGACATAAAGTTACATTAAGAACAGACGGTGGAATTAAAACTGGAAGAGATGTGGTGATAGCTGCAATGATGGGTGCTGAAGAATATGGTGTTGCTACTACAGCTTTAGTTGCAATGGGTTGTATAATGGTAAGGCAGTGTCATTCAAATACATGTCCTGTAGGTGTTTGTACTCAAGATGAAAAGCTTAGAGAAAAATTTACTGGGACTCCAGAAAAAGTAGTTAATTTGTTTACATTTATAGCCAGTGAAGTAAGAGAAATATTAGCAAATTTAGGTTTTAAATCATTAAATGAAGTGATTGGTAGGACAGACTTGTTAAAACAGGTTAGTAAGGGTTCTCCAAATTTAGACGATTTAGATTTAAATCCTTTATTTGTTCAAGCTGATACTGGAAATAATCCAAGGTATTGTGAGGATCAAGAAATAAATAGTGTACCAGATACTCTTGACCAACAAATTTGGCCAGAAATTGAACAAACTTTAGATAATTCTAAAAAAATTGAGAAAGAATATCAAATAAAAAATACTCATAGGGCAGTAGGCACTAGAATTTCTCATCATTTGTATAAAAAATATGGTTATGAAAAACTTGATGAAAACTTTTTAGTTTTAAATTTTAAAGGATCAGCAGGTCAATCATTTGGTGCATTTTCTTCTAAAGGTTTAAAACTTGTATTAAAGGGAGATGCAAATGATTATGTTGGTAAAGGTTTGTCAGGAGCTACTATTTCAATAAAATTACCTGAAGAGAGCAATTTAGTTTCAAATGAAAATACAATTTTAGGAAATACTGTTCTTTATGGAGCTACTTCAGGAAAACTTTTTGCTGCTGGCCAAGCTGGTGAAAGATTTTCAGTTAGAAATTCTGGTGCAGTTACAGTAATTGAAGGATGCGATTCTAATGGATGTGAATATATGACTGGTGGAACTGTAGTAATTTTAGGTGATGTCGGTGATAATTTTGCAGCTGGTATGACAGGTGGAATGGCCTTTATATATGATAAATCTCAACAATTTGAAAAGAAAGTAAATCCAGAATCAGTAGTTTGGCAAAATGTAGAGACAGATTATTGGAAAGAATATTTAAAAAATTTAGTCAGTGAGCACTTTAAAGAAACTGAGTCTCAATTATCGAAAAAAATAATTGAAAACTTTGATGATGAAGTAAATAATTTTATTCAGGTGTGTCCTAAAGAAATGTTAGATAAATTAAAAAATCCAATTACTTTAAAAAAAGATATAAAAAAAGTTAGCTAAATTAATAATTTAAGCTCTTTTAAAATTATATTTAACCATTTTTTATTTGATAAACTGTGATCACCTTTTTTTATAATATTTAATTTTTTTTTAGCTTTTGGAAATAATCTCAAAACTTTTCTTGAATATGAGACAGGAACTGCCTCATCTTTTTCACCATGAACCATTGTTACTTTAATATTTAAATTTATTTTCTTATTTAAGACTTTGTTTTTTCTTCCATCTTTTATTAATTGTAGAGTAATTGGATATTCATAATTGCCATGTTTCAATTGATAAATACCCTTACGTATTGTTTCCTCTTTCATTTTTTTGGTAAATTTTTTCCACATTAAATTTTCTAAAAATTCAGGAGCAGCACCTATTCCTAAAAATCCTTTAATCTGTTTTTTGAAAATTTTAAATTGATTAAGCGAAATCCATGCGCCCATACTTGAACCAATTAGTACAAATTCTTTTTTTTTAACGTATTTTCTAATTAAAATTGACGTCTCTTTACTCCATTTTGAAATATTTCCATTTATAAATTTTCCAGAAGATTTTCCATGCCCAGAGTATTCTAGTGCTAAAAAACTTACTTTATTTTTTTTAGCAAATTTCAAAAATGCATTTGGTTTTTTTCCTTCAAGATCTGACATAAAGCCATGCAAAAAAACTATAAAAGAACTATTTTTAAAAATTTTAGAAATATGTCTAATTTTCTTTGTATTTGATATTTGATGAAATCTGAAATTTGCCATAATCGTTTATAAGTTTTGTCTATTAATATATAATCATATCAAATGTCATCTGATTTAAAAGTTTTACAAGTAATACCAAAATTAGGTTATGGAGGAGCTGAAACAGGCTGTTATGATGTTGCGCATTATTTAACAGAAAATAATTGTAAATCATTTATTGTAACAAGTGGTGGTGAATTACTTAAATTTGTAGATAGGAAAAAAGTTAAAATATTTAGACTTCCAGTGCAAAGCAAAAATCCTCTACTAATTTTAATTAATGCTTTTATCTTAACTGGAATAATTTTAGTTTATAATATTTCCCTTGTTCACGCGAGAAGTAGAGCACCTGCTTGGTCGTGCTTATTAGCAACAAAAATCACTGGGCGAAAATTTGTAACTACATTTCACGGGACATACAATTTTAAGAGCAATATAAAAAAAATTTATAATTCAGTAATGACTAGAGCAGATTTAATAATTGCAGGATCTAATTTTATTTTTTCTCATATTAAAAAAAATTATTCAAAATATTTAAATGGGAAAAAAAAATTAATGGTTATTTTTAGAGGAATAAACGTTGACTATTTTGACCCAACAACCAAAATTGAAATTGATGAAAAAAAAATATTAAAAAAATGGGACATTGAAAAAGATAAAAAAATTATACTTTTACCTGGTAGATTAACTTCATGGAAAGGACAGGAAGTTTTTATAGAGGCAATTAATTTAGTTAATATAGAACTGGGTTATGAAGCCTTTTATGCTGTCATTCTAGGTAGTGATCAAGGTAGAGATTTATATAAGAAAAAATTAATAAGACTTTCCGAGCAATATAGATTGTCTAAACAAATAAGATTTATAGATCATTGTAAGGATATGGCATTAGCTTATAAAGTTTCTGATATTATTGTTTCAGCTTCAACAGAGCCAGAGGCTTTTGGTAGAGTTGCTGTTGAAGCACAATCGATGGAAAAACCGATTATAGCAAGTAACATTGGTGGTTCTAATGAAACAATAATTGATGAAAAAACTGGTTTTTTATATGAAGCAGGAAATGCTAAATCATTAAGTAATAAAATATTAAGAACTCTTAACATGGATGAAACTCTATTAAAATCAATTGGTAAGGAGGGAAGAAAAAACATAGTTCAAAAATTTAATGTTGAAAAAATGTGCTTTTCTACTTATTCAGAGTATAAAAGATTATTAAATTAAATGCCGATAATAACATTACCTGACGGAAACAATATTGATTTTCCTAATAAAGTTACTGGATTGGAAGTAGCTGAAAAAATTAGTAAATCATTAGCTAAACAAGCCATGGTCATAAGTGTTGATGGTGATCTTAAAGATCTTGATTTTCTAATTGAAAATGATTGTTCTGTAAAAATTTTTACATCTAAAAATCCTGAGGGCTTGGAAACTATAAGACATGATACAGCTCATATTTTAGCTATGGCTGTTCAAGAATTATTTCCTGGCACACAGGTAACAATTGGACCTGTGATAGAAAATGGGTTTTACTACGACTTTGCTAGAAAAGAACCATTTACAGAGGATGATCTAGTAAAAATTGAAAATAAAATGAAAGAGATTGTTGATAGGAATGAAATAACAAAAAGAGAAGTTTGGGATAGAAACAAAGCAATTAACCATTTTAAAAAAAAAGGAGAAACTTATAAAGCTGAGCTTATTGAAGCAATACCTGAAAACGAAGATGTATCAATTTATTTTCATGGAGAATGGCATGATTTATGTAGAGGTCCACATCTTTCCTCTACAGGCAAAATAGGAAAATATTTTAAACTTACAAAGGTGTCAGGAGCATATTGGAGAGGAGACTCTAATAATGAAATGTTGCAACGAATCTATGGTACGAGTTGGGCGACTCAAAAAGATCTAGATGAGTATTTAATAAGAATAGAAGAAGCAGAAAAAAGAGATCATAGAAAATTAGGTAGAGAAATGGATTTATTTCATTTTAGAGAAGAAAGTCCTGGCTCAGTATTTTGGCATGAAAGAGGATGGGGTTTATTTCAAAAGCTCATTAACTATATGAGAAGCAGACAAGATGCTGCTGGTTATAAAGAAGTAAATACTCCAGAGGTACTAGACAGACAACTATGGGAAAAATCTGGGCATTGGGAAAAATATGGAGAAAACATGTACACTTCTGAAACACCAGATGAGAAAGTTTTTGCGATTAAACCAATGAATTGCCCTGGTCATATCCAGGTATTTAATCAAGGCTTAAAAAGTTACAGAGATCTTCCGTTACGTTTTGCTGAATTTGGGAAAGTTCATCGTTATGAGCCATCAGGCGCTTTACATGGGTTATTAAGAGTAAGAGCCTTCACTCAAGATGATGCCCATATTTTTTGTACTGAAGATCAAATTACAAGTGAATGTTTAATTGTTACAAATCTAATATTAGATATTTATAAGGACCTTGGTTTTGAAAATGTGATTCTAAAATATGCAGATAGGCCAGAAGTAAGAGTTGGTGATGATTCTGTATGGGATAAAGCAGAAGCTTCTTTGCTTGAAGCCGTTAAAGCTTCTAAATTAGAATATACTATTAATAAAGGTGAGGGAGCATTTTATGGTCCTAAAATTGAATTTGTTTTACGAGATGCTATTGGCAGAGATTGGCAATGTGGAACTTTGCAAGTAGATTTAAATTTACCTGGAAGATTAGATGCTTCTTATGTTGATAAAGATGGAACTAAAAAAGTTCCTGTCATGTTGCACAGAGCATTATTTGGTTCTCTAGAGAGGTTTATTGGAATTTTAATTGAAAACTATGCAGGCAAGTTTCCATTTTGGATATCTCCTTTACAAACTATGGTAATACCTATCTCAGAAGAATTTAATGAATATGCAGTCGAGGTGTCAAATAAAATTAAAAATTCAGGCATAAGTTCTGCAGTTGATTTAAAAAATCATAATTTAAATTATAAAATTAGAGATCATTCTTTAGCAAAAATACCGCTTTTATTAATTTGTGGTAAAAAAGAAGTTGACTCCAATTCAGTAACGATTAGAAGATTAGACTCTAATAAACAAGAAAATATGGGTATAGATCAATTCTTAAAAACATTCTCTGCTTTAAACAAAGCATCATCAAACTAAGTGGCAGACTTCAAACAAAATTATTTTCAAAGAAGAACTAAGGACAGAGGTCCAAGATCTAATAATAGAATTTCTTCTCCTGATGTACAAGTTATAGCAAGTGATGGAGAAAATCTTGGTGTGATGAATACCAATGAAGCTATTTCTATGGCAAAAAATCAAGGTTTAGATTTAATTGAAATAGCGCCTAATGCAAATCCTCCTGTATGTAAAATAATGGATATGGGTAAATATAAGTATGATGCCCAGAAAAAAGCAAATCTTGCAAAGAAAAAACAAAAAATTATTTCCTTAAAAGAAATTAAAATGAGGCCCGTTACGGAAACCCATGATTATGAGTTTAAAGTCAAAAATGCTAAAAAATTTATAGCTAAAGGAGATAAGGTTAAATTCACTATTAGATTTAAAGGTAGAGAACTTCAGCATTCCCATCTAGGAAATGAACTAATGGGTAAAATTAAAGAAGATATGAAGGATATCGGTAAGGTAGAACTGCATCCTAAGTTTGATGGGAAGCAAATGATCATGGTAATTCAGCCTTTATAAGCCTTAATAGAGGTTGTAAAATTATATCTTTCTTTGTATAAGTCCGCTGAATTATGCCAAAACTAAAAACAAAAAGCTCAGCAAAAAAAAGATTTAAAATATCCGCTAAGGGTAAAGTTATTTCCGCTCAATCAGGTAAAAGACATGGTATGATCAAAAGAACGAATTCACAAATAAGAAAACTAAGAGGCACCACAACATTGTCAAAACAAGATGGAAAAATTGTTAAGTCATACATGCCTTACAGTTTAAGAGGTTAATAATGGCAAGAGTTAAAAGAGGTGTAACTAGTAAAGCAAAGCATAAAAAAGTTTTAAAAGCTGTAAAAGGTCAATGGGGCAGAAGAAAAAATACCATTAGAGTTGCTAAGCAAGCTATGGAAAAATCTATGCAATACGCTTACAGAGACAGAAGAAATAAAAAAAGAGATTTTAAATCATTATGGATACAGAGAATCAATGCTGGAGTTAGGGCTGAGGGCTTAACTTACTCGAAATTTATCAATGGATTAAATAAATGCGGTATTGCAATAGATAGAAAAATTCTTGCTGAAATTGCTTACGATAGCCCAGAGGCATTCAAAACAATTGTACAAAAAGCTCAATCAGCTTTAAATTAATCTTCGCTATTGTTTTTATTTCTTAAGGAAATAATCTACTAATATGTCAGAGATAAAAAATATTAGAGATCAGTTTATGTCAAAGCTTAAAGATGTTTTAAGCATTGATCAAATAAATGAAATCAAAACCGAGCTCTTTGGTAAAAATGGTGTAATTTCATCAAAATTTAAAACAATAGGGTCAATTCCAGAGACTGATAGAAAAAAATTTGCATCAGATTTAAATCAAGCTAAAGATGAACTTCAGAATTTGATAACTTCTAAAATTAGTGAGATAGAAGGAAAAAAAATAAACGATAAATTAGAAAAGGAAAAAGTTGATATAACTTTACCTGAAAGACCATTCGTTAGAGGAAAAGTTCATCCGGTATCACAAACTATTGATGAAATTTCATCTATTTTCTCTGAAATAGGATTTAGTGTTGAGGAAGGCCCTGATGTTGAAAATGAATATAACAATTTTACTGCTTTAAACACACCTGACAATCATCCAGCAAGAGATATGCATGATACTTTTTACTTAGATGAAAATAAAGAGGTTTTGTTACGAACTCATACGTCACCAGTTCAAATCAGAACTATGCTAAAAGACAATCCACCATTTAAGATCATTGCTCCTGGAAGAACATATCGATCTGATAGTGATCAAACACACGCACCAATGTTTCATCAAGTAGAAGGTTTGCATATTGACACAAATATTAATATGGGGCATTTGAAAGGATGCTTGAATTATTTCATTAAAGAATTTTTTGAAGTCGAAAAAATTAAAATGAGATTTAGACCTAGTCATTTTCCATTCACTGAACCATCTGCTGAAGTAGATATTGGTTATGAAATAAAAGATGGCAAAATAATTATCGGAGAAGGAGATAAGTGGCTTGAAATTTTAGGCTGTGGCATGGTGCATCCTAATGTTTTAAAAAATGTAAAGGTAGATCCTTCTAAATATCAAGGATATGCTTTTGGAATAGGTATAGACCGATTAGCAATGCTTAAATACGGCATTAATGATTTAAGAGCGTTTTTTGATTGTGACTATAGATGGCTAAATCATTTTGGTTTTGATCCACTTGATGTTCCTTCAAATTACAGAGGTTTAAGCAGATGAAGATTACATATGATTGGTTAAAAGACCATTTAAAAGTAAGTGCTAAAGAAGATAAACTTCTTGAGAAACTTACAGACATAGGTCTTGAGGTTGAGAGTATAGAAAATTTATCAGAAGGATTAGACTTATTTAAGGTAGCAAAAATTATAAAAACAGAAAAACATCCTAATGCAGACAGACTTAAAGTTTGTGATGTTGATGTTGGTAATAAAGAAATCAAAAAAGTTGTTTGTGGTGCTGCAAATGCAAGAGAGGGCCTACTTACTGTATATGCCCCACCAGGCGCAATAATCCCAAAAAACAAAACTAAACTTGTTGTTGCTAAAATTAGAGACGTTACATCATATGGAATGCTCTGTTCTGAATCTGAATTGAATTTATCAGATGAAAGTGATGGAATTACGGAGCTGTCACCTTCCAAATATGCGAAAAATATTGGAAAAAGTTATTTTTCTAAATCAAGTTCTAATCTTATTGATTTATCAATTACACCAAATAGACCAGACTGTCTTGGTGTTCGGGGGATAGCAAGAGATTTATCAGCTGCAGGTTTTGGAAACTTAAAAACAGAAAAAGATAAAAAAATTAAATCTAATAAAAATCAAACCTTAAAAGTAAAGATAATAAAAGAAAAAAATCAAGGCTGTTTATCTTTTGGTAGTTGCTTGATAACTAACGTCAAAAATACAGAAAGCCCTCAATGGTTGAAAGATAAAATAATTTCTATAGGCCAAAAACCAATATCTGCAATCGTAGATATCACAAATTATGTCATGATTGATATTAATCGTCCTTTGCATGCATACGATGCTGACAAAATTGATAAGGGAATAATTGTTAGAAATTCAAAGTCAGGAGAAGAATTTACTGCTCTAGATAATAAAAATTATAAACTAGATGGTGGAATGTGTGTAATAAGTGATAACAAAGGCGTTTTAGGCCTAGGAGGAATTATTGGAGGAACAAGATCTGGTACAGAACTAGATACAAAAAATGTTTTACTAGAGTCAGCTTATTTTGATCCAAGATCAATCAGGAAAACTGCAAAAAAATTGAATATCGATACAGATGCTAAATTTAGATTTGAAAGAGGTATTGATCAGTTATCTATTGAAGAGGGATTAAATAAAGCAGCTTTTTTAGTCAAGGAAATTTGTGGTGGTGAAATTAGTAAAATAGATATTCAAAAAATTGAATCTTATAAAAACAAAGTAATAAAATTTGAACCAAAAATGTTTGAAAAAGTTACTGGTTTTAAAATTTCAACCAAGGAAATGATAAACATTTTAGAAAAACTTGGTTTTAAATTAAAAAAAGAAAAAAAATTCTTTAAATTATCAGTTCCATCTTGGAGACCAGATATTGTACAAGAAATTGATATAGTTGAAGAGCTTGTAAGAATTAGCGGTTATGAAAAAATAAAAATAGAAAATCCTATTAAAGAAAGATCAAAAAATACTTTAAATCCAACTCAAAAGTTATTTCATTTTCTTCAAAGGGCAGTAGCATCCAAAGGGTATTTGGAAGCAATTACCTGGTCTTTTACAGACACTAAATATAATGATCATTTTAAAGAAGACGGTAAAGAAATAAAAATTGTAAATCCAATTAGCTCTGAATTAGGAGTATTAAGAAACTCTATTTTTTCAAATTTAGTAATGTATATGAGCAAAAACTTAGATAGAGGAATAAAAGATTTATCAATATTTGAAATAGGGCCAATATTTTTTGGCTCACAACCCGGAGAACAGAATACAGTTGTTTGTGGTTTGTCCGCTGGAAAAAAATCTAGACTTTCATGGATTGAAAAAGAGAGGCATATTGATGTTTTTGACATTAAAAGAGATGTAATACAGACTTTAGTAGAAGCTGGTTATGATCCTGAAAAACTTTATATTGATGATGAAAGCCCCAATTATTATCATCCAGGAAAATCAGGAAGAGTTTTTTTAAATAAGGGAAAAGATAAGGTGGCTGCCTATTTTGGTGAAATTCATCCAAACATTATCAAAATGCTAGATATTAAAACAGAGTCTTTAGTAGGTTTCGAAATATTTTTAGATAATTTAAAACTACCAAAAAAACCTTTAAAAGATCAAAAATCAAAATATTCAGTATCAGACTTTCAAAAATCTGAAAGAGATTTCGCATTTATTGTTGATAAAAAAATAAGTGTGCAAGATTTGGTGAGTGTAATTTCAAATATTGATAAAAATTTAATTTCAAACATTAAAGTATTCGATGTTTATGAGGGAGAAAATATTCCTGAAAATAAAAAATCAATTGCTATAAGTGTTACTATTCAATCATTTGAAAAAACTTTAACCGATATTGATTTGGAAAAAATTAATAAACTGATAATAGAAACAGTTGAAAATAAAACTGGTGCTATAATTCGTTCCTAAAAAAAATAATGAGCACTATTGATAATATAAGAAATTTTGCAATTATTGCGCATATTGATCATGGAAAATCTACTATAGCTGATAGAATTATTCATAGCTGTGGTGGATTAACTGAAAGAGAGATGAAAGCTCAAGTTTTAGACTCTATGGATATTGAACGTGAAAGAGGAATCACAATTAAAGCTCAAACAGTAAAACTAAATTACAAAGCTAAAAACGGAAAAAATTATATTTTAAATATAATTGATACCCCAGGCCATGTTGATTTTAGTTATGAAGTTAGTAGATCTTTATATGCATGTGAGGGTTCAATTTTAATCGTAGATAGCACACAAGGTGTTGAAGCTCAGACTTTAGCGAACGTTTATCAAGCTTTAGACACTAACCATGAGATAGTGCCAGTTTTAAATAAGGTTGATTTAGCTGCATCAGATTTAGATAGAACAAAAAAACAAATAGAAGAAGTGATAGGAATTGATACTGAAAACGCAATTCCATGTTCAGGTAAAACTGGTGAAGGAATAGATGATATTTTAGAACAAATAATCACAACATTACCTGCACCAAAAGGGGAAAGCTCAGCAGATCTAAAATGCTTATTGGTAGATAGCTGGTATGATACGTATCTGGGTGTAGTAATTTTAGTGAGAGTGATAGATGGCAAACTTTCAAAACATATGAAAATTAAAATGATGTCTACTAATCAAGAATATATTGTTGAAAAAGTTGGAGTTTTTACTCCAAAACCAGTGGATATAAATGAATTAAAAACAGGTGAAATTGGATTTATTACAACAGGAATTAAAGTTCTGTCAGAAACAAAAGTAGGAGATACAATTTGTGATGCTTCAAAACCATTAGATGAAGCTTTACCTGGATTTAAACCAAGTAAACCAGTAGTTTTCTGCGGGTTATTTCCAGTAGATAGTTCTGAGTTTCAAAAACTTAAAGATGGTTTAGCAAAATTACAATTAAATGATGCAAGTTTCTCGTTTGAAGCTGAGTCATCATCTGCTTTAGGACTAGGTTTTAGATGTGGATTTTTAGGTTTGCTTCATTTGGAAATAGTGACAGAAAGACTAGAAAGAGAATTTGATGTTAATTTATTAACAACTACACCTGGTGTTGTTTATAAAGTTCACCTTAATAATGGAAACGTAATTGATCTTCAAAATCCATCAAGTTTACCAGATCCAACTGTAGTAAAATATATTGAGGAGCCATGGATAAAAGCAACAATTATTACACCTGACCAATATTTAGGCTCAATTATTAAAATGTGCCAGGATAAAAGAGGAATTCAGACCAATTTAAGTTATTCAGGTAACAGAGCTGTAGTGAATTATGAGTTACCATTGAATGAAGTTGTTTTTGATTTTAATGATAGATTAAAATCAATGACTAGTGGATATGCTAGTTTTGATTATGAAATAATTGAACATAGAGAGGGAGATCTAGTTAGGTTAGGAATACTGGTTAATGGCGAACCTGTTGATGCTTTAGCCATGATGATTCATAAAGATTTTGCTCAAAAGACTGGAAGAGAAGTTTGCGAAAAATTAAAAGATTTAATTCCTCGACATAATTTTATGATCCCGGTTCAAGCTGCAATAGGAGGTAAAATAATTGCCAGAGAAACAATTAAAGGATTTAAAAAAGATGTTTTAACTAAAATTCACGGTGGTGGGGCAACCGATAGAAAAAGAAAACTTTTAGAAAAACAGAAAAAAGGAAAAGCAAGATCTAAACAATTTGGAAGAGTTGAGATCCCTCAAGAAGCTTTTATAGGAGTATTAAAAATATCAAAAGAAAAATGAAAAATTTTTTTTTAGTTATATTAATTATATCAAATTTTATTTTTATTTTTATTCAATTTAAAAAAAAAATTAAAAATATTTTTTATAAAAAAAAAATAATAGAAACCGATGTAAACGAAATACATAATATATTTAAAACAATAAAAATTGACGAAATAACTCAAGCACCTAAAAAGGAAGCAATTATTAAATCTTTTTCCATTTCTGCTGAAAACAAAATAGTAGGAATGACCTCTGATTATGAAGCATGGATAATTGGATGTTTAAGTAAGGTAAGTAAGAATATTTTTGAATTTGGCACATGTAGTGGCAAAACAACATATATAATGGCTTTGAATTCATCTATTGATAGTAAAATTATAACTTTAACTTTAGGTCCAAAAGAAGCTGAAGATCTTAGAATTGATAATGCTGACAATAAAGTCTCTTTTAGAAATATTATTAATGAAAGCATATACAAAAATTTTCTCTTCTCAGGCACGGAGCAAGAAAATAAAATTGAGGTAATTTTTAAAAACTCTTTAAAATTTGATGAAAAAATTTATGAAAAAACTTTTGACCTTATATTTATTGATGGAGGTCACACATACAGTATTGTTAAAAATGACAGTGAAAAAGCATTTAAAATGATTAGAAAAAATGGAATAATTCTTTGGCACGACTATAACGTCGGCAAAACTTCATCTAAAGATGTAGTTAAATACATTAATCAAGTGTCTGAAAATAGAAAAATAAAAAAAATAAAAAATACTTCTCTGTGTTTTTATAAAGAGGAAGGTTAATTAAATTATAAAATTAAATGAAATTAAAAAAAGTAGTTTTTTTTGTATTTTTTGTTTCGGCCTGTTTTGTTTTAGCTTTAAAAATAGAAAAATATTTATATCAAGATAAGCTTGTAAAGATTTTTTTATTATCTTTTTTGGCATTTTTCTTCATTACTTGTTTTTTTTTGTATGAAAAATATAGCAAGTATCTAAAAATATTTTTTTTTAATTTTGTTATAATTATCTATTCATTAAATTTTCTTTTTGGATTTTATTTTTTAAATCATTCTATTGATAATCGTCAAAAACAGGAGTTAAAAAAATTAGGCATAAATTATGATTCAAGAACACAATTTGAATATATAAAAGATAGTTCAGATAAATTGTTTCCCATGATAACACCAAGAGAGATAATGCAAAAAGAGAATTTTTTAATTTTATCAAATATTTCAAATTCAAATTATGTTCAATGCAATGAATATGGTTATTGGAAATTGATTTCAACTGACGAGTATGGGTTTAATAATAGTAATTTAAAAAAAAATTATAAGATACTCCTATCAGGAGATTCATTTGCACATGGTTTTTGTGTAGATGAAAATAAAGAGATTCACAAAATACTTATTTCAAAGGGCATTGATACCTATTCGATTGGTATTGCTGGAAATGGTCCTCTGATTTCATTATCATCAATGATTGAAATAAATAAAAAAATAAATTTTGAGGAAATCTATTGGTTGATTTATAGAAACGATTTTTTTGATTTAAATTGGGAGCTAGAAAATAAATATTTAAAAAAATATCTTGATAGTGATTTTGGTGGATTTAATTATTTTGATAATCTTGAAGTAAAAAATTCTTATCAAGAAAACTTTATATCTAAAAACAAAAATCAAAAAAAAAATTTTTCTTATAAAGAATCTTTTTTTGAGTTAAAATTTTTAAATGATATAATTAAAAAAATTTTTATAGGAAAAAATGAGTCAGAGTTGAATGATAAATATATTAAGCAGATCTTAAAAGTATTTAGTATAAAATTTCCAAAAATTAAAAAAACTATAGTTTATTTACCAAGCTACAATTGTTTCGAAATTGAAATTTTATTATGTAAAATGGAGTATGATTTATTAAATAAAATTTCAAATAATTTAAATATTAAAACTATTAATTTTAAAAATTATATTGATGACAAAAACTTTAGGAAAATATTTGCTTTGGAATTAAATGGACTTCATTATTCTGATTTAGGATATTCAAAACTCGCGAATATTATTTATAATGAATATTTAGAGTGAAATTTATTATTTGGAGAGGTGGCCGAGTGGTTGAAGGCGCACGCTTGGAAAGCGTGTAAAGGAGCAATTCTTTCATGGGTTCGAATCCCATTCTCTCCGCCATTCAATAAGCTTTATTTTTCAAGGGTAATTTAGGCATTTTAGACTTTTTTTGTTAAGATAAATCAGCAATTTTTATAAAAAATGTTATAATTTTCTTTTTCCAATAATTAAAAAAATGACAAATAGAAACACATATCAGGCAGATTCCATCAAAGTTTTAAAAGGTCTTGAAGCGGTTAGAAAAAGACCAGGCATGTATATTGGAGATACAGATGATGGTACAGGTTTACATCATATGGTTTATGAAGTCGTAGATAATTCTATTGATGAGGCGTTAGCAGGATATTGTAAAAATATTAATGTAAAAATTAACTCTGACGGAACAATTACAGTAAATGATGATGGAAGAGGTATTCCTGTTGATATCCATAAAGGAGAAAAAAAATCAGCAGCAGAAGTAATTATGACTCAACTACATGCTGGTGGTAAGTTTGATCATGATTCTTATAAAGTTTCAGGTGGTTTGCATGGTGTTGGTGTGTCAGTTGTCAATGCACTTTCAGAAAAATTACAGTTAGAGATATTTAGAGATGGAAAAAAACATTATATAGAATTTCAAAATGGCGAAGCTAAAGCTCCCTTAAAGGTGACAGGAAAAGCAAAGCAAACTGGTACACAAATTACTTTTTTACCTTCAAAAGAAATTTTTTCTTCAACAAAATTTAGTGCTAATATTCTTATAAAGAGAATGCGAGAGTTAGCATTTTTAAATAAAGGAATAAAAATAATATTTATTGATGCAAGTCAAAAGAAAGAAAAAACTTCTGAGTTTAAGTTTGATGGTGGTGTTCTTGAATTTGTAGATTTTTTAGATGAAAAAAGAGAAAAATTACAAAATAAAAATGGAAATGATTTATTTAGAAAACCAATTTATATTGAAGGTAAAAAAAATAATATTGAACTTGAGTGTTCATTAAAATGGAATGCAGGATATACCGAAGATATATTTGCATACACAAATAATATCTATCAAAAAGATGGTGGAACCCACTTGCTGGGATTTAGAAGTGCATTAACAAGAGTAATTAATAAATATGCTAATGAAAATAACTTACTTAAGAAAAATAAATTAGCAATCTCTGGTGATGATATTAAGGAAGGTCTAACTTGTGTACTTTCAACAAAAATTCCTGATCCAAAATTTTCATCACAAACAAAAGATAAACTTGTATCTTCAGAAGTAAGGATGATAGTAGAAACATTAATGAATGAAAAATTATCCATTTGGTTTGATCAAAATCCCTCTGTTGCTAAAATTATCTTAGCCAAAATTATTCAGGCTGCAATGGCTAGAGATGTTGCTAGAAAAGCAAGAGAAAATGTAAGAAGGAAAGGAGCGCTCGAATTAAGTGGTCTTCCAGGAAAATTAGCTGATTGCCAAATTGGCAAACAAGAAGGAACTGAATTATTTATTGTTGAGGGTGATTCTGCAGGAGGTTCTGCAAAACAAGGAAGAAATAGAGCTAATCAGGCAGTTTTGCCACTTAGAGGGAAAATACTTAATACTTATGTAGAAGAGTTTAATGTAAGGAAAAACGGCAATGGTAATGGAAATGGTTCTGATCAAAGAACAAAAGCATTATCCAAAATGATTTCTTCAAATGAGATCGTTACTTTGATTAATGCTCTAGGTTTGGACCCAAAAGCACAAGAAATTGATTTAAAAGACTTAAGATATGGAAAAATTATTATTATGACGGATGCTGATGTAGATGGCTCTCATATAAGAGCCCTTCTTTTAACTTTTTTCAATAATCGACCATTTAATAAATTAATAGAAAATGGCCATGTTTATTTAGCACAACCTCCTTTATTTAAAGTTAACAAAGGTTCTAAAGGTATTTATATTAAGGATGAGAAGGAGCTAGAAGATTACATCATAAATAATAATAAGGAGTTAAAAAAAATTAAAAAGGGGTCTAAAGATTATTTGAAAAAAATTGATGAAGAAAAATCAAAAATGAATATTCAAAGATTCAAAGGTCTTGGAGAAATGAACCCAGAAGAATTATGGAGTACTACATTAGATCCAGAAACAAGGAATTTATTACAAGTACAGTACTCAAAAGATTTAAAAAAAGACCAAAGCTTAATTCATACTTTGATGGGTAACGATGTTGCATTAAGAAAAGATTTTATAGTTTCTAATGCTATAAACGTTAGAAATCTCGATATTTAAAAATGAAGTTCTTTGAAACTTCGAAATATCATTCTTTTAAAAAATCAACTTATATAACCCTTAGATGGATTGGAATTATTGGACAACTAATTGCAGTAAATTTTGTATATTTGTTTTTAAATTCTAGTTTCGATTTTATTACTTCAAATTTAGTTATATTTTTAGGAATATTAAGTAATTTATATTTAATATTTATTTATAAAAAAACACAATTATCAGATAGATCTGCTTTTATCTTCCTGCTTATTGATATTTTGCAATTAGGTGTCCTTCTTTATTTCTCAGGGGGAATAACTAATCCATTTGTAATTTTTATATTAATACCAAGTGTTTTTTCTTCATCAAATTTAAGCTTAAGAACTAATACTTTGTTAGTAATTTTAACAATATGTATAATTGTATTTTTAACTTTTAATTATGAAGATTTGCCAATTAATTTAAATAGTGATTTTCATAACAATCATTATTTTTATTATTCCATCCCAGTTTCTTTGATTATCGCTTTAGTATTTTTAAATTATTTTGCAATGACATTTGGCACACAATCTAGATTAAGAAAAGAGGCATTAGGAAAAATGGAAGAGGTAATGGCTAAAGAACATGAGCTTTTATCTTTAGGTGGTCAAGCTGCAGCAGCTGCACATTCTTTAGGCACACCACTTTCCACAATAACAATAATTGCACATGATTTAATGAAGCAATTTAAGGGGCAAAAAGATTTAGAAAAAGATATAGAGTTATTGAATAGTCAAGTTGAGCGATGTAATGAAATTTTAAAGAGATTAACTTTAAATCCTGTGGAAGAGGATGAATTTATTGATAAAGATATTAATATACGTGATTATTTGCATGAAATTATCTCATCATTTAAGGAAATAAGTAAAAAGGAATTTGTCTTCAATTTTGATCAAGACTCAAACCCAAAAAAAATAAGTAAATCTATTGAAATAGTTTATGGATTAAGAAATTTCATAGGAAATGCGAATAAATTTGCCAAAAATTCTATTTTTATTAATTTAAAAAGCGATAGTGAGTTTACAGAAATTACAGTAGAAGATGATGGTAATGGTTATCCACGAGATATTATATCGAAAATTGGAGAACCATATTTAAAATCAAATTATTCAAAAGATAAGTCTAAAGAGGGTTTAGGACTAGGATTGTTTATTGGAAAAACTTTATTAGAAAAAAATTTTGCATCAGTCAATTGCAGAAATTCAAAAACTCGTGATGGTGCCGAAGTTGTTATTAGATGGAAGAATAAAGAATTATTTAATATTTAGTGATACTTGTTCCTTGTTTCAAATAAAGAGCTTAATTGAGATATCATAACATCTCCTAATTCATTTACGTCGGTAATTTTGATAGCTTTATTATAATATCTTGAAACATCATGACCAATTCCTATAGCCAAAACTTCAATATCTGATTTATTTTCAATAAACTTCACAATCTTTTTTAAATGTTTTTCTAAAAAGTCACCTGAATTTACAGAAAGAGTTGAGTCATCTACAGGCGCTCCATCAGAAATAACCATTAATATTTTTCTTTCTTCTTTTCTCTTTTTAATTCTATTATAGGCCCATGATATAGCTTCTCCATCAATGTTCTCTTTGAGCAATCCTTCTTTTAGCATTAGTCCCAAATTATTTTTCGCTTGTCTCCAATGGGTATCTGCTCCTTTGTAAATTATATGTCTTAGATCATTCAATCTTCCTGGTGTTTTAGGTTTAGAATTTTTAGTCCATAATTCTCTACTCTGTCCACCCTTCCAATTTTTGGTTGTGAAGCCTAAAATTTCAACTTTAACAGAGCACCTTTCTAATGTTCTAGATAAGATATCTGCACAAATAGCTGCAATAGTAATTGGTCTTCCTCTCATAGATCCAGAATTATCTATAAGTAGAGTCACTACTGTATCTTTAAAATCTAAATCTTTTTCTTTTTTAAAAGATAAAGAATTATAAGGGTCCATTATAATTCTTGGAAGTTTTGAGCTGTCTAATAGTCCCTCCTCTAAATCAAATTCCCATGCTCTATTTTGTTTTGCAAGTAATTGTCTTTGAAGTTTATTTGCAAGTTTTGTTATAATATCTTGAAAGCCGATTAATTGTTGATCTAAATTTTTTCTTAATTTTGTCGCTTCATCTGCATTTTCTAGATTTTCAGCTTTTACAACTTCATCAAACTGAGTTGTAAATATTTTATAATCTAAATTGATATTATCTATTTTTTTTTGTGCTACTTGCTCAGAACTTTGCTCATCTGACTCTGTGTCCGACAGCTGTTCGTCAAAGTTAAATTCATCAACACTATAATCAGCATCTAGTGAAGCTTCTGATACATTTTCATCTTTTTCATCTTTATTATCTTCTTTGTCATTATTTTCATCTTCATTTGATGGATTATCTTGTCCTTGATCTTGATTTTCTTCTTTTCTTTCATCTTCATCTTCACTTTGAAAAATGTCCATTTCTTCCAATATTTCTGAAAACTTTGAACTATAAATGTTTTGATCTTCGAGATTCTTAAGTAAAAATTCTTTATGTTTTTCTATAGCTTCCTCAAAGTCTTTTTCCCAAAAATTAAGCATTTTTGTTGTTAGAGGATTTAGCTTAATTTTATGAAAATTCTTAAGCATATATAGTTCGAATGCTTCTGATACAGATACATCCTCTTTAGTTTTTAATTGATCTTTGCGTTTACGGTTTATTATTTGATGATAATTTTCTTGAAAATTTTTCTCAATTCCTTTTAACATTTTTCCTCCGAGAGTCTCATAACGTATTTTTTCAGCTATATTATAAAGAGATCTAGAAGATGTATTTGAGGGAAGGTTTTTTTTGTAAATTGTTTCATTACAAAATTTTTTTTTCAAAGCAGAGGAGTCTGTTTCTGCACGTAATCTTATAAAATCAGCTGGACTAGTTAAATTATCAATCTCTAGAAAATTAAATTCTTTTATTTTTTTTTCTTCAGAATTTGTTTTTTTTACATCAAAATCATCAGCAATTACTTTTGCTGTAGAAGTTAAAGCAATTTTGAATTTTTCTTTTAAATTATTTTCTTTAGTGCTCATTAGATTTGAATATTAATCAAAGATTCTGGCAACTCTTCACCAAAACATCTTTGATAATATTCTGCGATGGTATTTTTTTCAATATCATCACATTTATTAAGAAAAGTTACTCTAAAAGCGTAACCAGTGTCTTTAAATATCTCTGCATTTTCTGCCCAATGTAACACTGTTCTTGGGCTCATCACTGTTGAAATGTCTCCTGCGATAAATCCTTTACGCGTTAAAGATGCTACTTTTATCATGTTAGCAACCTTTTCTTTTCCCTTTGCGTTATTTAAGTTTTTATTTTTAGACAAAACAATGTCCATTTCTCTATCTAGGCTAAGATAGTTTAAAGTTGTAACAATATTCCATCTATCCATCTGACCTTGGTTAATTTGCTGCGTACCATGATAAAGACCTGTCGTATCACCAAGTCCAACAGTATTTGAAGTAGCAAATAATCTAAAAAATTTATTTTGTTTAATTACTTTGTTTTTATCTAGTAATGTAAAATTTCCCTCAGCTTCTAAAACTCTTTGAATTACAAACATTACATCAGGTCTACCAGCATCATATTCATCAAACACAAGTGCAACTGGATTTTGTATAGACCATGGTAAAATTCCCTCGTTAAATTGAGTTACTTGTTTGCCATCTTTAAGTACAATCGCATCTTTTCCAATCAAATCAATTCTACTTACATGACTATCTAAATTTACACGGATGCAAGGCCAATTCAATCTTGCAGCAATTTGCTCAATGTGAGTAGATTTACCAGTGCCATGATATCCTTGAACTAAAACTCTTTTATTATAAGCAAATCCTGAAATAATGGCTAAAGTAGTATCTCTATCGAATTTGTAGTTTTTATCAACCATCGCTGGTTCTATCAGATATTCAATTGCTTAAATCTTTATCAAAAAGAGAAATAATTTGTGGATATGGAGAAATATTGAAGCATTCTTTAATTGATAATAAAAAATTTTTTAGTTTCTTGAATAAAAATCTTAAAAAGATTTTAAGTCTTTCTTCTCCATTTATTGAAAAAGCAATTTATGAAAGTTGTAAAATTAAAAAAAAAGTAGTTGAAAAAGATGAAAAAGAAATAGCATTAAGAAAAGTATTAAATTTTGGCCATACATTTGCCCATGCTTATGAGGCAGGCTTAGGGTACAGCCATAAACTAAATCATGGTGAAGCCGTTATACTTGGAATGAAAACAGCACTGAGTTTTAGTTTTAAGGAAAAAATGCTTAGTAAAAGTGAATATAATTTAATTATAAATCATATTGATAATTCTGGTCTACCTTCTTCTATAAAAAAATATTTTTCTATCAGTGATTTAAATAAGATTTTGTCTTTTATGATCAAAGATAAAAAAAATAATTCTGAAAAAATTAACTTAGTTTTGTTGAAAAAAATTGGTAAGCCAATTTTCAACAAACAATACTCCAAAAAAAAGTTAAATTTATTTTTGAAAAAATTTTTAGCTAATTAAAATTTGGATTGAATGAATAAATTTTTTTAGCTCTTGATCTAAAATCTTATAAATTTTTTTATTACTTTCAATTTTACTCATTTTTTTTAGTTCCTGAGAAACGATAATTAATTTTAAATGATATTTTCCTTCTTGATTTCCTTTATGATTTTTATGAAGGAAAGATTTATCTTCAATATTTATACTTTCAATATTTATTTGATTTAATAATTTATTTTTTACAATTGTAATTAACTCATTTATATCCATATATGTTATTATATATCATGAAAAATATTTGTGACTGGAATAATTGTAATGAAATAGGTGAATATAAGGCACCAGTTGAAAAAGATAATAGCAGAAAATTTAGAATGCTTTGCCTTGAGCATGTAAAAGAATTTAATAAAAATTGGAACTATTTTTCAGGAATGAATGATGACCAAGTAATGGATTTTTTAAAATCTGACATGACTTGGCACAAACCTACGCAAAGCTTTAGCTCTTCAGATAATTTTTTCAAAGTGTTATGGAATACAACTTTGAGAGATGAGTTAGATAAAGAAAAAATAAATGGAGATTATAATCATATGCGTCAATTTAAATTTGATCATAAAGATATAAAAGCTTTTGGAATATTGGGGGTTTCTGTGGGTTTAAAGTGGAAGAAAATACAAGATAAATTCAAATTACTTGTGAAAAAATTTCACCCTGATATGAATTCTGGAAATAAAAAACACGAGGAAAAACTTAAACTTATAACATTGGCTTACACTCAATTAAAAAATACCTACAGGGAAAAAATTGACACCAAATCTTAACACAGAACCGGATATTAAAGTTTCATTAAAACAGACTTTTGGAATTGACTCAGAAATGGAAGTAGACGCATTTTCAAAAAAGAATGAATATGTTCCTGAAATTGATAAAAACTACAAATTCGATAGAGATACTATTAAACTTGATAAAGAATTTTCGTCAAAAGAAATTAAAATTGTTGGACTATATGATCCTAGTGAATACGGTTTGAGTATGGATATGTGGTCAAATTCTGATGGAGCTAAATTAAAAAATTTATTTCAGAATATTAATAAGTTTAATCTTTCAGAGGATGCATCTGATATAATGCACATATCATTATTAACCAACGCTT
>CACJYB010000003.1 GCA_902597515.1 uncultured Pelagibacteraceae bacterium
ACAGATGGAACAATGACTCCTATCGATCTTCAAATGGATTGGATAGTAAGCAAGAAGAAATACGATTTCATAGGAAAAAGATCTCTTTATAGATCTGATACAATGAGAGAAGATAGAAAGCAATTAGTAGGTTTATTAACTGATGATCCAAATATTGTTTTAGAAGAAGGAGCACAAATAGTTTCTGAGTTAAATCAAAGTCCAGTAGAAATGCTTGGACATGTAACTTCAAGTTATTTCAGTCCAAACCTAAAGAAATCAATAGCACTTGCAGTACTTAGAGGTGGAAAAGATATGATGGGAAAAAAACTTTTTGTGCCCATGGAAAATAAAAATATTAATGTCACTGTTGCAAATCCAGTATTTTATGATGAGAAAAATGAGAGGTTAAATGCTTAACTATAATTCAGTTATTAAAAATGAAATTAAGCAAGAAAGTATTTCCGTAAAGGAAATCTACCCAGTAATAAAAATTAATATAAGAGGTAAAAAAAGAGAATTTTTAACATATGTTGGTAAAAATCTTAATATGATCTTGCCTACAGAAGCAAACACTTCAACAACAAGTGATAAATTAACAGCAATATGGCTTAGTCCAGACGAATGGATGATAATCTCAAATGAGCTGGCAAGTAAAGACCCTAATAAATCTGATCTATATGAAATGTTATTTAATAGTATTTCAAAAACAAATTTAGGTGCTGTTATAGATGTAACAGATCAATTTGTTCAATTAGAACTTAAAGGTGAAAATGTCTATGAAATCTTTTCAGCAGGATCTCCCTTTAATTTTAATGAATTTAAAGAAAAAAAAGGATCAACAACTCAAACAATTTTAAATCATGTAGATGTAATTCTGCACCATAAAGATGAAAATGTTGTAAATCTGTTTGTTAGAAGATCTTTTGCTGAGCATCTTTGTTCTTGGATTGAAGACTGCTCTTCTAGACTATAAAAATATTTAAAATTAGTTAACAAGACTTTAAAACAAATCCTGTTTCATTAACATATTCCTTGCATTTCTTTCTATCATCTTGTGTTATTTCTTTAGCAGGATTTAAACATTCTATTACCCTGCCAATAGAATCTCTACCTGTACATGTAGTAGGTTGTGCCTTATAACCCAATGGTAAATATACTAAGCTGTAATAGTCGTAATGTCTATCTGTAGAATGGGCAGTTATAATTCTATTATTATCAAAATCAATAACTACTGTTTGACCAGCAAAACCATCTAACATCATTATAATTCTATCTTCTAATCCGATTGGGTCAAAGTGAAACTGACCACCATAACTTTGTGTAGCCTGAAAGTTACCTTTAAACTTACTATATTCATATTTGCCTTTATCAATTCTTGTTTCATACATTGTTTTTAAATACTTACCAACACAAGTATCATTATTCCAATGATTCATTATCATGTTAGCAATTCTTACATAATCATATCTGTCTGCATAGAATGAATATCTTCCGTATTCACCAGATTTTCTGTTACCAGTTTTTTTAGCATATAAAGTCTTATGAAAATAAACTCTTTTAGCAACTTTAGCGTCTTCTACAAATATCTTATGTAATAGCTTGTTCCAGTCATCACCAGTTTTGTAAATAACATAGTTCATAATAACATTGGTTGTTAAAGCAGAGTAATTGTAATTAACACCAGGTGTTATACCTTCTTTGCCTTTAAAGTATTTCTTCATAACTTTTTTAATTGGAATAGTATTTGTGTTAGGACCCTTACCCATCCAAGCGTTATCTTTTCTATATTTGGCGTGACCAATATATGGATCATCACCTGCTGTCATATGTAATAAATCAATTAACTTTTGATTTTCGTATAAAGTACCTACAACAGTTGGGTAATCAATTCTTTCAAAAACTGTATGATTAATATAACCACCACACATAGCATAACCTGTAACTAAACCTACCAAAGACTTACCTACAGAATGTGAAGGATATGGTCCTTTGTATTTACTTTTTCTATTTTGATCAACTAAAATTTTGTTGTTTTCAAATAAGATATAAGAAACTAAACCAGTTTTTTTATCTGATATTTGTTGTTCAACTGTTTTTGATAATCTGCTAGTTTCTAAATCAAATTCAAACTCATAGGCGTTATCATTTTTTTTATCACCTATTTTATATTTGTGGTGACAATTAAAACAATATTTTTCATTAGAATGATGAGCAAAAGCAAAGTCCATCATAATAAAGAAGATTGAGATACAAAAAAATGAAATTAATTTTTTCAAACCTTACCTTTTTTTTCTTCTAAAGTCCCATGGCATTTCAAATTTACCTTGCCAAAGGCCTTTTTTTTCATTTTTAGCATTAATTTCGTTTGATATATATTTTTTTGAGTATTTTCTATAAGCTACTGCATAACCGTTTGAAACTAGCCAAGAATTCAGATTTAAATTTTTTTTATAACATTCTCCAATAAATCTTTTGTATCTATCAACATCCAAAATTTTACAAGTTATTACTTTGTTATTTATTTTTTTTTGTAATTTTTGAGTTGAAATTTTTCCACATGGATAATCTTTAGTAAAAGTAAAAAAAATTATTGTTAGATATGGTTTTTTACACATTTGCTTGAATTCAGGTGCATCAATTCCATATAATCTTATCTTTTTTGAATTTATTTTTATTGTATCTCCATCAATAATTTGAGCATTTCCAGAAATTTCTTTAATCTCTTCAGACCTAACATCGTTATATGTGAGAATAAAAAAAATCGAACAAATTATAATTAAAATTATCACTTTCCTTTTTGTAAAAAACATATTTAAAAAATATTAAATATTAGCTAATTTATGTTTAATATAATATTTGACATAAAAAAGTAACATCAATGATATCAACCATTGAAAGATAGCCCAAATATAAAAAAAAGTTTTAAAATCTGCATTTAAATACTTTGCAATGTAAAAGGATAAAACTGGTACTATAACATTTCTGGCAATATTATTAATCATAGCTTTTTCAGATTTTTTTAAAGCCATAAAAAATCCATTTGATAAGAAAAATATTGGATAAGCAGGTAAAATAAATGCTGAAATCTTAAGGTACATCGAGCCATGCATAATTACCTCTGGGTTTGAAGAAAAGAATTTAGGAACAATGTCAGCACTTATAAAAATAACTACACCAGCGATTAACATTATAAATAGACCGTATTTTATTGAGGTAAAATAGGATTGCTCCACTCTATCGTAATATTTTGCACCAATATTTTGCGCTATTATAGAAATTATTGCTGTATTAATTCCTAATATTGGTAACAAAACTACTTGCTCAATTCTTGTAGCAGATCCATACCCTGCTACAGCATATTCACCAAATATCCCAACATATGTAAAAACAATTGTTGCAGCAATAGAATACCCTAATATGGCAATTGTAATTGGCATTGATTGAAAAAAAATATTTTTTAAGAAGAAAAATTTAACTTTGAAATGGTCTAAAGTTATTTGTTTAATTCTTTGATTATTTAATATTTTTATCAAAATAACCAACAAAGATACAAATTGAGCAATTAAAGTTGCTATCCCAATACCAGTTATTCCTAATGGTGGTATAAATAAAAAACCAAATATAAAAATTGGATTTAAAATAATGTTTAAGAAAAAAGAAAATATTAGAACATTTCTGTAAGTTTTAGTATCTCCTTCTGCGTGTAAAAATGAATTTAATGCTACTACTAAAATAAATAATATCGTACCTAAAAAAATTACATTTATATATTCGAGTCCAAGAATTGTTACTTCTTGAGAGGAATTCATTAATAAGAATATCTTTTCACCAAAAGCAAATCCTAAAATAGATACAACTATCGAGATTATAATCGAATAAATGATTACATTTCCAAAATAACTTAAAACATTTTTTTCGTTTTTTTCTCCGATACTACTGCCAATCAATGATGTTCCTGCTACGGTAACTCCAATGGATGTCGCAATAATCAAAAAATATATCGGAAAAGACTTGCTCAAAGCTGATAAGGCTTCTGGCGATATTTTTCCTGCATAAAAAGTATCTACGATTGTATAAAGTGTTTGGAATAAGGTTCCTACACTTGCTGGTACAGCAAGTTTTCTTACTAACAACGAAACTTCATCTTTTAATAAATTCATTAATTTAAGATTTATTAATACTCTTTTTGGAAGATATGTCTTTTTCCTACTTCTTTAGCAAGATTAATTTGTTTTTGTCTCATCCTAAATCTTGATTTTTGATGATCTGTTAGATTGTCGTGACAATTTGGACATGAAACACCCTCTTCATATTTTTTTGATTTTTTATCCTTACGAGATACAGGCTTCCTACAACCGCTACACATTGAGTAAGAACCAACTTTTAGACCATGTTTTAAACTAATCCTGTTATCAAAAACAAAGCATTCACCTTTCCATAAACTTTTTTTCCTATTTGTTTTTTTAAGATAATTTAAAATTCCACCATTTAACTGATAAATGTTATTAAACCCTTTATTCTCCAAATATACAGATGCCTTTTCACAACGAATTCCACCAGTACAAAACATAGCTATAGGTTGATTTTTTTTTAATTTTTTTAGATATTTTGGAAAATCTCTAAAGTTATCAACATCAGGATTGATTGCCCCCTTAAATGTTCCAACATCATACTCAAATGGTTTTCTCGCATCTATTAGAACAGTATCCTTTTCTCTAATCAGCTTATTCCATTTGATTGGATCTACATGGCTATCTTTTTTCTTTATTCTTTTATTTAAAAATAAGTTCATAGGAACAACTTCGTTTTTGATTTTCACTTTAGGTTTATGAAATGGTTGGAATAAGCTTTTAGACTTATTGCTGCTGTTAAATTCTTTAAATTTAAAAGCTCTTTTTAAATTGTTAATTGTGAATTTAATGTCTGCAGCTTTACCAGAGATAGTTCCATTAACCCCTTCTTTGGAGATAATTATCGTGCCTCTAATGTTTTTCTTTTTTAAAGTTTCTAATAAAACTTTTTGATTTTTCTTTAGATAAGAAATTTTAACAAATTTATAAAAGCCAATTACTTCAAACATTATAATTTTCTACAAACGGTCATTCCATCTCCAAGAGGAATTATTAATTTTTCAACCCTTGTATCCTCTGAGATATGACTATTAAACTCTTTAATATATTTAGTAAATTTATCATTATTGTTTTCATTAACAACTTCTCCATACCATAAAACATTATCAATAATTATTAGACCATTTTGGTTCAATAATTGTAAAGAACGTTCATAGTATTCAATATAATTCATTTTATCAGCATCGATAAAAACTAAATCAAACTTTTCATTTTTAATTTCTTCTAAACTTTCTAAAGCAGGTTTAATTAATGTTTTTATTTTATGGTCTTGATTAGCTTTTTTAAAAAAATCTATTGCAACTTTATTGGTTTCTTCATTTTTATCTAAAGCAATTATTTTGCCATCATCTAATAATGCCAAAGCCATAGATAACGTACTTAATCCTGTAAATGTACCTATCTCTAAAATTTTTTTGATATTTGAAATTTTTATAATTAAATGCAGAAATTGACTTTGTGAAATTGAGATTTGCATTCTTTTGATGTCACCAAGAGAATTGTTGTAATCAATTATTTCTTTTTGGACTGGATGTAAATTAAATCCATGACTTAAAATATACTCTTGGAGTTCTTTAGTTATATTTAGGTCTGAACCCATAAATTCTAAAGTTTTTTCTTTAAAATCTCATTAACTAATTGAGGATTTGCTTTTCCACCAGAAACTTTCATTACTTGGCCAACAAAGAAACCAAATAATTTGACTTTACCCGATTTATATTCGGTAGCTTTATCTCTGTTATCATCAATAACCTTATCTATCAGCGCCTCAAGTGCTTTTGGATCACTCTCTTGTTTTAAACCCTTTTCTTCAACAATTTTCTGAGGATCTTTGTCGCCTTCCATCATTTGTTCGAAAACTGTTTTTGCAATTTTTCCAGAAATTGTTCCGTCTTTAATTAAATTAATTAATTTTGATAAGTTGCCTGGACTTATAGGGCTTTCAGTTATTTCTATATTTTTTTCATTTAACGCTGCAAATAATTCACCAATTATCCAATTTGTTGCAAGTTTTACATCAGACTTCTTAATTACATTTTCAAAGTAATTTGATGTTTCAATATCAGAAACTAAAATGTTTGCTTCATAAGCAGATAACTTGAATTTTTCTATAAATCTTTTTTTCTTTTCATCTGGTAGCTCTGGAATTTCTAATTTTAAGTTTTCAATGAAATCATCTGAAACTTCTAATGGCAATAAGTCTGGATCTGGAAAATATCTATAATCATGAGCATCTTCTTTTGATCTCATTGATCTAGTTTCATTCTTTTTAGTATCAAAAAGTCTTGTTTCTTGATCAATCGTTTGACCATCCTCAATTAAATCAACTTGTCTATTAGCTTCGTATTCAATTGCCATCTGCATGAACTTTATTGAGTTAACATTTTTTATCTCACACCTAGTTCCAAACTCTTTTGAACCTTTTTTTCTAACAGATACATTTACATCGGCTCTTAAAGATCCTTCCTGCATGTTTCCATCACAGGTGCCTAAATATCTCATTATAGATCTTAATTTTTTAATATATGCATTTACTTCATCTGGAGATCTTAGGTCGGGTTTGCTTACAATTTCCATTAAAGCCACACCTGATCTGTTTAAATCTACAAAAGTATTTCCAGGATCTAGATCATGAATACTTTTACCCGCATCTTGCTCCAAGTGTAATCTTTCTATACCTACCTCTTTTTGACCGTCTGGCATATCAAGTATTACTTTACCCTCACCTACAATTGGATCTTTGAATTGTGAGATTTGATACCCCTGAGGTAAATCAGCATAAAAATAATTTTTTCTATCAAAGACAGATCTCTTATTTATTTTAGCTTTTAAACCAATTCCTGTTTTAATAGCTTGTTTTACGCAATACTCGTTTATTACTGGCAACATTCCGGGAAATGCTGCATCAACTAAACTTACTTGGGTATTTGGCTCAGCTCCAAATTTGGTCGCTGATGTTGAGAATAATTTTGATTCCGATGTAACTTGAGCATGAACCTCTAAACCAATGACAACTTCATATTGATTATCATGTCTATTAATTAGATATTCAGATTTGTTCTTACTCACTTAATCCACCAATCAGTAATATTGTTTTTAAAATTAATTTTTTCTTCCATAGCATATGCAATGTTTAAAATATTTTGTTCATCAAAAGCCTTACCAATTATCTGTAATCCCAATGGATACCCTTTAGCATCATGGCCTGCAGGTATAGAAATTCCAGGTAAACCTGCTAAATTTACAGGAACAGTAAAAATATCATTTAAATACATTGAAACTGGATCATTTGTTTTTTCACCAATTTTAAACGCAGAACTTGGAGTGGATGGGGTTAGAATTGCATCAACTTTTTTATAAGCATCATCAAAATCATTTTTAATAAGTTTTCTTACCTTTTGAGCTTTAAGATAATAAGCATCATAATATCCTGAAGATAAAACATAGGTTCCAATCATTATTCTTCTTTGAACTTCAGCACCAAATCCTTCAGATCTAGTTTTTTCATACATATCAATAAGATTTTCTCCTTCAGCTCTAAAACCATATTTAACACCATCGTATCTAGCCAAATTAGATGAGGCCTCTGCTGGTGCTACGATGTAATAAGTTGGTAGTGCATAATTAGTATGAGGTAGAGATATATCGATAATCTCAGCACCACAATCTTTTGCGTATTCAATACCTTTTTTCCATAGGTCTTCTATTTCTTTAGGCATGCCATCTACTCTATATTCTTTGGGTATTCCTATTTTTTTACCTTTAATATCTTTTGTTAATTCTTTGCTGTACTCGTTTCTTTTAAAGTCTATTGATGTAGAATCTTTTTCATCATAAGTGCTAATAACTTCCTGTAACAATGCACAATCTTTAACATTTTGTGCCATTGGACCAGCTTGATCTAAAGATGATGCAAATGCTACAATTCCGTATCTAGAGCAACTACCATAAGTAGGTTTTAATCCGACAATTCCAGTAAATGAAGCAGGCTGTCTTATAGATCCGCCTGTATCTGTTCCAATAGTTATTGGTGTTAATTGAGCTGCTACAGCAGAAGACGATCCACCAGAGGATCCTCCTGGAACTAAATTCTTATCAATTGGGTTTTGTACATTACCAAAAAAACTAGTTTCATTAGATGAACCCATTGCAAATTCATCACAATTTAATTTACCCATTAGGATAGCTCCTTCATTCCAAATGTTTTGTGTGACTGTTGACTCGTATGTTGGAACAAAGTTATTTAAAATCTTACTACCTGCCGTAGTTCTTAAATCTCTTGTACAAAATAAATCTTTTACAGCCATCGGAATACCAGGTAATTTCAGATCAAGATTAGGTTTTTCATCAAATTTTTTTGCTTTATTTAAAGCATTTGTATAATCTTCAGTTATATATGAATTTAATTCTTTTGATTTTTCTGATCTTTCAACAAATGCTTTAGTAACTTCACTTGAGGAAAGTTTTTTACCTTTTATATTTTCTACTAACTCAGATAATGATTGTTTAGTTATATCTGACATTATTCAATTACCTTTGGTACAACAAAATAATCTTCATTTTCCTTAGGAGAATTTTTTATTACTTGATCTCTTAAGTTTTTACTTTTTACTTCATCTGACCTTAGTTTTAGAGTTGTTTCGGCAACAGAAGTTAATGGTTCAACATTGTCAGTTTTTAATTCGTTAAGTTTTTCAATAAAATCAAAAATTGAATTTAAATCTCCTGCAAGTTTCTCTGCTTTTTTCTCATCTACAGAAATTCTTGATAGTTTAGATATGTGCTTTATTGTTTTAAGATCGATGCTCATATGGTATTTAAATATGTCGCAAACTATCACTTAAGTTTGAAATATACAATATGATCACTATTGAAGAATTCAAAAAAAAACAGTCTGAAACCTCTAGATTGATTGGTTTAGATCTTGGTTCAAAAAGAATCGGTGTATCAATTTGTGATGAAAAACAGTCAATAGCCACACCATTTAAAACAATCAATAAAACCAATAATGATGATCTAATCAACGAATTAAAAAAAATAATAAAAGAAAACAATATTAAAGGAATTGTTATTGGATATCCAATTAACATGGATGGTTCATTAGGTCCTTCTGCTCAATCAGTTAGTGATGTATCTAAAAATATAGACCAAAATATTGATGTAGAAGTTTGTTTATGGGATGAAAGACTTTCAACTGTTGGGGCATTTAATCTATCCAGTCAGCTTGATATTAATGTCTCTAAGCGTGAAAAAAACATAGATCAAAACGCAGCTGCATTTATTCTTCAAGGAGCTATAGATTATTTAAATAATTAATCCTTGCCATTTAGGGGCTTTATAGCTATAGAGTTAATTTTAATGGCAATTAAAACCAATAAAGCTATTAAAATCTCACAAAAACATCTGTTAGGTATCCAAGATTTATCTGTCAATGATATTAATTATATCCTGGATGAGTCAGAAGCTTTCATAAAATTAAATCAGAGTAAAAATAAAAAAATTGATGTGTTAAGAGGTAAAACACAAATAAATTTATTCTTTGAGCCATCAACCAGAACTCAAAGCTCATTTGAACTTGCTGGAAAAAGACTTGGTGCAGATGTTATGTCAATGAATATGGGTAACTCTGCAATTAAGAAGGGTGAAACTTTGATTGATACGGCAATGACCTTAAATGCAATGCATCCTGATATAATTGTGATCAGACATCAAGACTCTGGTGCATGTAATCTATTATCTCAAAAAGTTAATTGTGTCGTATTAAATGCTGGTGATGGTAGACGCGAACACCCTACCCAAGCATTATTAGATGCTTTAACAATTAGAAATCGAAAAAAAAAAATTCAAGGATTAAAAATAGCAATATGTGGAGATATACTTCATTCAAGAGTAGCTAGATCAAATATTTATCTTCTTACAATGTTAGGAGCTGAGGTTAATATAGTTGCTCCATCTAACTTAATGCCAAAAGAAATTGAAAAATTTGGTGTAAATACTTTTACTGATATGAAAAAGGGCCTCAAAGATTGTGATATTGTGATGATGCTTAGATTACAAAATGAAAGAATGACCAGTTCATATCTTTCATCGAATAGAGAATACTATGAATATTATGGATTAACGCCAGATAAACTTGATCACGCAAAGTCAGATGCTTTAATTATGCATCCTGGTCCAATGAATAGAGGGATTGAAATTGATACAAGATTAGCTGACGACATAAACAAAAGTGTAATTAAAGAACAAGTTGAATTAGGTGTTGCTGTAAGAATGGCATGCTTGAAAATATTTTGTGAATAAATGAAAAAAAAATACTTTATAAATGCAAATATTATAGATCCTCATAATTCTATAAATGAATATGGTGGATTAATAATTGGAGAAGATGGAAAGATAGAAGCAATAGGAAAAAAGGTAAATACAAACAATTTACCAACTAGAGAAAAGCCTGCTGACTTAAAAGGTAAATATATATTTCCTGGTATAGTAGATATGAGAGTTTTTGTAGGCGAACCAGGATATGAATATAAAGAAAATTTTAGAACTTTAAGTAATGCTGCATTATCTGGTGGTGTTACCTCAGTTGTAACGATGCCTAATACAGACCCAATTATAGATAATGTATCAATTGTAGATTTTTTAAAAAGAAGAGGACGTGATAAGTCTAAAATAAATATCTTTCCTTGCGCTTCTCTAACTCAAAACACTGAAGGCACCAATATGACTGAATTTGGGTTGCTAGCCAAAAAAGGAATTATAGCATTTACTGATGGTGTAAAAACAATTCAAAATACTAGACTTATGTCTAGAATTATGAATTCAGCCAAAGATTTGGGATGTCTTATAATGCAACATGCTGAAGATTACGATTTGGCTAAAAATGGAATGATCAATTCTGGCATTATTGCAACAAAACTAGGCTTATCAAGCATACCAGATATTGCAGAAAGAATTATAATTGAAAGAGACCTTACTCTCTTAGAAAAAACTAAATGTCGATATCATATATCTCAACTATCAGCAGGAAAATCCGTAGATATAATTAAGGAACGTAAACAAAATGTTAAATTTACTTGTGGTGTGTCAATAAATAACCTCTCATTAAATGAAAATGATATTGGAGATTTTAGAACATTTTTAAAATTATCACCTCCACTAAGAAGAGAAGAAGATAGAGAAGCTTTAGTTCAAGGATTAAAAGATAAAACCATTGATGTAATTGTTTCTGACCATAAACCTGAAGATGAAGAATCTAAAAGATTAACTTTTGCTCAAGCTGCAACAGGTGCATCTGGTATTGAAACATTGTTATCTTTAAGTTTAGAATTATTTCATAACGGATCTGTAAAACTTGAAACTATAATTCAAGCTTTAACCTCTAACCCAGCAAAAATATTAAATATAAATAAAGGAAACCTGTCTATTGGAAATGATGCTGATTTTTGTATAGTGGATATTAATAAACCATGGATTGTAAAAAAAGAAAATTTAATCTCTAAATCAAAAAATACTTCAATTGAAGATAAGAAACTTCAAGGAAAAGTAACCAATACATTTGTAAAAGGTATAGAATTATTTAAAATATAAAAATGGAACTTTTTATAATAGGTATAATCTCATACCTGATGGGATCAATTCCTTTTGGATTAATTTTAACTAAAATATTTTTAAAAAAAGATATTAGAGAGATAGGCTCTGGTAATATTGGTGCAACAAATGCTCTAAGAACCGGTAATAAACTAATTGGATATTCGACACTAATGCTTGATGTATTAAAAGCAGTAATACCTGTTCTATACGTAAAAATTAATTTCCCTGATGCAGTATATATATCAGCTTTATGTGCTTTTATAGGTCATGTGTTTCCTGTTTGGTTAAAATTTAAAGGTGGTAAAGGTGTAGCTACATATGTTGGGATACTTTTTTCTTTAAATATTATTTTTGGTTTAGTATTTGGTATTTGTTGGTTAATAATTTTTTTTATTTCTAAATATTCATCTTTAGCTTCCTTGATAGGATCACTTTCTATACCAGTTTATATTTTAATTTTGGAGGGTTTAGAAAATGTATTTTTTTACTTAATAATGTTTATTTTAATATTTTTTACCCATAGAGAAAATATTAAACGCTTGAAAAATAAAGAAGAAACTAAGACAAAAATTTATTAATTTGACTATCAAACTCTTTTGAGTAGTTTGTTATTTTATGAATCTAGTCATAGTTGAAAGCCCTGCTAAAGCGAAAACAATTAATAAATATTTAGGTGATAACTATACCGTTTTAGCTAGCTATGGTCATATTAGAGATCTTCCCTCAAAAAATGGATCCGTTGATCCTGATCAAAATTTTAAAATGGAATGGGAAGTTGATAGCTTTTCAAAAAAATATTTAAAAGAAATCACTGATGCTGCGAAAGATTCTTCAAAAATAATTCTTGCTACTGACCCAGATCGTGAGGGTGAAGCAATAGCATGGCATGTAAAAGAATATTTAGATGAAAAAAAACTTTTAAAGGATAAAGAAATTGAACGTGTGGTATTTAATGAAATAACAAAAAAAGCCGTCACACATGGTATTGAAAATCCAAGACAGATAGAGCCTTTATTAGTCGATGCTTATATGGCTAGAAGAGCATTAGATTACTTGGTTGGATTTAATATATCACCAATACTTTGGACTAAACTTCCTGGTTCAAAATCTGCCGGTAGAGTTCAATCTGTTGCACTGAAATTGATCACTGAAAGAGAGCATGAAATTGAATTATTTAAGCCTGAAGAATTTTGGACTTTAAGTATTAATTTTCAAGATAAAAACAATAGCAAGATTACAGCAAGTATTTCTCAACTTGATGGAGAAAAAATTGAAAAATTCTCATTTAAAAATAAAGAGAAAATTGAAAAGGCAATTTCTAATATTAAGACCAAAAAATTTAACATAACTGATATTTCCTCAAAAGTTGTTAGTAGAAATCCCTCAGGACCATTTACTACATCAACACTTCAGCAAGTTGCTTCTAGTAGATTGGGTTTTGGTGCATCAAGAACAATGCAAATAGCACAAAAACTTTATCAAGGAATAGAAATTGAGGGAGATACAGTTGGGTTAATTACTTATATGAGAACGGATGGAACTAATTTATCAGCTGATGCTGTCTCTGATTTTAGAAATTTTATTAAAAAAGAATATGGTAACGAATACTTGCCAGAAAATCCAAATAATTACTCAGGAAAAAAAGCAAAAAATGCTCAGGAAGCTCATGAAGCAATAAGACCAACTGATATTAATAGAAATCCAGATTCTGTTAAAAAGTATTTAAGTTCAGATCAGCAAAAATTATATTCTTTAATTTGGTCTAGAGCTCTATCGTCTCAAATGGAGACAGCAAAATTTGATAGAAATACAATAACGATTGAATCTGAAGACGGTAAAACTATATGTAAATCAAGCGGATCAGTTTTGAAATTTGATGGATTTTTAAAAGTTTATTCAAATCAAAACAAAGATGATGATGAGCAAATTTTACCTGAGATGTCAAAAGGACCAATTAATATAGAAGCTCTTATTGATGAACAACATTTTACTCAACCTCCCCCACGCTACTCTGAGGCAAGTTTGGTTAAAAAATTAGAAGAGTTAGGAATTGGTAGACCTTCAACTTATGCAAGTATAATTTCAACAATAGCAAATAGAGGTTATGCAGAAATAGTTAATAAAAGATTTTTCCCAACTGACAGAGGTAAATTAATTTCTGCATTTTTAGAAAAACTATTTTCAAAGTATGTGGATTATAACTTCACAGCTGGACTAGAGGATCAGCTAGATGAAATAACTTCTGGAAAAGAAAGTTGGTTAAAAGTCTTAGAAATGTTTTGGAAAGATTTTAATAGCAATGTTTCAGAGGTAAAAGAAAAAAGAACCAGAGAAGTTTTAGATCTTTTAAATGAAAGTTTGGGAGCATTGATATTTGACACTGATAAGGAAGGAAAGATAGTTAGAAAATGCCAATTATGTGACACAGGTTCCCTTAGTTTAAAAAATAGTTTTAGAGGAGGTGCGTTTATTGGATGTTCAAATTATCCTGAATGTAAATTCACAAGACCATTATCGAAAGCTAAAGCAGCTGCTCAGTCACAATTAGCAGAACCAAAATTTCTAGGAAAACACGAAAATGGAAATGATATTTTTTTAAAAAATGGCAGATTTGGTCCTTATCTTCAGTATGAGAAAGTTCTTGAGGAAAATATTGAAGAAGAAAAGCCTAAAAAAAGAAAAAAAACCAAAAAAAAGAAACCTGAAGTAAATGAACTATTGAAAAATGTATCTATACCAAAAGGAATCGAATTAGAAAGTATTGATTTAGATAAAGCAAAATTTTTATGTTCGCTTCCTAAATCATTAGGCATTAATACAGAAAATCAAAAAGAAATAACTTTGAACACTGGTAGATTTGGACCATATTTAAAATGTGAAAATAAATCAGCTAGAATAGAAAATGTCGAAGAAATTTTTTCTATAGGATTAAATAGAGCAATTACACTTATAGCGGAGGCAAAACCTGGAAGAATGTCTTCTTCAATTATAAAAGATTTAGGGGAGCATCCTGAGGATAAAAAGCCAGTCCGAATCATGAAAGGTCAATATGGACCATACATTAAATACAAATCTCTTAATGCAACAATCCCAGAGGAAAAAGACCCAGTAGAAGTAACAATGGAGGAGGCTCTTATACTAATTGAGAAAAGAAGAGAATACGATAAAAATAAAAAAAATAAAAAAAAGAAAAAATGAAAATAATTAAAATCATAATTTCAGTTTTATTAATTTATTTATTTAATTTAACAATTTCATATTCAGAAGATTGCACTAAATACGATAAGTTAAGTAAAGAATATGCAAAATGTACATCAAATAAATTAAAAATAGAAACTTCTAAAAAAGCAAACGAAATAAAATCTAAAACAGCTAAGAAAATAGAAGATGGTAAAAAAAAATTAAAGAATTTTAATTTAAAAGATAAGCTTAACAAATTTAAGAACAGTAAAACTCATAAAGAATTTACTGAAAAATAAAATGAATTTTGAAAATAAAATTAATGAATTAAAGATTAACCTTCCAGAGGCAAAACCGCCGGTTGGTTCTTACGTTGCAACAAAAATTGTTGGCAATTTACTTTATATTTCAGGACAAATTTCTATTTCAGAAAATGGTGAATTAATAAAAGGAAAAGTTGGAAAAGATCTATCTGTAGATGATGCTTATAAGGCAGCTGAAAGATGTGGTTTAAGTATTATATCTCAAGCAAAAGTAGCTTGTAATGGAGATCTTTCTAAAATTAAATCATGCGTAAAATTAACAGGTTTTGTTAATTCAACCGATAACTTTACAGACCAACCAAAAGTAATTAATGGAGCTTCTGATTTAATTGCTTCTGTTTTTGGTGGAGCAGGAATGCATACAAGAGCGGCTGTAAGCACAAATAGCTTGCCTCTTGGTGTGTCAGTTGAAGTTGATGCTATTTTTGAGTTAAACTAATTTATCTTCCAATACCGAAATATTTAAAACCTAGTTTTTTAATTTTATTTGGTGAATAAATATTTCTCATATCATAAATAATAGTTTTTTTATTTTTTAAAAATTTTTTAAAATTAATTGATTTAAAATCATTCCATTCAGTATGTATGATTACAATATCTGATCCTTTAATTGATCCTTTTATTGAATTAGAAAATTCAACATTTTTTAATTTACTAAATTCTTTTTTTGATCCAGTAGGATCATAATATTTAATTTTAGCACCTTTTTTTGATAGGAATGGGATTAATTTTAAGCTAGACGAGTCTCTCATATCGTCGGTATTTGCTTTAAAAGTTACACCTAAAAAGGATACAACTTTATTTTTAATTTTATTATTCAAAATCAAACTTACTCTTTTGGATAATAAACTAGATCTTAAATCATTAGATCTGATAACACTTTTTACAACTGATAAATTGGTTTTGAATTTATCAGCAGTTGAAACTAAAGCTTTAGTATCTTTTGGAAAACACGACCCACCGTATGCAGGTCCAGCTCTTAAAAATCTACCACCAATCCTTTTATCCAGTCCAATTCCTATTGAGATATCCTCAACATCTATACCAGTTTTTTCACATAAATTTGATATTTCATTTATAAAGGTAATCTTAGTTGCTAAAAAAGCATTAGAAGCATATTTAATTAATTCTGCTGCTCTTCTTTTTGTAGAAACAAATTCTGTGCCTTTTGATATTAATGGTGAATATAAACTTTTTAATATTCTCTGAGATTTATTATCATTTGATCCAACTACCACTCTATCTGGATAGATAAAATCTCTTATAGCCTCTCCTTCTCTTAAAAATTCAGGATTTGATACTACTGAAAAAAATTTTTTATTAACTTTTTTAGAAATAATTTTTTCAATTTCATCACCTGTTGTTACAGGCACAGTTGATTTGTTAATAATAATTTTGAATTTTTTAATAGATTTAGATATTTCTTTTGCAGCAGAATATACTTGGCTTAAATCAGCACTATTACTATTTTTTTTGGTTGGTGTGCCTACACATATAAAAACAATATCTGATTTATCCACCGATTCTTTTAGGTTTGTTGAAAAATTCAGTCTTTTATTTTTATAGTTTTTTAAAACTAATTCTTCTAGACCAGGTTCGTAAATAGGAATAATACCTTTTTTTAAATTGTTAATTTTTTTAATGTCTTTATCAACACATATTACATCATTACCTAAGTCAGAAAAACAGACTCCACTTACTAAACCAACATAGCCAGTACCAATCATGCACAATTTCATATCTCGCCTATTTCTTTTGAAGACTTGATATAGCCACTCATTGTTCCACAATCAAGGTATTTACCTTCAAAATTATGAGCTATAAATTTTTCTTTATCATTTATTAATAACTGTATTGCATCAGTAATATGTATCTCTTTACCTTTAGAGGGTTTAAGTAATTTAATTTTTTTAAAAATTGTACGCGGCAATATATATCTCCCAATAACGGCATTGTTAGATGGAGCTTTTTTTAATGTTGGTTTTTCAACAACACCATCTATAACATAATTTCTTTTATTTAATTTTTTATTAATTTTATATATTCCCCATCTCGAGACATTGCTTTTTTTTACTTTCATAGATGCCATAACCGAAGCTTGATATTTTTTATGAACCTTGATCATTGACTTTGAGCAATTTTTTTTAATTATTAAATCGTCGGGTAATAACATTAAAAAATATTTATTTTTAATATATTTTTGAGTTTTAAGGACAGCATCACCTGTGCCCTTTGGGATGTTTTGAAATACAAATTTAATTTTATTTTTATATACTTGTACCTTTTTAAATTCATTAATTATACGAGGGTCTCTCTTTTTTTTAATAATATTTTTATAAAACTGATCACTATAAAAATATTTTCTTATCATTAATTTTTTAGTGGAGATGATAAATATAATCTCTTTAACACCTGCTTCGATACATTCATCAAGAATATATTCAATTCCCGGTCTTCCATTTATCGGGAGAAGTTCTTTAGCAAAAACACTTGTTAAAGGTAGTAACCGAGTTCCAAGTCCAGCCAAAGGAATAATTGCTTGTTTAATCATTTAAATGTTTTACTTATTAAATATTTTTATACAAATGAAAATTTTATTAAACAATACATCATTATTTGAATCATTAAGGCCATTTAATGACCTTGGTTTTGTTCCTACTATGGGTGGAATACATAAGGGTCATTTATCACTAATAAATAAATCAAATAAACTTTGTAAAAAAACAATAGTAAGTATTTTTGTTAATCCAAAACAATTTAATAATAAAAAAGATTTAAGATCCTATCCAAGAAATATCAAAAAGGATTTAAAAATTCTCAAAAAAAGCAAAAAAGTTGATTTTGTTTATCTTCCTAAATTTAAAGACATATACAAAGATAAAAAAAAATCAAAAATTACACTGCAAAAAAAAGACAAAATTTTGTGTGCTAAATTTAGAAAAGGTCATTTTGAAGGTGTTTTAGATGTAATGAATAAACTAACTAAAATTATAAGCCCTCAAAAGATATTTATGGGTGAAAAAGATTTTCAACAATTGTTTTTGGTAAAAAAAAAATTAGAACAAACATATAAAACCAAGGTAATCCCTTGTAAAACAATTCGTGATAGGAATAATGTAGCACTTTCATCAAGAAACCTTCTTTTAAATAAATCTAATTTAATCATAGCAGCAAAAATTTATAAAAAACTAGTAGGGATTAAAAAAATAATTAAAAATAAGAAAAATATTTCAAGCTTTTTAAATCTTAAAAAAAAAGAATTAAAAAAAAATTATAAAATTAAAATTGATTATTTTGAACTAAGAAATATTAATAATTTAAAAATTTCAAGTACCACTAAAAATTCAAGATTATTTATTGCTTATTATTTAAATAACGTCAGATTAATTGATAACCTGTAATTTTATAAAAAATATGCTCCAACACCTAAAAATGAAACAAAACCAATTACATCTGTAATTGTTGTCACAAATACACTTGAAGCAATAGCTGGATCGATATTTATTTTTTTTAGAGTAAAAGGAACTAGTATGCCAAATAATCCAGCTATTATCATTGTTAGCACCATTGATATTGCTATGATTATTGAAAGGATACTGTCTTGAAACCATATCTGAACAATAAAAGCACTTATTGCTGCAAATATAATTCCATTTAAAATACCTATAGAAAATTCTTTAAATACATTAGATGAAAAATTATTTTGAGTTAAATCATTTGTAGCTATAGTTCTTACTGTAACTGCAAGTGTTTGCATTCCAGCATTTCCACCCATAGATGCAACAATTGGCATTAAAAAAGCTAATACTACCATTTGTTCAATTGTTGCTCCAAATAAACTAATGCACCATGTGGCTAGAAAGGCGGTAAATAAATTAAGCAAAAGCCAATTAAATCTTCTCTTTGTTTTTTTTACAACTCCATCTGTAATTTCTTCATCTCCTACCCCTGCTAATCTTAAAGCATCTTCCTCAGCTTCCTCTTTCAAGACTGTTAAAACGTCATCGTTCATAATCATACCTACTAATTTATTGTTTTTGTCTACAACAGCGGCAGAATTCAAATTGTAATTTTCAAATAAGTTAGCAACCTCCTCTTTATCCATTTCAACAGGAATTAATAATTGAGATTCTGACATAATTGTTACCATTTTAGTATCTCTTGGTGTTGTTAAAACTTTAGATGAGGGAACAGTACCTATAGGTTTAAAATCCTCATTAACAATAAAAATTTCTAAAAACTCTTCTGGTAAATCTTTGTTTTCTCTTAAATAGTCAATTGTTTGACCTACAGACCAATTGCTTGGTATAGCTGTAAATTCACGCTGCATAAGTCTGGCAGCAGTATCTTCTGGATAGCTCAAACTTTCTAATAAAGCAAATCTATCTTTTGGGGGTAAAGAGCTAAGGATTGCATTTTTGTCCTCTTCAGGAACATTTTCTAATATAGATATAGCATCATCTGATTCGAGACCCTTTAGAATACTAACTATAGAGTCTGATGATAAATAAGTAATAATTTCTGATTGAATAGATTCATTTAATTCAACAAAAACTTCCGGATCAATATTAAAATTATTTAGTTTAATTAAACTTTCTCTATCTCCTTCGTTAAGGTGTTCGATAATATCTGCAGCATCAGCAGGGTGCATTTCATTGAATGAATTGGTAATAAATTGAGCATCATTGTTAGCTATTTTGCTAGTAACAACTCTTATATATTCTTTATTAAACTCAAAATTTACTTTTTTATCTTTAGTTTTTTTAGTTAAAGACATAAATCTACCTATAATTTAGATTTGCACTATTAATACATAATAAAGATAATACAAATTATAAATGAACATAGAGATCAAAAAGTCAATAAAACCAGTAAATTATTTTGATGCCATTAATATATTAGAGTCAAGATTAAAGGATTTATATGAAAATAATGAGCAAGAATTAATTTGGACTTTGGAGCATAATGAAGTTTTTACAGCAGGAACTTCTTATAAAGAGAATGAGATTATTGATAAATCCATTAAAATATTAGAAACGAATAGAGGTGGTAAAATTACTTACCATGGACCAGGTCAATTAATTTGTTATTTTGTTTTAGATTTGAGAAAAAAAAAAGATATCAGAAAATTTATAACAATTATCGAAAAAACAATAATTCAAACTTTAAAATTTTATAAAATAGAAACTTTTCCAGATAAAGATAATATCGGTATATGGCATAAATATAATAATGAAGTTAAAAAAATTGCTGCAATAGGTATCAGAGTTAGCAAATGGATTGCCTATCATGGTTTTGCAATAAATATAAATAATGATCTAGAAAATTATAAAAAAATTATACCATGTGGTATTTCAGATAAAGGAGTAACTAATTTAAAAAATATTTTAGATCAGGATTACTCAAATCTAAACGATATATTAATTAAAAATTTTATTTCAAATTTGAAAACCTAAGTCTTTTAGATTTTAAAAGTTTTTTAAAATAATCAGGTAACAATGCTGAATAAGTATGTTTTATGTCATTAATTTTAAATTTAATTTGATACGAATGTAACATTAAATTTTTATTAATTCCTTTATTGGAATTTGATAATTTATATTTTGTATCTCCATATATAGGATTTCCAATTGCATATAATTGTTTTCTTAATTGATGCTTTCGTCCAGTAATAGGTTTTAATTCTAATAAACTTGCTTCAGAATTTTTATCAATAACTGTGAAAATTGTTTTTGCTTTTTCAATAATTTTTTTGTCACCGTCGTACCTAATTAAATCATCATCCCATACACCAGATTTTTTATTAATTTCACCTTGGCAGATAGCTAAATAAGTTTTGTGTACTTTTCTTAATCTAAATAAAGAAGTAAGCAATTGGGCGCTCTCTCTGTTTTTAGCCATAACAAAAACTCCAGAAGTATCTTTATCCAATCTATGAACAGAATATGGTTTTGTTCCCTTAAAAATTTCACTTTTAGCAAAAATATCAACTAGATTTTTTTTTGATTTAGTTCCACCTTGTACCGATATGCCTGATGCTTTGTTTATAACAATAAAATTGTCGTTGTTGTCAATAATTTGATCTTCATTTGATTTTACAATTTCTTTTGATGGTAAAAACTTAATTTTTTTTTGTTGAATTGTTTCTTTAAATTCAATGTTAAATATATTTATTTCATCTTTCGTTTTTACTTTAAAAGAGCTTTTAACTTTCTTTCTATTTAACTTTATTTTTCCTGTTCTTAAATATTTTTCAACAAGTCCTTGCGGAATTTTACCAATTTTTAATCTTAACCATCTGTCCAAACGCATATCATTACACGTTGAATCAACGATGTAAGATTTCTTCATGATTTAAGATTTAAGCTGTAGCTTGTTTTTTCTCTTCAGTTTTAGGAGATTGTTTAGTTGTGTCTTTTTTTGGTCTATCAACTCTCTTGGCTTCAACGTCTCTATCAACAAATTCAATTATTGCCATTGGAGCATTGTCCCCATATCTAAATCCAGCTTTAATTATTCTTGTATAACCACCTTTTCTATTCAGATATCTTTTAGAAAGTGTCTTTTTAACTTTATTAGCTGATTTAATATCTTGTAGTTTAGAAACCAACATTTTGGTTGTCTGTAAAGTTTCTTTTTTTCCTAATGTTATTATTTTATCCGCTTGAGGTTTTAGAAATTTAGCTTTTGGCAAAGTAGTTTTAATCTGCTCATACTTAATCAAAGAATTGAGCATGTTTTTAAGCAGAGCCTTTCTGTGCTCTGATGTTCTATTTAATTTCTTATTTGCCAAACCATGTCTCATTAAATTGCTTCCTCCAATTTTTTAGACATTTCTGCGATATTGTCAGGTGGCCAGTTAGGTATTTCCATTCCTAAATATAAAGACATACCTGTTAAAACTTCTTTAATTTCATTAAGTGATTTTCTTCCAAAATTAGGTGTTCTCAACATTTCACCTTCTGATTTTTGAACCAGATCTCCGATATAAATAATATTGTCATTTTTTAAGCAGTTCATTGATCTAACTGATAACTCTAATTCATCCACTTTTCTAAGTAAGTTTTTGTTAAATTCAGGTTCTGTTGAAACCTCTTTTACTGGAGCTTCAACTGGTTCATCGAAGTTTATAAACATTTTAAGTTGATCTTGGAATATTCTAGCTGAATAAGCTACAGCGTCTTCAGCAGAAATTGATCCATTAGTTTCAACTTCCATAATTAACTTATCATAGTCTAATGCTTTACCTTCTCTAGCAGTACTTACTGAATATGAAACTTTTTTAACTGGGCTATAAAGAGAATCAATAGCGATAAGACCTAATGGTGGTTCTTCAGGCTTGTTTAACTCTGCAGGAACATATCCTTTACCTGTATTAACATTCATCTCCATATGAAAAGTAGTATTTTCATCTAGATTACAAATAACTAAATCAGGATTTAAAATCTCAACATCTGCAACTGGAGCTATATCTGAAGCTTTAATTTCTCCAGGTCCTTTTGCATCTAAAATTAATTTTTTTGTGCCCTCAGAATTACTTTTCAATGCTAAAGATTTTACGTTTAAAACGATATCGGTCACATCTTCTCTAACACCTTTAATTGAAGTGAATTCATGTAAAACTCCATCAATTTGAATTGATGTTACAGCGGCTCCTCTTATAGATGATAATAAAATCCTTCTTAGAGAATTTCCTAGAGTTAACCCATAACCTTTTTCTAAAGGCTCAGCTACAATTTTTGCATGAGTTAAGTCATCACTTATTTGAACATCTAATTTAGATGGCTTAATTAATGACTTCCAATTTTTTACATTAACATTTTCGACTTCCATTAAACTCTCCTTTTCTTTGGTGGTCTAGTTCCATTATGAGGCATAGGCGTAGTGTCTTTGATTGACAAAATCTTAAATCCTCTAGCTTGCAATGCTCTTAAAGCTGTTTCTCTTCCTGACCCAGGTCCTTTAACTTCAACGGACAAAGTTTTCATTCCATACTCAAGCGCTTTCGAAGCTGCAGAATCGGCTGCTATCTGAGCAGCATAAGGAGTAGATTTTCTTGATCCCTTAAACCCTTTTTGTCCAGCAGACGCCCATGAGATTACATTTCCATTTGTATCAGCAATAGAGATGATTGTATTATTAAATGTTGATTGCACATAAGCAATTCCATTTAAAATATTTTTCTTAACTTTCTTTTTTTTTGAATAAGAACTTTTTACACTTTTCTTTGTAGATTTTTCTACTTTCTGATCTTTATTCTCAACCTTATCAGTTTTAGCCATAACTATTTTTTAGTTGGTGTTAATTTTTTTCCAGCAATAGCAATTGCTTTTCCTTTTCTTGTTCTAGCATTACATCTAGTTCTTTGACCTCTAACAGGTAATTTTTTTCTATGTCTTGTTCCTCTGTAACAAGCTAGATCAATTAATCTTTTAATACTTAATGAATAATCTCTCCTTAAATCACCCTCTACTTTAAAGTTTTGATCGATGTACTCTCTAATTTTTAAAATCTCTTCATCTGTTAATTCATTTACTCTTTTAGCTCTTGGAATTTCTAAAGATGAACAAATTTGCTGAGAGAATTTATCACCTATACCATATATATAAGTTAAACCTATATGAACAAGTTTATTCTGTGGAATGTTTATACCTGCGATACGAGCCATAATTTTTGTGATAAATTGTGCCTTTTATATAAGAAGATTAATCAAAGTCAACGTCTTATACATTGATAAAAGCATCTATTTTCCTTGTTATTTCCTCGATTTCTAAGCTTCCATCAATCTCCTTAAAATTTGGATTCTCGGAGTAGAAATTTAGAACTGGTTGGGTTGTTTCCATATATTTCTCATACCTTGAAATTATCGTATGAGCATCATCATCAGACCTATTCTCTATAATTTTTCTCTTCTCAAGCCTTTTGAGAATTGTTTCTTTATCTACGTTTAGAAATAAAATTAAATCTATGCTCTGATTTGAATTTTTTAATAACACTTCTAAATTTTTAGCCTGACTTAATGATCGAGGATATCCATCAAAAATTAATTTATTTTTTTTTTGAGGATCAGATATTAAATATTGTATAAGTTTATTAACAATATCATCACTTACAAATTTTCCATTTCTCATGTCATTGGTTATTGCTTTACCAATGTCTGAATTTTTTTTGATTTCTTCTCTTAAAAGATCACCTGTTGAAATTTGAAAAGCATTTAATTTGTTTACAAGATATTTAGACTGAGTACCTTTTCCAGCACCAGGAGGTCCAAATAAAATTATATTCACTTACTTACCAAATTTTGTTTTTTTAATCAGTTGTTCGTATTGTGAACTCATTAATCTTGTTTGTATTTGTGTTACAGTATCGATAGCTACTACAACAACAATTAATATAGATGCACCACCTAAATAAAAAGGTATTGGATAGTTTGCAATTAAAAACTCTGGCATCAAACAAACTAGTGTTAAATATAAAGCACCAATCGTAGTCAGTTTTGTTAAAATATTTTCAATATACAGCGCAGTACTTTCACCTGGTCTAATTCCAGGTACAAATCCTCCATACTTTCTCAAATTCTCAGCAGTTTCTGTTGGATTAAATGTTATAGAGGTATAAAAAAAAGTGAAAAATATTATTCCTGATGCATACAGCAACATATAAAGAGGTTGTCCTTGGGTAAAATACGAGCTCAAGTTTAAAAATGTTTCGTTATTAGAAAATGAAAAATTTGAAAAAGTTACTGGTAGCAATAGTAGTGCAGAAGCAAAAATCGCAGGAATTACTCCAGCTTGATTTATTTTTAAAGGTAAATGTGATGATTCCCCTCCATACATTTTGTTACCCATTTGTCTTTTAGGATAGTTTACTAGAATTTTTCTTAATGCTCTTTCCATAAAAACTACAAAAAGAATTGTAACTATTAATAGTACAAATATAGCTAGTATCATAAATGTAGAAACTGCACCCGTTCTACCTAATTCAAAAGTTGTAACCAAAGCTCTTGGAATTTCTGCTACAATACCAGCAAAAATTATTAACGATATACCGTTACCGATACCTCTTTGAGTGATTTGTTCTCCCAACCACATTAAAAATATTGTTCCTGCAACAATGGTTGTAACAGTAGTTATTTTAAAAAAAGTACCTGGATTAATTACTAAGTCAGCCGATGACTCTAAACCAACAGATAAACCATATCCTTGAACTGTTGCAAGTAAAACTGTTCCATATCTTGTAATTTGTGTAATTTTAGCTCTCCCTGTTTCACCTTGAGCTTTTAAATTTTTAAAATAATCAGTAACTCCAGTCAAAAGTTGTACAATAATTGCTGAAGAAATGTAAGGCATTATACCTAATGCAAATATTGCCATTCGGCTAACTGCACCTCCTGCAAAAACATTAAACATGCCTAACAATCCTTTTTGATTGCCTTCCATCATTATTTTTAATTGCTCTGGGTCTATACCTGGTAAAGGTACAAAAGTTCCAAATCTATAAACGGCTAAAATTAAAATAGTAAATATAATTCTATTTCTTAAATCATTTGTTGATGATGATGCGCTCATATAAACAAACTATTTTTTTAATTGAATAGATCCACCAATTTTTTCTAGTTTTTCTATTGCTGATTTAGAGGCTAGGTCAGCTTCAATATTAATTCTATCTTTTACTTCCCCAGAACCTAAAATTTTTAATTTTTTTGAGTTTTTATTTATTAATTTTAGTTTTTTTAATAATTCTGAGTTTAATACTTCATTTGGATTAATATTTTTCTTGTCTATGAAAGATTGAATTTTATCTAAATTTAAAATTGCAACACTCTCTTTTGATATTGGGTTAAAACCTCTTTTTGGAAGTCTTCTGTATAATGGCATTTGACCACCTTCAAAACTTTTTATAGCTACACCAGATCTAGATTTTTGACCTTTAACACCTCTACCTGATGTCTTTCCTTTACCAGAACCAATTCCTCTTCCAACTCTTATTTTAGATTTATTGATTTTTTCTCTATTATTTAAAGTAATCATTATCCTCTTTTTTCAATTATTTCAGAAATTTTTTTATTTCTAATTGCTGATATTTGTTTTGGTGAACTTTGTTTCATTAATGCTTTCATTGTAGCTCTAATAACATTGTGTGCATTAGAAGTACCCATGGATTTTGCAACAATATCTTTTACTCCTAAAACTTCACATACTGCCCTAACAGGACCGCCTGCAATAATACCTGTTCCTTTAGAAGCTGCTCTTAGCACTATTCTGCCTGATCCATCTTTCGCCTTAACGTCATGATGTATTGTTCTGCCTTCTCTTAATGGTATATGAGTAAGTTTTCTTCTAGCCATCTCGTTTGCTTTTTTTATAGCATCAGGTACTTGTTTCGCTTTTGCGTGAGCTATACCAATTTTACCTGCTTGATTTCCAACAACTACAAGCGCGGAAAATCCAAATCTTCTTCCACCCTTAACAACTTTAGTTATACGATTTATGTGGACTAATTTCTCTAATATATCGTCAGCTTTTTTATCTTTTATATTTTCCATAATTAAAATTCCATCCCGTTTTCTCTTAGAGTTTCTGCAAAAACTTTAATTCTACCGTGATATTTATAAGAACCTCTATCAAAATAAATTTTAGTAATTTTTTTCTCTTGAGCTTTTTTTGCTAATTTTTGAGCAACTAACTTAGATAATTCAGTTTTATTAACTTTATCTGCTGATCTAAGATCTTTTTCTACAGATGAAGCTGATAACAAGGTTACTTTTTTCGTATCATCAATTATTTGAGCTGAAATATTTTTTGATGATCTAGAAATACTTAATCTAAATCTATCTTTTGAAGCAACTTTTTTAACTTTATTGCTAACTCTAAATCTTTTTCTGATACTAGTGTTTAATTTCATTATTTTTTCTTACCCTCTTTCTTAAGAACATACTGTCCTTTTTCTCGAACACCTTTTCCTTTGTAAGGTTCGATTTTTCTTAATGTTTTAATTTTAGATGCTACTTCACCAACTAGCTGTTTATCAGATCCTGTGATTTTTAATGTTGTTTGTTTTTCAACTGCAATTTTAATGCCTTCTGGTATATCAAAATTGATATCATGGCTATAACCCAACTGTAAATTTAACTGATTTCCTTTTAACGCTGCTCTATAACCAACACCAACTAACTCTAAAGTTTTTTCATATCCTGTGCTAGATCCAATAACAGCATTATTGATTAAACTTCTATTCATACCCCAAAGTCTTTTTGAGTTTTGATCTACTTTTTTTGGTTTAATAGAAATTTCTTTTCCTTCAATAATGTCTAAATTAAACATATCTAAATCAACATTGATTGATTTTTTTCCAAGAGGTCCTTCTATATTTATAATGTTTCCAGCTAAAGCAACTTTTACTTTTTCAGGGATCGATATGTTTATTTTACCTATTTTAGACATTAAAATACCTTACAAATTATTTCGCCACCAACTTTTTGTTTTCTAGCATCTATATCAGTCATTACTCCTTTTGGAGTTGAAACAATAGCAATTCCTAAACCATTATTTATTTTAGGTAAGCTATCTGCAGATGAAAAAATTCTTCTCCCAGGTTTTGATACTCTTTCAAAAGCACTAATTACTGGATTACCTGAATGATACTTAAGTTCTAATGATAGAATTGGTTTCTTTTCCTCAGAACTTACTTTAAAATCTTTAATAAAACCTTCATTTTTAAGTATATCTGCAATTTTTGTTTTAAAGTTAGATGAAGGTAATTCTACTTTTTTATGATTTCTAGCTTGAGCGTTCTTTACTCTTGCAATCATATCTCCTATTGGGTCACTTAAACTCATAATTTTCCTTTCTACCAGCTAGATTTAACTAAGCCAGGTATCTTTCCTTGTAATCCTAATTGTCTTAATGCAATTCTTGAAATCTTTAATTTTCTGTAAACACCATGAGGTCTTCCAGTAATTTCGCATCTATTCATAACTCTTGTTTTAGCCGAGTTTCTTGGCAGTTTAGATAATTTTTGTTGAGCCTTAAATCTTTCTTCTAATGGAATCTTTTTATCCATTACAATTTTTTTTAATGCTTGTCTTTTCTTATAAAGCCTTTCTGAAAGCTTAATTCTTTTTTTATTTTTATTAACAGCGCTTAACTTTGCCATGTTTAATTATCTCCTTTTTTAATAAATGGAAAATTCATTTTTTCTAGTAATGCAAAACTATGCTCTTTATTTATTGCTTTAATAACTATTACTATATCTAAACCTCTAACTTTGTCTGCTCTATCAAAGCTTACTTCTGGGAAAATTATATGTTCTTTAATTCCAAATGTATAATTACCAAATTTGTCAAAGCCTTTTGGTGACAAACCTCTAAAATCTTTAATTCTTGGTAATGCAATATTCACTAACCTATCTAAGAATTCATACATTCTATTTTTTCTTAATGTTACCTTTAAACCAGCATTTGATCCTTTTCTGGTTTTAAAATTTGCTACTGATTTTTTAAATTTAGTTGTAACTGGTTTTTGTCCAGTGATTTTAGCCATATCTTCTTCGCATGATTTTAAAATCTTCGAATCTGTACCATCTAAACCAAGACCCATATTTAAAACAACTTTCTCAATTTTAGGAGCCATATAAATATTTTTAAAACCAAACTGATCTTTTAATGCAGGCTGAATTTCTTTATTGAATATTTCTTTTAATCTTGGTGTCATTATTTTTTAACCTCTTTTTTCTTAGCCGCTTTTTCATCAATTAGTTTTAAGTTAGAAATATGAATAAAGCTTTCTTTTGGAAAAATTCCACCTTTTTTCTCTTTTGTTGTTTTAACGTGTTTTTTAACCATGTTTATTTCTTTAACTTTAGCTCTGTTATTGACTCTATCAATTTCAATAACTTCGCCCTCTTTTTTTTTATCTCTGCCAGCTATAACTCTTACTTTCAAACCTTTTTTAATCATTATAAAACCTCCGGAGCCAAAGAAATAATTTTCATTTGACCTCTGCTTCTTAATTCTCTTGTAACTGGTCCAAAAATTCTTGTTCCTACTGGCTCCCCTTTGTCATCAACTAACACAGCAGCATTATTATCAAATCTTACTTTAGAACCATCATTTCTATGAATTCCTTTTTTAACCCTTACAACAACAGCTTTGTGAACCGATCCTTTTTTAACTTTTCCCTTAGGTATAGCTTCTTTAACAGCAATCACAATTGTATCACCAATACTAGCGTATCTTCTTTTTGATCCACCTAGAACTTTAATGCACTCAATTCTTTTTGCACCAGTATTATCAGCTACTTGTAATTCTGTTTGAACGCCAATCATTACTTTGTATTCTCCATAACTTGAAATTTTTTATTTTTAGAAAAAGGTTTGCTCTCAATAATTGAAACTTTGTCACCAGTTTTGAACTTATTATTTTCATCATGAGCGTTATAGTTTTTTCTAACTCTGATTACTTTTTTTAGAACTGGGTGAGAATATTTACGTTCTACCATAACAGTGACTGTTTTATTTGGTTTATCGCTTATAACTACACCTGTAAGTATTTTTTTAGGCATTTGCTTTTCCTTTTAAAATTGTTTTTAATCTTGCTATTGTTTTTCTAGTTTCCCCAATTTTAGCTGGGTTTGTTACTTGTGAATTCATTTTTTGAAATCTGAAATTAAAAAGATCTTTTTTAAGCTTATCTATGTTCTTCACAATTTCGTCCTTTGATAATTTTTTAATTTCTTGTTTTTTCATTATGCGAATCTCTTAATTGTTTTAGTCTTAATAGGTAATTTTGCTGATGCTTTGTATAAAGCTTCTTTTGCAATTTGTTCAGAAACACCATCAACTTCAAATAATATTCTTCCAGGTTTTACTCTGCATGCAAAGTACTCAGGTGAACCCTTTCCTTTACCCATTCTAACTTCAATTGGTTTTTTTGAAACTGGTATATTTGGAAATATTCTTGTCCAAACTCTTCCTTGTCTTTTCATATGTCTTGTTAAAGCAACTCTTGCAGCTTCAATTTGTTTTCCAGTAACTCTTTCAGGCTGTAAAGCTTTTAATGCGTAAGCACCATAATTAATAGTACTTGCTCTAGTAGCGTTACCATGAATTCTACCTTTATGTGCTTTTCTCCACTTTGTTCTTACTGGTTGAAGCATTATTGTTTACCTTCCTTTGGTGTTACCTTGTTTGTCTCTTGGCTAAATTCTCTAGCAAAAACTTCACCTTTATAAATCCAAACTTTAATACCAATAATTCCATATGTCGTAAGAGCCTCTGCCTCTGCATAATCTATATCAGCTCTTAAAGTATGTGATGGTATGCTTCCATCTCTTAACCACTCAGTTCTAGCTATTTCATTTCCACCAAGTCTTCCACTCACAGAAACTTTAATACCTTTTGCTCCGAGTCTAATACATGATTGCATTGCTCTTTTCATAGCTCTTCTATAAGAAATTCTTTTAACAAGCTGCTGAGCTATGTTTTCAGCTACTAAATAAGCATTAGTTTCAGGTTTTTTAACTTCTTTAATATTTAGATTAACTTCATTTGTTGTGAATTTTGAAAGATTGTTTTTAATTTTGTCTATATCACTTCCTTTTTTTCCAATAACAAATCCAGGTCTAGAAGTATAGATTGTAACATAACATTTATTAGATGTTCTTTCGATCATTACCTTGGATACACCAGAGTTAATTACATTTTTCTTGATATATTCTCTAATTTTAAAATCCTCGATTAGATAATTTCCAAAATCTTTTTTCTTAGCATACCATACAGAGTCCCATCCTCTGTTGACACCTAATCTAAAACCTACAGGATTAACTTTTTGCCCCATGCTTCTCCATTTGTTTTGCTTCTGATAATATTATTGTAACAGTTGACCAAGGTTTTAATATTGGTGCCGCTCTTCCTTTGGCTCTTGGTCTAAATCTTTTCATAACTATTTTTTTTCCACAATATGCCTCTTTAACTATTAATTTATCAATATCGTATTGAAAATTATTTTCAGCATTAGCTACGGCTGAACTAATAGTTTTTCTAACATCTCTAGTAACTCTCTTTTCTGAAAACTGTAAATCTCTAATAGCAACATCAACTTTTTTGCCAACAATGCTTTTTAGTATTGGATTTAGCTTTCTGACACTTGATCTAATACCGTTGTTAACAGACTTTACTGTTTTATCGTTAGATTTATCTATTTTCTTTTTCTTGCCCATAATTATTTCTTCTCTGCTGTTGCTGGTTTAGCTTTTTTATCAGCTGGTGTATGACCAAAGAACGTTCTAGTTGGTGCAAACTCACCTAGTTTATGTCCAACCATATCTTCTGAAACAGTTATTGGTATAAATTTTTTACCATTATATATTTGGAAACTGACCCCTACAAAGTCAGGTAAAATTGTAGATTTTCTTGACCAAGTTTTAATAGGAATTTTTTTTGGATCGTCTTTATACTTATCTACTTTTTTCATTAAGCTTTCTTCTACAAACGGTCCTTTCCAAACTGCTCTAGCCATTACTTAGTATCCTTTCTCTTATTTCTTCTCTTAACTATAAATTTATCTGTTCTCTTATTATCTCGAGTTTTTAAACCTTTAGCAGATTGTCCTGAAGGTGAAACTGGATGTCTTCCTCCAGCAGATTTTCCTTCACCACCTCCATGTGGGTGATCAACTGGGTTTTTAACAACACCCCTAGTATGAGGTCTTCTACCCAACCATCTTGATCTACCTGCTTTTCCAATTTTAATATTTTTTTGATCTGGATTACTTAAAATTCCAATTGTGGCTAAAGCTCTTGAATCTATTTTTCTCACTTCACCTGAGGCTAATTTTATTAAGCTATAGTTTCCATCTAGACCACTAATAGTTACTGATGAACCAGCTGCTCTAGCAATTTTTCCGCCACCGCCTGGCTGTATCTCAACATTATGTATATTAATACCCACTGGAATATCTTGCAATGGCATACAATTACCTACTTTAATTTCTTTTTTAGAACCGCTTTCAACTTTATCTCCAATTTTAATTTTTTGTGGTGCTAAGAAATATGAGTGAGTACCATCATCAAATTTAACCAGCATTATGTAACATGATCTATTTGGATCATATTCAATTCTTTCAACCGTGGCTTCCATGTCGAACTTTTTTCGGTAAAAATCCACATGTCTGTACATTTTTTTATGCCCACCTGCTCTATTAATAGAGGTAATATGACCATTGTTATTTCTACCTTTCATGGCATTTTTTGGAGAGACTAATGACTTAAATGGTTTACCTTTCCATAAACCAGATCTATCAACTAAAATAGTGCCTCTTGTAGATTTTGTGTATGGTTTAAAAGTTTTTAATGCCATTTATTAAATTCCTGTTGTTAGATCAATACTTTGACCTTTTTTTAAAGTTATTATTGCTTTTTTATAACCAGATACTTTTACTTTTCTACCTCTGGTAACTTTTGTTCTGTTTTGTTTGTTTATAATATTTATCTTAGTCACATTAACTTTAAATATTTTTTCAATATTCTTTTTTAAGTTTTTCTTATTTGCACCATCTGGAACTTTAAATACAATTTTATTTAGTTCAGACAAGTTAGTTGATTTTTCAGTGACAACTGGCGAAAGAATTTTGTCGTATAAATGAATTTTTTCCATATTATAAATATCTCTTTTCTAATTCTTTTACAGAGCTTTCTGTGAAAACTACTTTTTTGAATTTAATAATGTCATAAGCGCTAAAATGATTTACATCTGTAACTTTAACATTTGGAATATTTCTTACTGATTTTTCAATTTTTTCTTTTGAATTTTTGTCTAAAATTATTAATGAATTTGTAATTTCAAGTTTATTAATAATTGAATTCATCTCTTTAGTTTTTTTAATTTCAGAACTAAAGTCATTTAAGATTAATAAGTTTTTATTATTATTTTTTTCTGTAATTAGTGAAGCTACGCTTTGTTTTTTCTCAGATTTGTTTAGTTTTCTTTTTTTATAAGCCAATTCACCTTTTGGTCCGTGAGCAATACCACCACCAACAAATATAGGAGCTTTTCTACTAGCATGCCTTGCACCACCAGTTCCTTTTTGAGCATATATTTTTGAAGTTGGTCCTTTTACCTCATTTTGTTGTTTAGTTTTGGCATGTCTTCCTTTGTAATTAGCATTCGTTTTATATAGAACAGCGCTAACTAATTTATGGTTAATTTTAGCAGAAAAAATCTTATCCAAAACTTCAATACTATCTTTTTTCCCATCAATGCTAATTTTATCTAATTTCATTATTTTTTCTTTTTCTCAGGTGTCTTTTTAGCCTCTTCAGCAGCTGCTTGCTTCTCACCAATTGTCATTTTGCTTATATTTTTTACTGATTTTTTAACCATTACTTCAGAATTTTTTGAACCAGGTATTGATCCTTTTAAGTAAAGAAGTTCGTTTTCTAAGTCAGTTTTTATTATTTCAATATTTTGCATTGTTCTTAGCTTGTCACCCATATGACCAGCCATTTTTTTTCCTTTAAAAACTTTTCCTGGATCTTGACTATGTCCTGTTGAACCATGTGCTCTGTGAGATATAGAAACACCATGACTGGCTCTTAAACCACCAAAATTATGTCTCTTCATAGCACCTGCAAAACCTTTACCAATTGTTTTTGATCTTGTGTCTACAAATTTAATGTCTTTGAATATTTCTAAACCAAACTCGTTTCCTTCTTTGTAAACAGATGTGTCGTTTACTCTAAATTCTTTTAATTTTTTCTTAGCTTCAGTATTTTTTTTAGCAAAAACACCTTTCATAGCTTTTGTTAATTTTGAATTTTTAATTTTCCCATATCCAAGCTGAACAGCCTTGTACCCTCTTTTTTCTTCTTCAATAACCTGAATAACTCTAGCTTTTTCAACCTTAAGCACAGTCACAGGAACTAATTGACCAGATTTATAGAATTCTCTCGTCATACCTATTTTTTTTCCTAATAAAGCTATCTCACTCATAATTAAATTTTTATCTCCACATCTACACCAGAAGCTAAATCAAGTTTCATTAATGCTTCTACAGTTTGTGGTGTTGGTTCAATTATATCTATTAATCTTTTGTGTGTTCTTGATTCAAATTGTTCTCTACTTTTCTTGTCTATATGAGGTGATCTTAATACAGTGTATCTTTCAATTCTTGTAGGTAGTGGAATAGGACCTTTAATTGTAGCTCCAGTTCTTTTTACTGTGTTAACAATTTCCTCTGTAGAAGCATCTAGTACTTTATTATCGTACGCTCTTAGTTTTATCCTTATGTTTTGTTTTTCCATTATCCCGCTACCTTTTTAGTTACTTCGTCTTGAACGTTTTGAGGAACTTTAGAATAATGATCAAAGAACATTGAATATTGCGCTCTTCCTTGTGACATTGATCTAAGATTATTGATATAACCAAACATATTGGCTAGAGGAACCATAGCTGTAATCACAGTTGCATTTCCTCTTTGTTCTTGAGTACTAATTTGACCTCTTCTACTATTTAAATCACCAATAACATCTCCCATATAATCTTCAGGAGTAACAACTTCTACTCTCATTATTGGTTCTAGAAGTTTTAAACCACCTTGAGTACAAGCTTCTTTAAAACACGCTCTACTTGCAAGTTCAAAAGCTAAAACGCTTGAGTCAACATCATGATGTAAACCATCAACAATAGTTACTTTATAATCGATCATTGGGAAACCTGCCAAAATTCCACTATCAGAGACAGTTTCAATACCTTTTTCAACACCAGGAATAAATTCTTTTGGAATAGCTCCACCTTTAATAGCACTTTCAACTTCTCTTCCTTTTCCTGGTTCTTGAGGTTCAACAAATAATTTTACTTTAGCAAACTGACCAGCGCCACCACTTTGTTTTTTATGTATGTATTCATACTCAGCAGATTTTTCTATGGTCTCTCTGTAAGCAACTTGTGGAGCACCTACGTTTGCTTCAACTTTAAATTCTCTTTTCATTCGATCAACAATAATATCTAAGTGAAGTTCACCCATACCTTTAATAATTGTTTGACCTGACTCTTCATCAGAAGAAACTCTAAATGATGGATCCTCTTTAGCTAATCTTGCTAATGCTTCACCCATTTTTTCTTGATCACCTTTTGTTTTTGGCTCTACAGCAATTTCAATTACTGGCTCTGGGAATTCCATTGGCTCTAACAACACTGGATTTTCTTTGTCACATAAAGTGTGACCAGTCATAGTATTTTTTAATCCTGCTAGTGAAACAATATCGCCTGCATTAGCTTCCTTAATGTCTTCTCTTGAATTAGCATGCATTAAAAGCATACGACCAACTCTTTCTTCCTTATCAGATGAAGAGTTGTATACAGCTGTTCCAGACTTAATTGTACCAGAATAAATTCTAACAAATGTTAAAGAACCAACAAAAGGATCGTTTGCAACTTTAAATGCTAAACCAGAAAAAGATGAACCATCATCAAATTTCATCTCTATTTCATCTTCTGATCCAACTTTTGTTCCTTTAATTGAACCTATATCAACTGGACTTGGTAAGTAGTTCACAACTGCATCTAGTAAAGGTTGAACACCTTTATTTTTAAAGGCAGATCCAGTTAAAACTGGAACAAAACTAAAATTCAATGTTCCTTTTCTTATGCATTTAACCAAATCTTCTTCTTTAATTTCGTCTCCATTTAAGTAAGATTCCATTAATTTTTCATCTTGTTCTACAGCAGTTTCGATTAATTCTGTTCTGTACTTTTCGGTTATTTCTTTAAGATCATCAGGAATATCTTTGTATTCCCACTCTGCACCTAAAGCCTCATTTTTCCAAACCTGAGCTTTCATTTTAACTAAATCAACAACTCCAGTTAAAGAGGCTTCAATTCCAATAGGAACTTGTAATACTAATGGCTTAGCACCTAATCTATCTTTAATCATATCTACACATCTAAAGAAATCAGCACCTGTTCTGTCTAATTTGTTTACAAAACAAATTCTTGGTACTTTATACTTATCGGCTTGTCTCCATACAGTTTCGGATTGTGGTTCTACACCTGCTACACCATCAAAAACAGCTACTGCACCATCTAAAACTTTTAAAGATCTCTCTACTTCTATAGTAAAGTCTACGTGACCTGGAGTATCTATAATGTTAACTCTGTGATCATTCCAAAAACAAGTAGTTGCTGCAGAAGTAATTGTAATACCTCTTTCTTGTTCTTGCTCCATCCAATCCATGGTTGCTGCACCATCGTGTACTTCACCTATTTTATGACTTTTACCTGTGTAATATAAAATTCTTTCTGTAGTAGTTGTTTTACCAGCATCTATATGGGCCATGATCCCAATGTTTCTGTATTTATCTAATGTATGAGTTCTAGCCATATCTTATTACCACCTAAAATGAGCAAAGGCCTTATTGGACTCCGCCATTTTGTGTACATCCTCTCTTTTTTTAACAGCAGCACCTTTTTTTTCATAAGCATCATAAAGCTCATTAAAAATTTTATCTGCCATGTGTTTATCTTTTCTTTTTCTTGCTGACTCAACTAACCATCTAATAGCTAAAGCTTGTGCTCTTTTACTTTTTACCTCAACAGGAACTTGATAAGTTGCACCACCAACTCTTCTAGATCTAACTTCTACAGTTGGTTTGATGTTATTAATTGCTTCATTGAAAATATTAATCGGTTCATCTTTAGTTTTTGTTTTAATTTTATCTATAGCGTCATAAACTATTTTGGCAGCAATACCTCTTTTACCATCATACATGATATTGTTGATTAATTTAGGAATAATAGTTGATTTGAATTTTGGATCTGGAACTACATTTTTTTTAGGTTGAGTTTTTTTTCTAGACATTATTTACCTTTTTTTGTTCCGTATAAAGATCTTCTTTGTTTTCTATTTGCAACGCCCTGAGTATCTAGATTACCTCTTAGAATATGATAACGAACACCTGGTAAATCTTTTACCCTACCACCTCTAATCAATACTACCGAGTGTTCTTGAAGGTTATGACCTTCACCAGGAATATAAGCTGTAACTTCAAATCCATTTGACAATCTCACTCTAGCAACTTTTCTTAATGCAGAGTTTGGTTTTTTAGGTGTTGTTGTATAAACTTTTACACAAACGCCTCTCTTTAAAGGTTGTTTTTGTAAAGCAGGAACTTTGTTCCTTGCCGCTGGTTTAACCCTTTTTTTTCTTAACAACTGATTAATAGTTGGCATAAATTTTTAAAATTAATTAATTTATTTTTAGATGAAAATAACTGACAGGTTATTTTGTGGCAGCGTTTAGTACCGTTAGAAGCACTACATTCCAACCAAAAACATCGCCAAATTACTTATTAATAGCCCTTTGTCAAACTAAAACTGCAATTTTTAGGCGATTTTTTTACTGATTTGTCTGTGTTTCTTCAGGTTCTGAAGCTTCTATTTTATCCTGCTCAGCTAAGAAATTATTATCATCCTCTAGAGCTTTATTGTTCCATCTATTTTTAATATTACCAGTACCTGCAGGAACTAATCTTCCAACAATTACGTTCTCTTTTAGCCCATTTAATGGGTCAACTTTTCCTTTAATTGCAGCATCAGTTAATACTCTTGTTGTTTCTTGGAACGAAGCAGCTGAAATAAACGACTCAGTTTGAAGTGAGGCTTTAGTGATACCCATCAGAACTCTCTCACCAACAGCAGGGGTTTTGCCTTCAGCAACTAATTTTTCGTTTGTATTATCAAACTTAATTCTATCAATCACTTCACCAGGTAAATAACTTGAGTCACCTGACACTTTTACTTCAACCTTTTTAAGCATTTGTCTTAAAATAGTTTCAATATGTTTATCATTTATGATTACACCTTGTAATCTATAGACTTCTTGAACTTGGTTAACAAAGTATTCCGTTAATTCTTTAATACCTAAAATTCTTAAAATATCATGTGGCAATGGCTGACCATCAAGAAGATATTCTCCTTTTTGAATTTTTTCACCAGGGTTGAAATTGATATGTTTACCTTTTGGAATTAAATAATTTGAAGGTTCTGATCCATCTTCAGGAACAATAGATACTCTTTGTTTACCTCTTACCTCTTTACCAAAAACAACACTACCATCATTTTCAGCAATGATTGCGCTGTCCTTAGCTTTTCTAGCTTCAAATAACTCAGCAACTCTTGGAAGACCTCCAGTAATATCTTTTGTTTTTGTAGTTTCCTTAGGTAATCTTGCAATTACATCACCAGCATAAACTTTTTGACCATCTTTAATTGATAAAATCGAATCCGGTACTAAATAATATCTAGCTTCATTATCATCAGCTTTTTTAATTACATTTCCTTTTTCATCTCTAAGAGTGATTCTAGGTTTTAAATCAGTGCTTTTTGATTGACCTCTCCAATCAATTACTGATTTAGAAGAAATTCCTGTTGCATCGTCAGTAGTTTCTTGAATTGAAACACCGTCAATTAGATCTACATAACTAGCTGTACCACTTTTCTCCGCTATAACTGGTGTTGTGTAAGGATCCCATTCACATATTTTAGTATTCGCTTTTACTTTATCACCGTTATTAAAAAATAATCTTGATCCATATGCAACTTTATAAACTGCAATTTGAACTCCATTATCATCCTCAATTGAAAGCTGAGTATTTCTACCCATTACAATTAAATTCTTTTTAGAATCCTCTAATATATTTGAGTTTATAATTTTTAATGTTCCTTCATTTTTAGTTACAATTTGTGAGTCCTGTTTAACAGAAGCAGTTCCACCTACGTGGAAAGTTCTCATTGTTAACTGTGTTCCTGGTTCCCCGATTGACTGTGCAGAAATCATTCCAATAGCTTCACCAACGTGAACCATTTTACCTCTAGATAAATCTCTTCCATAAGAAGTAGCACAAACACCTTCTTTTGAACCACAAGTCATTACTGAGTAAACTTTTATTGATTTTACCCCTGCAGCATCAATTTTATCGCATCCAGCCTCATCGATCATGGTTTGTTTTTTGATTATTACTTCACCAGTTAAAGGATGTTTAACCTCATCAAATGTAACCCTGCCTAGCGCTCTTTCAGAAAGGCTAACTACTACATTACCACCTTCTAAAATTTCAGAAAGTTCAATAAATCCTGGATTTTTACAGTCACAAGCTTTTTTAGTGACAGTTAAATCTTGAGCTACATCGCAAAGTCTTCTTGTTAAATATCCAGAACTAGCTGTTTTAAGCGCTGTATCTGCTAAACCTTTTCTAGCTCCGTGTGTTGAGTTGAAATACTCCAAAGCAGTTAATCCCTCTTTAAAGTTTGAGATAATTGGACTTTCAATAATTTCACCTGAAGGTTTAGCAATCAAACCTCTCATACCAGCTAATTGTTTCATTTGAGCAGCAGATCCTCTAGCTCCACTGTCTGCCATCATAAATACAGAATTTATTTTCAATCCTTCGTCAGTTTTTTCTGTAGCTGAAATTCCTTTCATCATTTCTCCAGCAACTTTATCTGTACACTTAGACCAAGCATCAACAACTTTGTTATATTTTTCACCTCTTGTAATTAAACCTTCAGCATATTGAGTTTCATAATCTGCAATTAACTTCTTAGTATCATCAATTAATTGAGTTTTATTTTCAGGGATTACAAGATCGTCTTTTCCAAACGAAATTCCTGCTTTAAATGCGTGTTTAAATCCTAAATCTTTAAGCTTGTCACAGAAAATTACCGTTGTTTTTTGACCACAAAATCTAAATACAACATCAATTATTTCTGAAACTACTTTTTTAGGTAATAATCTATCTACTAAAGAGAACTTAATGTTGCTATTTTTAGGTAATAAATTTGCTAATAAAAATCTTCCAGCTGTAGAAGTGTATTTTTCCATTTTTTTATTACCTTGATCATCTACAGTCTCGTATCTTGAAATAATAGTACTATGTACATTTATTTGACCAGATGATAATGCGAATTCAATTTGATCTGAATTTGTAAAGTATCCAGCAGGTTTATCAGATATAGGCTCTTGTGAAAGATAGTAAATTCCTAAAATCATATCCTGACTTGGAACTATAATTGGTTTACCATTTGATGGAGAAAGAATATTATTTGTAGATAACATTAATATTCTTGCCTCTAATTGAGCTTCTAAACTTAATGGCACGTGAACTGCCATTTGGTCACCATCGAAGTCAGCGTTAAATGCTGCACAAGTCAAAGGGTGTAATTCAATCGCATCTCCTTCAATTAATTTTGGTTCAAACGCTTGAACTCCAAGTCTATGAAGTGTTGGTGCTCTATTTAAAAGTACCGGATGCTCTCTAACTATTAATTCTAAAGCGTCCCAAACTGCATTTGTTTCTTTTTCAACTAATTTTTTAGCTTGTTTAATTGTTGAAGCTAAGCCTAATTTGTTTAATCTTGCATACAAAAATGGTTTAAATAATTCTAAAGCCATTTTTTTTGGTAAACCGCACTCATGTAGTTTTAAATCAGGACCAACAACGATTACTGATCTTCCAGAATAATCAACTCGTTTACCTAATAAATTTTGTCTAAATCTTCCTTGTTTACCTTTTAACATTTCAGCAAGAGATTTAAGTGGTCTTTTACCTGTTCCTGTTATTACTCTACCTCTTCTTCCGTTATCAAATAGAGCATCTACAGACTCTTGAAGCATCCTTTTTTCATTTCTTACAATGATATCTGGAGCTTTAAGATCCATTAATCTTTTTAATCTGTTATTTCTATTGATTACCCTTCTATACAAATCATTAAGATCTGAAGTAGCAAATCTTCCGCCATCTAGAGGAACTAATGGTCTTAGTTCTGGTGGTATAACTGGTACTACAGTCATAATCATCCATTCAGGTTTTTGACCTGTTTCAATAAATGACTCGATTAATTTTAATCTTTTAATTGCTCTTTCTTCATTAACTTTTGATTTGGTTTCTTTAATAAAGCTTACAAGGTTTTTTCTTTCTAATTCTAAATCTAAATTTTTCAGCATCTCAAGAACAGCTTCTGCTCCTATTCCTGCTGTAAAACTTTCTTCACCAAACTCATCCTGGTATTTTGCTAATTCTTCCTCATTTAAGAGTTGATTTTTCTGCAAACCAGTTAAACCAGGTTCTATTACTATAAAGTTTTCAAAATAAAGAACTCTCTCTATTTCTTTCAATTTCATGTCTACCGCTAAAGCAATTCTGCTTGGAAGAGACTTCAAAAACCAAATATGTGCTACCGGTGTAGCAAGGTTAATGTGGCCCATTCTTTCTCTTCTTACATTTGATTTTGTAACCTCAACACCACATTTCTCACATATAATTCCTCTAAATTTCATTCGTTTATACTTACCGCATAAACACTCATAATCTTTTATTGGTCCAAAAATCCTTGCACAGAACAAACCGTCTTTTTCAGGTCTAAACGTTCTATAATTAATTGTTTCAGGCTTTTTAATTTCACCAAATGTCCATGATTTAATTTTCTCTGGGCTAGCAAGTGAAATTTTAATGCTATTAAAATTTTGAGCTTCTGAAATTTCGCTGCCTTTAAATAGATCTGTTAATTCTTTTTTCATTAATTAAGCTCCACATTTAATGCTAATGATTTAATTTCTTTAACTAAAACGTTAAATGACTCTGGTATTCCAGACTCAAAATTTTCTTCACCTTTAACTATAGTCTCGTAAACTTTAACTCTTCCTGCAACGTCATCAGATTTAACAGTTAAAATTTCCTGTAATGTATAAGATGCACCATAAGCTTCAAGTGCCCACACTTCCATTTCTCCAAATCTTTGGCCACCTAATTGCGCCTTACCACCAAGAGGTTGTTGTGTAACCAAGCTGTAAGGTCCTGTAGATCTTGCATGAATTTTATCCTCAACTAAGTGATGAAGTTTTAGCATGTAAATTATTCCAACAGTAACCGGTCTATCAAATTTTTCTCCTGTTCTTCCGTCCCATAAATAAGTTTGTCCGGATCCAGGTAAATTTGCTAGTTCAAGCATCTCGGTAACATTTTTTTCTTTAGCACCATCAAAAACAGGCGTTGAGATTGCGATACCATTTTGTAAATTTTCACAAAGATCTTTAAATTCACTCTTGCTTAACTTATCAACTTTATCATTAAAAATTTCTTCTCCATAAACAGATTTTAAGAATTTTTCGATTTTTTCTGTTCTTTCAATTTTTTTATTGTTTTCGTTAACTAAATTTTTAACTTGTTCACCAAATTCTTTACATGCCCAACCCAAATGTGTCTCTAGAATTTGTCCAACGTTCATCCTACTAGGAACGCCCAGAGGGTTTAATACAATATCAACTGGTCTACCATCTTCTCTATATGGCATATCTTCGACAGGTACAATTTTACTCACAACTCCTTTGTTTCCATGTCTTCCTGACATTTTATCTCCAGGTCTTAATCTTCTTTTTATAGCAACGAATACTTTTACCATTTTCATTACACTTGGTAATAAATCATCACCACTTCTAATTTTTAAAACTTTATCTTCAAATCTCTCTGTTATGTCTTCTTTTGCTTTATTATATTGATCTTTTAATTGAGCTAATGTTGCTTCGTCATTTACATTTCCTACTGTGATTTTGAAAACATCATTAATGGATAGTTTATTAATTGTATCAAAATCTAACTTAGTTCCTTCTGGTAAATCTTTTACTTTTTTAGTTAAAGATGATCCTGACAAGAATTGTGAAGCTCTTTGTTTAATACTTCTTTCTAATATTTCTTCCTCAACAATTTTATCTTGTTGAACTTGCTCAATTTCAGCTCTTTCAATAGTTATTGATCTTTCGTCCTTCTCAATTCCATGTCTATTGAATACCCGTACATCAACTACTGTTCCACTTGATCCTCTAGACATTCTTAAAGATGTATCAGTTACATCAATAGCTTTTTCTCCAAAAATTGATCTTAATAATTTTTCTTCTGGACCAGATGCTGAGTCTCCTTTTGGAGTAACTTTACCTACTAAAATATCTCCAGCATTTACCTCCGCACCAATATAAACTATTCCTGATTCATCAAGGTTTTTTAGAGCCTCCTCATTCACATTTGGTATATCTCTTGTTATTTCTTCTTCACCAAGCTTTGTATCTCTTGCCATTATTTCGTATTCAACAATGTGAACAGATGTAAAAACATCATCTGTAACACATCTTTCTGAAATTAAGATTGAGTCTTCAAAGTTGTAACCTTGCCACGGCATGAATGCTACAGTAACGTTCTTACCTAAAGCAAGTTCACCTAATTTTGTTGAAGGACCATCTGCAATAATATCTCCAGATTTAACTTTATCACCAACTCTAACTAGTGGTCTTTGATTTATACAAGTATTTTGGTTTGATCTTTTAAATTTTTGAAGGTTATAGATGTCTACTCCAGACTTACTAAAGTCTGTTTCCTCAGTTACTTTTATAACAATTCTTTTACCATCTATTTTATCAACAACTCCATCACGCCTAGCAACAATAGTCACCCCAGAATCTAAAGCAACATCACTTTCAATTCCTGTACCGACAAGTGGTGACTCAGGTTTTAATAATGGAACTGCTTGTCTCATCATGTTTGATCCCATTAAAGCTCTGTTTGCATCATCATTTTCTAAGAATGGAATTAAAGATGCTGCAACTGAAACTAATTGTTTTGGTGATACGTCAATGTAATCAATAGAGTCAGGTTTTGCTAAAAGAAAGTTAAGGTTTTGTCTGCATGAAACTAATTCTTCAGTAATTTTTCCTTTTTTATCAAGTTTTGTATTTGCTTGAGCAATAGTGAATTTTGTTTCTTCCATTGCTGATAAGTATTCAACTTTATCTTGAACAACACCGTCTTTTACTTTTTTGTAAGGACTTTCAATAAAACCATACTTATTAATTTTTGCATATGTAGATAAACTATTAATCAAACCAATATTTGGACCCTCTGGTGTCTCAATTGGACAAATTCTTCCATAGTGGGTTGGATGGACGTCCCTTACTTCAAAACCTGCTCTTTCTCGTGTTAAACCACCTGGACCTAACGCTGAAACTCTTCTTTTATGAGTAATTTCAGATAAAGGATTTGTTTGATCCATAAACTGAGATAGTTGTGAACTTGCAAAAAAATCTTTCAATGAAACTGTTAATGGTTTTGCATTAATTAGATCCTGTGGCATTGCTGACTCAACATCCAAAGTTGTCATTTTTTCTTTAATAGCTCTTTCCATTCTATAAACACCAATTCTAGCTTGGTTCTCAACTAGCTCTCCAACAGAACGAACTCTTCTATTTCCTAGGTGATCAATGTCATCGACATCATCTTTACCATCACGTAAATCCAACATTTTATGAATAATTGCAATGATGTCATCATTTCTTAATATGGTAATTTTATCTGAACACTCTTGGTTTAATCTTGAGTTCATTTTAACTCTTCCAACATCAGACAAATCATATCTGTCTGAGCTAAAGAAAAGGTTATTAAATATTTGAGTTGCTATCTCTATAGTTGGCGGTTCTCCAGGTCTTAACATTTTATAGATTTCTGTGATAGCTTCGTCTTTAGTATTATTTTTATCAGCTAAAATAGTTGTAAGTAGATAAGGTCCTTTGTTTATAGAGTTTGTAACAGAAATTTGAAGTGTATGTATTTTTGCATCTAAAATTTGTTGAATAATTGTATCATTTAATTCAGTCCCGATTTTAAATACATCGTCCTCTTCTTCATTGACTTTGACATCTCTGTGTAAAAATTTACCAAACAAAGATTCTCTAGAAACTAGTATGTCTTTAAGACCATCGTTAGCTAATTTTTTTGCATTTAAAAAATTGATCTTATCACCTAATTTGATAACTACTTCACCAGTTTTTGCATCAATTACTTCTTCTGAAAAATTTTTAGCCTTGTAGTTTTCTGGGTTAAATTTAGTTTTCCACTTTTCTGTTTTTGTGTCAAAAGAATATTGTTCACTTTCATAGAACTCATCAACTATTTCTGATTTTGTGTAACCTAAAGCTAATAATAAAGTAGATGAAAAAATTTTCTTTTTTCTGTCAATTTTAAAATATAGAAAATCCTTAACATCATATTCGAAATCTAACCATGAACCTCTATTAGGTATTACTCTACAATTAAATAAAAGTTTACCGCTTGCATGAGTTTTTCCTTTATCATGATCAAAAAATACGCCTGGACTTCTGTGCATTTGGTTTACTACAACTCTTTGAACACCGTTAGTTATAAAAGTTCCACTATTAGTCATCATAGGAACTTCACCCATATATACTTCTTGCTCTTTAGCTGATAAAATATCTTTAGTATTATTTTCTTGATCTATTTCATAAACTACTAATCTTAAAGTACATTTAAGTGCTGATGAGTATGTAAGACCTCTTGCTATACATTCTTCAACATCAAATTTTGGTTTCTCTAATCTATATGAAACATACTCTAAAGTTGCTTTGTCATTTAAATCTTCAATAGGAAATATACTTTTAAAAACTCTATCAAAACCTTTAGTAAGTTCTGCTGCCTCAACATTAAATTCTGTTAATTCTTTGTAGGAATTTTTTTGTACTTCAATTAAGTTAGGTATAGATAAACTCTCTTTTAGTTTACCAAAACTTTTCCTAATGTTTTTCTTTTCAGTAAAAGATAATTGCATCTATGTTTATAAATACTGATTAAAAATAATCAGTATTCGAATTCTTTCTATTTAATTTATTTAAGTTCTACTTTAGCGCCAGCAGCTTCTAACTTAGCTTTGATCTCTTCAGCGTCTTTTTTGTTTACACCAGATTTAACTTCTTTCGGTGCTCCCTCTACAAGATCTTTAGCTTCTTTTAAACCTAATGAAGTAGCTGCTCTTACTTCTTTAATAACATTAATTTTTTTATCACCTGCAGAAACTAACATGATTGTAAAATCATCTTTATCCTCTGCTGGAGCCGCACCACCTGCTGCTGCTGGAGCTGCTGCTGCCATTGGAGTTACACCCCATTTTTCTTCTAGTTGTTTTGAAAGTTCAGCTGCTTCTGCAACAGTCAAACTTGATAAGTCTTCAATAATTTTGTTAAGGTCAGGCATATGTATTACTCTTTGGGTTGTGTTTCAGAATTTTCTGCCGACAAACTACTCATTTTTTCTGAATGTGCAAGCAAAATACTGATTAATTTAGATGCAGAAGCGTTCAAAATACCCACAATATTGGCTCTTGCTTCATCTAGTGTAGGTAAACTAGCTACATTTTGGACACCGGCCTGATCTAAGACCTCATTATCCATAATTCCGCCAATTAATTTTAAGTTTTCGTTATCTTTTGCAAATTTTGAGAGAATCCTTGCAGACATTATAGCATCCTCTCCAAATGCTACTGCTGTAGGACCAGTAAATAAATTTGATAAATCTTTACACTTAGTTTTTTCTAAAGCTAATTTTGTAATTCTGTTTTTCGTTATCTTAAATATGATTCCATGTTCTCTCATTTTCGCTCTCAATTCATCTAATTGAGTCATAGTTAAACCTTGGTAATGAGTAACCATAACAGCTTTACTGTTTTCAAACTTGCTAGTCATTTCTTCAATATAATTTTTTTTTTGTTCTTTGTTCATCATAACTATATCGATTTCCCTAACTTAACTTTATACGAAACACCCATTGTTGATGTGGCAAATACACTTCTAATTAAGTCACCTTTTAGAGTGTTGTTTGATTTTTCTTTTTCCAAAGCATCTAAAATTGCATTGTAATTTTTTAACAATTGATCATCACTAAAAGATTTTTTACCAATACTAACTCCAATGTTTCCATCTTTATCATTTCTAATTTCTACTTGACCAGATTTAGCATTTGTTACAGCCTCTTTAATATTTTCAGAAACTGAACCAAGTTTAGGGTTAGGCATTAAACCTTTTGGTCCTAGAACTTTTCCTAATTTAGAAAGTTTAATCATCATTACAGGTGTACAAATTAATTTTTCAAAATTTAATTCTCCACCTTTAATTCTCTCAACAAATTCATCACCACCTACTATATCTGCTCCAGCATCTTTTGCATCTTGAGTTTTATTATCTTCACAAACTACAGCAACTTTAACTTTCTTTCCTGTACCACCGGGTAAATTAACTACTGTTCTAATATTAACTTCACTTTTCTTTTGTTTGTTATTAATTTGAAAACTTAAGTCTAAAGACTCATCAAATTTAGTTGTGCAGTTTTTCTTAAGTTCAGGTAATAATTTTTCTATAGACTCAGCACTTAAGTCTTTAGTATTTTCAGGTAATTTTTTATATCTTTTAGATGTCATTATTCTTTTACCTCAATACCCATTGATCTAGCTGATCCAGCAATAATTTTTATAGCCTCTTCAATATCATGAGCATTTAAATCATTCATTTTTTCTTTTGCTATGCTCTCTAATTGTTTTTTAGAAATTGTAGCAACAATATTTCTTCCTGGTTCTTTAGATCCACCTTTAAGTTTAACTGCTTCTTTAATATAAAAAGATGCTGGAGGTGATTTAATTTTAAAATCAAATTTTTTGTCTTTATATACTGTAATTTCAACTGGAACAGGTTTGCCTGCCATTGATTTTGTTTTGTCATTAAACGCTTTACAAAACTCCATTATATTTACACCACGTTGACCTAATGCAGGACCAACTGGGGGAGCTGGATTAGCTTGACCGCCTTTAATTTGTAATTTTATAAACCCACTAATTTCTTTTGCCATTAACTTACCTTCTCAACCTGATTATATTCTAAATCTACTGGTGTAGGACGACCAAATATAGAAACTGACACCTTAAGTCTAGCTTTTTCTTCATCAATTTCTTCAATCATTCCAGTAAATGACGCAAATGGACCATCTACGACCTGAACTTTTTCACCTACACTGTAATCTACGCCAGATTTTGGCTGTGCAACACCATCTTTAATCTGACCTAAAATTTTCTCTACTTCTTTATCTGAAACTGGAACAGGAATACCTTTTGTGCCCAAGAAACCACTAACTCTCTTTATGTTTTTAATCATGTGATAAATATTATTATCCATCTCACTTTTAATTAGTACATATCCAGGAAAGTATTTCTTTTTTCTTTGAATTCTTTTACCTCTCTTAACCTCAGTAACATCGTGAGTAGGCACAATAATCTCTTCAAACTTATCAGCAATTTTAGCTTTATCTGCTTCTTCCTTAATTAAAGCTGCAACTTTATTTTCAAAACTAGAATGAGACTGAACTATGTACCAATTTTTCATTAAATACTCACTTTAAGTAAAAGTTCTAAGAAAAATTTCAAAACCTGATCTAAAAGAAGAAAAAATAAAGACATAACAACTGCCATAACAAAAACCATTAAAGCACCTTGCAATGTCTCTTTCCATGTTGGCCAGGTAACTTTAAAAGCCTCTTGCTTAACTTCTTGTATAAATTTAATCGGGTTTCTCATAATTTATAAGCTCAAATTGGCAGGAGCGGAGGGACTCGAACCCTCAGCCTCCGGTTTTGGAGACCGGCGCTCTACCAATTGAGCTACACTCCTATTTATAGAGTTACTCTATAATTTTAGTTACTACTCCTGCTCCAACAGTTCTTCCACCTTCTCTGATTGCAAAATTTAATTTCTCTGCCATAGCAATTGGTGTAATTAGTTTAACAGTAAATTTAGCATCATCACCCGGCATAACCATTTCTGTACCAGCTGGTAATTCTACTTCACCTGTAACGTCTGTTGTTCTAAAATAAAACTGTGGTCTATACTTAGTAAAGAATGGAGTGTGTCTTCCACCTTCATCTTTTTTAAGCACATACGCTTGAGCTTCAAATTTAGTGTGTGGAGTAATTGAACCAGGCTTACAAAGAACTTGACCTCTTTCGATATCAGTTCTTTCAATACCTCTCAATAAAATTCCAACGTTATCTCCAGCTTCACCTGAATCTAAAAGTTTTCTAAACATCTCAACTCCAGTACAAACTGATTTTTTAGTTTCTCTAATTCCAACTATTTCAACTTCCTCACCAGTTTTAATCACACCAGACTCAACTCTTCCAGTTGCAACTGTTCCTCTTCCAGAAATTGAGAATACGTCCTCTACTGGCATCAAGAATGGTTTATCAACTTCTCTAGCTGGCTGTGGAATATGTTCATCAACAGCCTTCATTAATTCTAAAATTGAATTTTTTCCAATTTCATCATCTCTACCTTCAACTGCTGCTAACGCCGAACCTTTAACGATTGGTGTTTTATCACCTGGGTATTTGTATGAAGTTAAAAGTTCTCTAATTTCTTCTTCAACAAGTTCAATCATTTCTTTATCATCAACTTGGTCTACTTTATTTAAGTAAACAACAATTGCAGGAATACCAACTTGTCTTCCTAAAAGAATGTGTTCTCTTGTTTGTGGCATTGGACCGTCAGCTGCATTAACTACTAAGATTGCTCCATCCATTTGTGCAGCACCAGTGATCATATTTTTAACATAGTCAGCGTGACCAGGACAGTCTACGTGAGCATAGTGTCTTTTTTCAGTTTCATACTCAACATGAGCTGTTGAAATTGTTATTCCTCTCTCTTTTTCTTCAGGTGCTTTATCAATTTGATCATAAGCAACTGCAGTTCCGCCGCCAGCTTGTGCTAATACATTTGTAATCGCGGCAGTAAGAGTTGTTTTACCATGGTCGACATGACCAATAGTCCCAATGTTACAGTGGGGTTTATTTCTTACAAATTTTTCTTTTGACATTACGTTTTACCTCAGTTTTTTTTGTTTCTTCTAATTTTAATTTCTTGGAGCGGGTAAAGGGAATCGAACCCTTACATCCAGCTTGGAAGGCTAGCGTTCTACCATTGAACTACACCCGCACAACCCCAAGAGTAACACTCCATGCTATTTAAAATTTATTAAATGGTGGAGGGGGAAAGATTCGAACTTTCGAAGACCGAAGTCAACGGGTTTACAGCCCGCCCCATTTGACCGCTCTGGAACCCCTCCTTTGGGGAAGTGTCCCCTTGTTCAATAAAGCTTCAAATAACAAGCGTTTTATATATTTTATTTATGCAAATGCAACACGTGATTTAATAGGAAAATATATAAAAAACCGTATAAAACAGATACAAATTTATGAATAAATCATCATTTTTCATTGTTGGCCAACACGCAGTTATTGAGGCTCTTAGAAACCCTAAAAGAAAGGTTTTAAGAGTATTTTTAACGGAGGAGTCTAAAAAAAATATTCATAGAAAAAACCCAAATAAAAACATTTTAGAGGATGTTAAAGTTTACTTTAAATCTAAAAAAGAATTAGACAAATATACTTCTAAAGACCAATTAATGCATAATGGTTATGTTGCAGAGATTGAACATTTGGATCAACCAGATCTAAAAAAATTTATAAAAGATAAAAATAATTTAACACTTGTCTGTCTTGATGAGGTTACTGATCCAAGAAATATTGGTTCATTAATCAGAAGTGCTGCATCATTTGACATTGATGGATTGATAATTAAAGAAAGACATTTTCCACGTGATAGTAAGTTAATGTATAAATCAGCTAGTGGATGCATGGAACACGTAAATATATTTCAAGTATCTAATATTAATTCCACTTTAAAAAATTTAAGAGAAAAAAATTTCTGGGTTTATGGGTTTGATGCAAAAGGTCAAAAAGATTTTACAGAAATAAAATGGGAAGGAAATAACATCCTTCTATTTGGATCAGAAGGATTTGGTATGAGACAGCATACAGGTAAATATGCAGATTTTTTTGTTAAAATTAATATTAATGAAGATATAGAAAGTTTAAATATCTCAAATAGTGCTGCAATAGTGTTTCATCACCTTAGTTATATAAAAAAAAAGAGTTGATTATTTAACAAATAGTTAATAATTATTGCGCATGCCCTTGTAGCTCAGCTGGTAGAGCAATTGATTTGTAATCAATAGGTCCGCGGTTCGAATCCGTGCGGGGGCACCATCACTCAATAAATTCAACACTTATTATTTTTACTAAAATAGTTTTTAACTAAATTTTATAATTGATTGTGCCAGGATTGTGCCAAGATCAAGTGGTCATTTACAATATGCTTTTCCAACTTTTGATTTATTGGTGTTAAAAACTGTAATTCCAAAATATGTTGAACCTAATCCGTATCTAGATCTACCTCCACACATATATTCAGCAACTTGATTCCAATCCATTCCAAAAACGTAATCAACAACCATAAAAAAACTTGAGTCACTAACAAACTTTGCACTTAAAACTGCATCAATTGATAAAGCTGCTTCTGTAAAAGCTGACTTACCATTTAATGGTTCATCATTTTTTTTTGTAAGAGCTTTAGTTGTAGGTTTTGAAATAGATTCTCTAGCATCATTAAGAGTGTAGTGCCAAGATTCTAATGTACCGTTTCCTTGTTTGTTGCACATTATAATTCCACAATCTACAGGTTGAGAAACACCCCTGAATACATAGAATAAACTTTTATCAGCTCCCCATATAATTTCTTTGTTTATGTCAGAATAAAATTCTGAGCCAGCACCATAAACAAATGGATCTGAGTAAGGCATCATCATTAGAAATAATTCATTCAGTTCACTTTTTGTCATATCTTGTTTAAGTTTATCTGTTGAAACAACAGATGAAGTTGTAGAACAACCCACTAACATTAAACCCAGAACCACGATCCCTAAAAGTTTTTTCATAATCACATTTCCGAAAACCAAAAATAAAATCCTATAACTACCATACCAAGACCTACAAAACCTAACTCATATTCGTAAGGTGTAAACATACCTACTATGCTAATAATAAATCCAATACACATTGGACCTAAAATTTTACTTTTAAATACTGCTTTCCAACCGTCTTTTTCTGAATTGCTCATTTTTAATATTCAGTAAATTATTTCACTTAAAGACATTATCAGTGTGCCAGCATTGTGACCAGATTAAAAAAATTCTTCGACAAATGTTACAAACAAATGTTTATTTAAACTTTAGCAATTGATTTGTAATCAATAGGTCCGCGGTTCGAATCCGTGCGGGGGCACCACTAAAATCTCATTTATTTTCAACAAACTTAAATTTTACTTAAATTTTTTTTAAAATAAAAATCGTTTAATAAGACTATAGAAAGGAAGGAGATAGAACTCACTGAAGTGAATTTGAAGTGAATCCATTTTTACTGTCGATAGCTTTCACCGTATGTTTAATCAAAATATTGATATCCCCAAGCTTGCTTCATTCTAACTAAAAACCTAACCTCTTTATCTTTTAATTCGCCGTCCGACAAAGCAACTCTTTTAACAAATTCTTTTGCTTGTAATTTTGAATTATCTTTAGTGATATTTCCTAAATAAAAATCTTGAGCTACATCTAAATCACCTGAAAATTTTTCATTTATTTCATCAGTCGCATTATGAACATTAAAATCAACTTTTATTTCTTTTGCAATTTTTAATATTTCACTAGTCTCATCCTTACCTAGGCCATGATCTGCAAGAGCCATACAAACACATAAATTTAATGAATTAATCTTATCCGACATATTTAAATCCCTTTTTTATACACTCACTTATTTTATCAGTATAAAACTCACCATTGCTTATATCAATATGAACATTGTCATAAAGTTTATCAAATGGAAAAAAAAATAGTCTCTTCCCTTTTCTATTTATATTGCATTTTATCATTGGATAATTTTTATCTAATTTAATATTTCTGTGTTGAATATTTAATGCTTTTGCAACTTTTTTAGTATCATCATGAAACTTAGCAGTTGTTATAAAAACACCTGTTGGAATTTTATGTTTTGGATTTTGATTTATATAATGCAAAATTGAACCTGCTAATTGCATTAAATGTTTTGGATAAATTGTTTTTTTATTTTTAACTGACCAGTTTTTTGCTTGGATTATTAAAACTTGTTTTTTCTTTGTACAAATTAAATCTCTTCCTAAATCACTTTTACCCTTTAAAATACCGTAGGGCTCAACCCTCCAACCTTTTGTTTCGTAAAGATATCTTATTTGTCTTTCATAGAAATGACCAATACCGAGGTTATCGTGTGATTTTTTTTTATATGAATTATATTTTCTTTGTAAATCGTTCATAAAAAAATATAGCACTCCTTATAAAAAGTAATTAGATCAAAATTCTATTTAAAATAGTTTCTTCTTATCCATTTATAATAAAAATAAATATATATTAAAAAAATTGGTAATAATATTGCTGTTAAAATCTGATTAATTCCTCCGAAGGCGAAGGCTATTCCTTCTACTCTTAATTCGGCATCTATACATTCTGATAATTTTTCTTTCTCAGTTCCTAATTTTCTTCCACCAAAATTATTATTTTTACACCACTCTGTATAATAACCAATTTCATCATTGTTAGTGTAAAAAGGTGAATTTACATAATCTGGATTTTGAAGAGTGGTTTTGCCCAAAAAGTCACCAACCGTAAACCACGTTGAACATGATGTGGGTAGCAATAATAGAATAAACAATATGGATAAAATAATTGATTTAAATAATTTCATAAATTTTTCATTTGAATGAGTCAATTATATAAAACATTACTAATCTTATTATTATGGGAGCAACTATTCCGGCTATGATTCCAAACCATAACAAACCACTACCATTAAAACCACCAATTGTTATTAAAGTTCCAATAGCTATCCAAATCCAAAAAGCTACATTCACAATTGCCTTTAAACCATTTCCAATATTCATAATAATTTTTTAAGCTATTATATAAGTTTTAAACATCAAGCTCACCAGGTTTTGTAACTACAGGATAGCCGTCAAAAATTTTTCTTAATTTTTCCTTGTATGCGTCCATATCTATACCTTTATAATGTTTCATAAATAAACTAGCCTCTAACTCGCTATAAACTTGCAATCTTCTTATAAAATATTCGAAAAAATTTATCTCTCGTTCCCAATACATTTCTTTAGATCTCTCTAAATCATCATATAAATTTGAATTCATTTTTAATGCTGGAGGAAACCATTCATTTGCAAAATAATCATCTTCATTAAAAAGCTCCGTAAATTCCCAAATAATTTTTCTATTACCAAAACCTAAAAATTTAACAAAATTTTGTATAATACCTCCTCTATCTTCATGAGCAAAAGGTACTGTTGGATGAGCTCCGGTTCGATCCGTAAGATCTAAAAATATACCCTCAAAATAGAATAACTTTCTCCTAATTAGCTCTGGATCATCTCTAGTAATATTTTTTTCAAGAGCATTAATCAGTTCTTTTGCAAACTCATAATCTTGATTTACTGCAAATTTGTTAACATCAAACATATTATCAAAAACAACTTAGTTTAACTTCACCATTATTTTCTTTAAACTTTAATGATTTATTATTAGTTCTTGATGGATCAAATTCATAATATTGATCACCAATAACAATTTTGCAATTAAATTTTTTTAATTGTTGTACACTTTTACTTCTATGACAATGGTAGCCTCCAGTTTTTCGATTATTGTGGCAACCTTGTTGATTTAAACCGCCTGAATGTGAAAAAGATATTTCAGCAAAAATCATAGATACAAATAATAAAAGTAAAAATCTCATTCTAAATAGTTTTTTCATTATTTAATTTCCATCCATATTTCTATATCTTTAAGAGTGCTTTTATCTTTTCTAAATTTTCTAATTTTAGCTCTCCATTCCCAAGGATATAAAAATTTCATTGTCCATAAACCAAGGTTATTTTGTTTTGCATATTGTTCATCTAAATCAAATTTTTCTTTAGAATATCTCTTAAAATCAAAAGCATATCCATTTTTCACAAGATACCTGGATAAACTCTCATTGTTCACAAAACATTCGGCTAAAGTTCTCCCATATATATCTTTTTGCTCTTCTCTAATGCAATTGACCTCGTTATTAGAAATTTTTTCTATAAGCTTATTTTTTGATAATTCTCCACAATATACTTTTTGACTATTTAGATAACAAAGCTGTTTGTATTTTTGATAATAAGTTGTCTCAGGTGTGTCTATGCCAGAAAATCTTATTGTCTCTCCATTTATTTTGATTGTATCACCGTCTAAGATCTTAACATCTTGTGAAAATGAATAATTTGTAAAAAAAATAAAGAGAATTGCTAAAAACAAAAAATTCTTCTTCATTTAATAATTAAATCCTTCAAATTTGTTAAAGGCCAATATGTATAAATAATATATGAAGCTATTGAGATTGTTGTGATTGATATCATGTAAATAATAAATCTCTTTTTTATATTTTTTCTTGAAGAAAAATAATTATAAACAGATAAATCACTTTTATTAGTTACTATTTTCTCTAAATCAGAGACTGAATGTTTTATTTTTTTTTTTCTTAATAAGTTGCTCAAAACAGCTATTCTGAGAGCTAATATCTTTTCATTTAAAGTTTCTTTATTCGTCATTTATTTTTTCTATAGTATTGGTCAACATTATCATCTTGAAATATGTAATAAGTGAATATGTTTTCAACTGTATTATGAAGTAATCTTTTATATTCTGATTTATTATCATCTAATTCATCAAAAATTCTAACCTCATGTCTACAATCACGCCTCAAAGTGAGGTTTGGATGCTTACTATCAGTTTCTTTTTGGCTGATGACTAAAAGTTGATTAAAACTTTCAAGAAACTTTTTTGAAGAAATAATATTCATTGTATTATTTTTATAGTCATCATACGAACTAAGAATACTTCTGTTAATTGGAAGTAAATTATATTGATCTTTATAAACGTTTTTAAAGTCTGGAATAACCGCTAGTTTATCTGTTCCTAAAAATATAATATTAAAAATTCTATCAGCTTTTTCATAATCTGGATTTTCGGGCCATCCTTTTGGCCAACAAGGAGGATTTCTTCCTAATCCTTCAGCTTTTGCAATAGCAGCTTTAGTATTTAATGGAAGATCTTCAGGATTTTCTTTACCTGTTTTTTCAGCAAATTTTTCAAGCATTTCTTTTAATTCTTTATTCTCCTCTTTTAATTCTATTAATTCCTTTTTAGCTTCTTTTAATCTGTCTTGAATATCAGGAGTCGTCGTCTTGTCTGGAAAATTTGGATATAACATCTTGTATTCCTCTGGAGTGCTAGTTCCTGTTACTTCAGTCCATTTAACTAATTCTTCATTTTTTTTATTTGTGATAAGCCATAAAAGTAATAATAAAATGAAAAGAATTAACAAAATTAATTCAGTAAGAGTAAAACTAAATACTTGTCCTCTTCTAACTTTATGAAGATTTAACATTATTTTCGTTTCAGTTTAGAAACTATTAAGTCTGACATACTTGACATATTGTTGTACATTTTTTGCAAAGCTTCTCTAGACTCTTCTAATGATTTGAAAATTTCTTTTTTATTTGATGTGATTTCTTTAATATCTGTTGAAACAATATTTTTATAAGCTTCCATTGATTTAGTCATATTGTCAAAAACATCTTGTAAATTTGATATCTCTCTTGCTGGGTTATTTTGTGTTAATGCAGAATTAAGTGTATTTAAATTTTCATTAAAGCTTTCTGTGGTCTTATTGAGATTTTCTAAAGTTTTATCTAAATCGCTTGTTTTTTTAACCAAAGTATCTGAAGCAAGATTTATATTTGAGATTACTTTTTTTGAGGATTTAGCAAATTCCTCTGAATTTTCTTTTAGAAAAGTAGTTAATTCAATACTATTTTTTTCTAAAGACTCGCTAGTTTTTCTACTCATTTCATCTATTAAGTTTTTAAAAGTACTTGTACTCATATCAAGCTGCGTTTTAAGACTTAGAGCTGTATCAGATAGCATTCTTTCAGACATTTCATTTATGTCCTCTTGTGATGCAGCAAATTGAGACATAAAAACTCTGACAAATATACCAACAACAGTAGTCGTTAGAGCTATTGCAAACTTTGGAATAATGTCTTCAGCGGTTGGGTCGTCGGATAAATCATAAAGAGCTAAAATTAATGCTGCCAGTGTTAAAATAAAACCCAAATAATATACACTGTCACCTAGCTGATCTAGATTTAAAACATTTCTTCCCTTGTTGAATATAAAAATTGCATAAAACAAAACCACAAGGCCAGGTAAAGCCATTTGTAATAATAATGAATCTTGAAGCCCTCTTACAATTACTATTGATGCAACACCAATTACAGTAAAGATGAAAAAAAAATTTCTTAAATTTCCAGCACTGGTTCTTCTTAATTTTACAGTTGGTACTTCATTCTTAGCCATTATGAACCTATCCTAAAAAATTTAATATTATTATTATGTGCATCTATTTCTTGAAAATATTTATTCCAAAAGCTCTCAACGTTATCACATTGTCCATTTTCAAATCGTTTATAACAGTATAGCTCCACATCAACATTATCTCTCAAACTAGAATAAACATTTTTAAAATATCTAGTATCAGTAAATTTTTTAATATTTATATCTGATGTATTATAAAAAGAGTATTCACTAGTATGATGCATAAAATCTGAAAATATAACAAGTTTATGAATATATTTTGGATTTGAATGTTTAAAACTATTAATGCTAACAACATTAATCATTTCAAAAATAGGTGATGTTGGACTGGTTGATCTTTCCATTATTTTATCAATTACTGGATTTATTATCTGACTAAAATTTTTTTCCCAATCTTTCATATATTTTTTTACAGTTAAGGTGATTCCTGATTTTTCAAAATAACTTAAATTTCTTTCATCTCCTGGATTACAAACAGAAACCTCAGGTTTTATATTTTGTCCCTCAGGGTCATTTTTAATCACATAAATAGATAGACGACTATATTGAGGGACATCTATCTTAATTTTATCTAAAAAATTTCTAGCATCAACTTCAACAATAGGTTTATCTTTTACAGTGTCTGTTTGATCAAAAAGAACAACATGTTCAGAATAAGGACCTTTAACTGGGCAGCCTTTTGAATTTAATTCTACAGAAGTTATGCTTTTATAAACAAAATAAAATATCACGAGTGCAACGATAAAAATTAACACTCCAAAAATTAAGTAACCTTTATTATCTAGAGATTTTTTTTCATCTTCAAAACTTGGCATGATTATCTTTCTAGCTCTTCTGAATGAAAATCAACAAGGTCCTGGACTTTTTTAGTTGCATCTTCATACTTAGACTCAATATGTTTAACAATTTCTTTTTGATCTTTTTCAATAGTTGAAATTTTATTTTTCAATTTAACAACCATTTTAGTTTGATCATTTATATCAACATTTAATTTTCCAGTTTCCTCAAAAATAAATGGTTTTTCGAAATACTTAGGTGGTTTATCTGTTCTTGCCCTCTCATTTTCATTTCTATAGTGCATTATAGCTTGTTTACACTCACTATTAATACGTTTGATTTGTATCTCGTATTTCTCTCCAAGTGTCGAAAATAAATCTATCATTTGATTTATTGATTTATATTTAATTCTCATTTGCTTGTATAATTCTCTTATTTCTCGAATTAAATGATCTTTATGATCTTTACACTCCATTAAATATTTATAATGTGTGTCTGCATATCTTTTCATCGTATTGTCTTTAAATCTCTCAGCAGCACCAAAACCTGGATAAGGGTCGTCTGATTTATAACCACTGCCAACTGCAGAAACTCCAAAAACAATACCAACAACTAATAATGCAAAAGAAATAAAATCTTTTATTTCAAAAGGACTGGCTAGTATGAATTGTATAACTTCAATAAATGCTATTTCATTATTTACTACAACTAGGTCTCTATAGTGAGCTACAAAAAAATTAACACATAGAAACCACATTAAAATAATTAATAAGCTTAAAAATCCAAAAAATTTTACAGTTCCATTAAAATGATTTTTGAAGGGCAAAACAAATCTGCCATATAAAAAACCTATCCAAACATTAAAAAAGGAAATAATTATAGCAATACCAAATCCTCCCATTATACCTGATCTTGTTACTTCTTTAAGAAATAAGCCATTAATAATACATTCAGCTAGGAACAGGGCGCTAACAGTAGCATAATAATAAACTAATGAAGGCGGAAAATTAGCTCTTCTATTTAAAGAATGTTTTTTTCTAAACTCATTATATCGATTAGTAGCATCTTTTATCTTTTCATTATCAAAATATTTAAAATTTTTAGACTCTTTCTTTTTTTCATTAAACCAATTAGTAGAGTCTTTTTTATAATTATCAATTTTAGCATCGACAGTCATTATTCCACTATTGTCGATATTTTGTTTTACGTTATTTGAATATTCAGTTCCAAATTTTTTGCTATTCTGCATTATGCTGTAATAATGGCCTTTAATTTTTTCTTCAGCTGCACTTAAATTTTTTCTATCAGATCTTGGTAGATTTTTTTCCCCATCTTTTTTAGCTTCCTCGTCTATTTTAAATTTTTTAATAACTTCATTTAGCTTCTCTAATTTTGGAAAAGTAAATGGTTCTTGAAGTTCAACTTCAGTAGAAAAAAGATTTTTAAATCCTGACCAAATATTCTGAAATACCATATATAATAATATGATTTACTGAGATAAATTTGAAGAAAAATGTGAAGTGAATTTGAAGTGAATTTTAAAAGCCTGAATAGACAGGACGCAATTAGTTAAGTATTATCAATGTTAATGAAAGAAAAAATAATTAAGTTTATTGATTTGTAATCAATAGGTCCGCGGTTCGAATCCGTGCCGGGGCACCATCACTCAATAAAATCAACATTAATAATTTTTGCTAAATCTGAAAAGTTTTAAATATTGTGTCGAGGATCTATCGAACTAGTGTCGTTATAAAGTAGTTATTTAATTTATATGTCTTAAAATCCACCTCTCCAATTATCTTTATCTTCAAACTGTTCTTTTTCTTTTTTGGATGTAGGTCTAAATAAAAAATAAACTGTTAGAGCGACAGTTAATAAAATTATAATATTCTCAAGTGTCATAAACCAAAAACCATGATATCTAAAAGTTTTTTCGTTTGATCTACCAAGCTGTTAATTTCCAGCATTCGTTGGCATCTTCAATACGAACGTAACAACCAAGAAAAGACATAATTTTAAATGCACAAAAACCTCCAACTAAAATAATGACTACGAGCATTACTGGATTTATTTTTTTCACTTACTAACTAGTCTCTCTTCTTATTTGTTCAATTTTAATCTTTTTTTGTAGACTTCTATTTTTATCATAAAGAAGATTAAACTTTATTTTGTTATTAGTTTTTACTGTAATTGATTTGGCATTTCTTACTTCTAAATTATCAGCAACTGCACTAATAGGTCTCTTAGTTGGGTTTAAATTAGTTATAACTATTTTTGTTTTATCATTAACTATTCTACCCTTCCATCTTCTTGGTCTAAATGCACTTATTGGTGATATTGATAATTTTTTTGAATGAAGACTTAAGATGGGCCCATGGACTGAAAGATTATAGGCTGTGCTTCCTGCAGGCGTTGATACTAATACACCATCTGAAACTAATTTTTTAATTATTTGTCTTGAACCTTGCTTAATTGACAATGAAGCAGCTTGTCTACTTTGTCTAAGAACAGACACTTCATTAATTGCTATAGATTTTCTAATTTGATTATTTCTAGTTTTAACTACCATTTCTAGAGGAGAAATTGTAACCAAGTTTGATTTTGATAAATTTTTAATAATATCTTTAGATGAAAATTTATTCATAAGAAATCCATAATTTCCAGAATTGATCCCATAAAAATGTTTGTTAGAATTTTTATTCTTTTTAAGCGTTTGAAGCATAAAGCCATCACCACCAATAACAATAATCAGATTTTCTTTTTTAAAATTATTAGACTTAATTTTTTTTATTAATAAATTTTTAAACTTAAAAGATTTCTTATTTTTATCTGAAATAATGTGAAGTTTGCTCATTTAGTGGTGCCCTCGGCCAGACTCGAACTGGCACTCCGCAAGCGGCAAGGATTTTAAGTCCTTTGTGTCTACCAATTTCACCACGAGGGCATTAATGAATTTCATGAGTGTTTATGCTAATATTTATAATTGAACAAGTCTAATAATTAAATTTTTTTTATCAAGACCCCTGTAATCCTTTCTTAAGATATTTTTCATTTAATTTACAATCTCTATATCCTCTTCTAACTACGTTTAGATATCTCTCAGTTGGAAATTTAAATGGTGATTTTTTTACCATTGTATAAGTCATCACTTTTTTTCCATAATAATAAAAGTAGTGTTTTTTATAAAGAGTTGGAAAATCTTCATATACATCTAATTTTTTTTCATCACTTTTAGAAATTTCAAATAATGCGCCTGGAACAATAGAGTTTTTTTTAGGCTCTATATCTGCGGCTCTATATTTGCTTCTAAATGTTAATCGAAAATCTTTTAAATTTATTTTTTTTAAAAAAATACTATCTTTACATCTACGCTTCATTTGAAAATGATGAAGATTACTTCCATAGGCAAAATAAAGCATTATCTATCAACTACCTTAATTTTTTTCTCATTTACAAATTTTAAAATTTGAGAATTGCAATTATCAATTTTATTTTGATCCTCAGATCTAATTACAATTGAAACTCCTAATTTTCCTGCATGAAAAAATGGGTAGCTACCAATTTCAACATCTTTATTATCATTTTGTACTTTAGTTAAAGAGTTTGCTATTTCACTTTCTACTGTTTTTAAACTTATTGTAAGACTTTTAATTGGTTCTCCACCAACAATTTTATTTGTTAAACCACCTAACATAGATTTCAAAATAGAAGGAACGCCAGGTAAAGAAAAAACATTTTTAACATTAAATCCTGGTGCACCACTTGTTGGATTTAAAATTAATTTTGCATTCTCTGGCATCCATGCCATTTTTTGTCTCCCATCATTAAATTCACCTGGTTGATAATATTTTTCTAAAATCTTAAAAGCTTCCTTGTGAACTTCGTATTTTATTCCAAAAGCCTTTGATACTGACTGAGCTGTAATATCATCATGTGTTGGACCAATACCACCAGTTGTAAAAACATAGTCATATGAGGATCTAAGTAAATTTAAAGTATCAACAATAGTCTCCTCTACATCGGGAATTACTCTGACTTCTGCAACATTAACACCAATTGAATTTAGCCAAATAGCCAAAGTTGAGGTATTTGTGTCTTGAGTTCTGCCAGATAAAATTTCATTACCTATAATTAAAATTGATGCATTAACTTTTGCTTTTTTATCCATATGAAATATATAATTTAGTAATGGAATTTACCAAGTCTTTAGTAAAAGGCAAACTAATCAAACGATATAAAAGATTTTTTACTGACATAAAACTGGGTAAGGAAATTGTCACAGCTCATTGTCCTAACACGGGATCAATGAAAGGATTATTGGATGAAGGAAATGAAGTTTATTTACTTCCTAATAACGATCCAAAACGAAAGCTTAAATATGGATTAGAAATTATTAAATCTAGAAAAAATTTAGTTGGGGTAAATACCCATATGGCAAATAGAATAGTTGAGCATGGGCTTAACGAAAATCTTATAAATGAACTTAAAAATAATGAATCTATAAAACCTGAGGTTTTTTTTAATAAAGAAACAAGATTTGATTTTTTGTTAGAAAAAAAAGGTCAAAAAATGTTTGTTGAGGTTAAAAATGTTACTTTATTTAGAAATAAAGATACTGCTGAATTTCCAGATGCGCCAACAGAAAGAGGAATTAAGCATTTATTAACCCTTATTGATGCCATAAAAAAAAGTTATAAAACATACTTAATATTTTTAGTTCAAATTCAAAATATGAAATATTTTAAAATAGCTAAAGATATAGACGAAGAATATTATAAGAATTATTTAATTGCTAAAAAAGCTGGTGTAAATTTTTTAGCTTATAGATGTGATATAAGTTCTAAAAGAATTTTTATAGATAAAAAATTAAAAATTGTAGATGACTGAATATAAAGAGAAATTTGAAAAAATGAGAGTTGCTGGAAATCTAGCTGCGAAAACTTTAGATATGTTAACTGAAAATATTAAAGAAGGTGTTTCTACTGATTACATTGATAAGTTGGGATATGAGTTTATAAGAGACAATGGTGGCCACTCTGCCCCACTATATTATAGAGGGTTTACAAAATCATTATGCACATCTTTAAATCATGTTGTTTGTCATGGAATACCTTCTGATAGAATTTTACAAGAAGGTGACGCTGTAAATGTTGATGTGACAGCAATTGTTGATGAACATTATGGTGATACGAGCAGAATGTTTTGCATTGGAAAAACTCCTGTTAAGTTAAACAATCTTATAGATGCTACTTATGAATCTATGATGAGAGCAATTAAAATTTTAAAACCTGGAATTAAATTAGGAGATATTGGTTATGAAATTCAATCTTTTGTGGAAGAAAAAGGATTTTCAGTTGTCAGAGATTTTTGTGGCCACGGAATAAGTACAATATTTCATGAGCCACCAAATATTTTACACTATGGTAAAAAAAATACAGGCATGGAATTAAGACCTGGTATGACATTTACTATAGAACCAATGATAAACGCAGGTAAATATGATGTAAAAATGTTAAATGATGGATGGACAGCTGTTACAAAAGATAAATCTTTATCTGCACAATTTGAACATACGTTAGGAATTACTGAAAATGGTTATGAAATCTTTACAGAATCTGCTAAAGGTTATTCAAAGCCTCCATACTTATAATTAATGATTAAAAGATACTCGCGAAAAGAATTAACTGATATTTGGTCAGAAGAAAATAAATACAAAATATGGTTAAACGTAGAAGTTGCTGCTGCAGAGGCAATGGAAAAACTTGGACAAATTCCAAAAGGTGTTGCTTCAGTTGTAAGAAGAAAAGCTAAGATTAATGTTAGCAGAATTCACAAAATAGAATCTGAAGTAAAACATGATGTAATAGCATTTCTTACCTCTGTAACCGAAAAAGCTGGTATCAAAGCAAGATATCTGCATCAAGGAATGACATCATCAGATGTTTTGGATACAAGTTTTAATATTCAGTTAGTACAATCAGGTAAAATTATTTTAAAAGATATAGATCAAATTTTAAAAGTTTTAAAAAAACAGGCAAAAAAATATAAATTTACACCTTGCATGGGTAGAAGCCACGGTATTCATGCAGAGCCTATTACATTTGGTTTAAAATTAGCTTCGTTTTATGAGGAATTTAAAAGAAACAAAAATAGATTAAAAGATGCGATAGATGAAGTATCAACTTGTGCAATATCTGGTGCTGTTGGAACATTTGCTAACATCAATCCAAATGTTGAAAAACATGTAGCAAAAAAATTAGGTCTAAAAGTTGAACCAATTTCCACACAAGTAATTCCAAGAGATAGACATGCATTTTATTTTTCTGTTTTAGGAATTATTGCAGGTTCAATAGAGAGAGTAGCAGTTGAAATAAGACATCTACAAAGAACTGAAGTTTATGAATTACAAGAATATTTTTCTAAAAATCAAAAAGGTTCATCTGCAATGCCTCATAAAAAAAATCCAATCTTAAGTGAAAATTTAACAGGCTTAGCTAGAATGGTTAGAAGTGCAGTTATACCAGCGCTTGAAAATGTAGCGCTTTGGCATGAAAGAGACATTTCTCATTCCAGTGTTGAAAGAAATATTGGACCAGATGCCAATATAACAACTGATTTTGCATTAGTTAGACTAACAAATATCTTAGATAATATGATTATTTATCCAAAAAAAATGCTTGAAAATTTAAATTTAACAAAAGGTTTAATTTTTTCACAAGAAGTTATGCTAGAATTAACTAAAACAGGTTTAAGCAGAGAAAAATCATACAGAATGGTTCAATCTTATGCAAAAAAATGTTTTGTAGAAAATATAAATTTAATTGACGTAATTTCATCTGATAAATTTATAATGAGTAAAATTTCACAAAAAAAACTAAAGTCTATATTTAATTATTCTAAACACTTTAAAAATGTGAATTTTATCTTTAGAAGAGTTTTTAAATAATGAAAAAAGGAAAAAAATTATACGAAGGTAAAGCTAAAATCATTTATGCAACAAATGAAAAAAACTTAGTTATCCAATATTTTAAAGATGACGCAACTGCATTCAATAACCAAAAAAAAACTACCATTGAAGGTAAAGGTGTTTTAAATAACAGAATATCAGAACATATACTCTCGAATCTTTCTCAAATAGGAATTAAAAATCATTTAGTAAAAAGATTAAATATGCGTGAGCAAATTATAAAGCTTGTAGAAATAATTCCGATCGAATTCATTGTGAGAAATGTTGCAACAGGTTCAATTACTAAAAGATTGGGTATTGAGGACGGTACAGTTTTAAAAGAACCTCTAATCGAATACTGCTTAAAAGATGATAAACTTGGAGATCCATTAATATCTGAAGAGCATATTTTGGCATTTGATTGGGCGTCAAAAATAGAAATAGATAAAGTTAAAAAAATGATTTTAAGAATTAATGATTTTATGATTGGAATGTTTAGAGGTGTTGGGATTAAACTTATTGATTTTAAATTAGAATTCGGAAGAATTAAAATTGACGGAAAAAATGAAGTTATTTTAGCAGATGAAATTAGTCCTGATACATGCAGATTATGGGACAGTATTACAGAAAAAAAATTAGATAAAGATCGATTTAGAAAAGATCTGGGTGATTTAATTCCGGCCTATACTGAGGTTGCTAAAAGATTGGGTATACTTCATGAACAATCTAATCTTTCAGCAGTAAATGTAACTAAATTATCTTCTGTTAAAAGAAAGAAAAAATGAAAATTTCTGTAATCATCACTCTAAAAAAAGATGTACTTGATCCACAAGGAAAAGTTATTCATCAAACTTTGGATGGAATGGGTTTTGAGGATGTTAATGAAGTTAGACAAGGCAAATATTTTGAAATAGACACTAAAGAAACTGATAACGACAAAGCAAAAGCAAAAGTTGAAGAAATGTGTAAAAAACTTTTGGCAAATCTTGTAATTGAAAATTATAAAATTATTGATCCAAAGTAATTAATGAAATCATCAGTTATTACTTTTCCAGGTTCAAATTGCGATAGAGACATGGATGTTGCTTTGAAGAAGTTTGGATTTAAAAATAAAATGGTTTGGCATGCAGATGCTGAATTGCCAAAAAGTGATTTAGTTGTATTGCCAGGTGGGTTTTCATATGGGGACTACTTAAGATGTGGAAGTATGGCATCTAAATCAAAAATAATGCAGTCAGTAATTAATTTTGCAAATTCAGGAGGTATGGTCATGGGTATCTGTAATGGATTTCAAATATTAGTAGAAACTGGTTTGGTTCCAGGTGTTTTGCTTAGAAACAAATATTTAGAATTTATTTGTAAAAATGTTTTCGTAAAAATTAATGATAAAAAAAATAAATATTTTAAAAATGTTAATAACGAAGTTTTAGAATTTCATATAGCTCATAATGAAGGAAATTATTTTTGTACTAATGATCAATTGAAAGAAATTGAGGACAACAATCAAATAGCAATTAACTATTGTGATGAAAATGGAAAAATAGAAGATCAATTTAATCCCAATGGATCCATAAAAAATATTGCTGGTATATTTAATAAAGAAAAAAATGTTCTAGGAATGATGCCCCACCCTGAAAGAATGATTGATACATCTTTATCAGGTGATGATGGATCATTATTTTTTAAAAACTTAATAAACAACTTAAAATGATTGTAAACGAACAAGTAGCAGTTGATCACGGTTTAAAAAAAGACGAATACGCTAAAATTTGTGAACTATTAAAGAGAACTCCCAATATCACTGAGCTAGGTATTTTTTCTGCAATGTGGAATGAACATTGTTCTTATAAATCATCAAGATTACACCTAAAAAAACTACCTACTAAAGGAAAGAAAGTTATTCAAGGTCCTGGAGAAAATGCTGGCGTTATCGATATTGAAGATAATGATGCAATAGTTTTTAAAATAGAAAGTCACAATCATCCTTCGTTTATTGAACCTTACCAAGGTGCTGCTACTGGGGTTGGTGGTATTATGCGTGATGTATTTACTATGGGTGCAAGACCAATAGCTAACTTGAACTCAATTCATTTTGGATCACCACAACATAAAAAAACAAAAAATTTATTAAGAGGTGTTGTTCATGGCATAGGTGGTTATGGAAACTGCATGGGTGTTCCTACAATTGCTGGCCAAACAAGTTTTGATAGCTCCTATAATGGAAATATTTTGGTTAACGCAATGACATTGGGATTGGTCAAAAAGGATAAGATTTTTTACTCTAAAGCTGCAGGGTTAAATAAACCGGTGATTTATGTTGGGTCTAAAACTGGAAGAGACGGAATACATGGAGCAAGTATGGCCTCAGCTAGTTTTGATGAAAAAATAGAAGAAAAAAAACCAACAGTTCAAGTTGGTGATCCATTTACTGAAAAACTTTTACTAGAAGCTTGTCTAGAGTTAATGGCAGGAGACTCCATTATAGCTATTCAAGATATGGGTGCTGCAGGATTAACTTCTTCAAGTATTGAAATGGCTTCAAAAGGAAACCTTGGTATTGAAATTAATTTAAACAAAGTGCCATGCAGAGAAACTAAAATGACACCTTACGAAATTATGCTCTCTGAGAGCCAAGAAAGAATGTTGATTGTTTTAGAAAACGGCAAAGAAGAACAAGCAAAAAAAATATTTGATAAATGGAACTTAGATTTTGCAGTGATTGGAAAAACAACTAAATCTAAAAAAATAGAACTTTATTTTGATGAAGAAAAAGTTGCAGACATTCCAGTTAATACCTTGGTTGAAAACTCTCCTATGTACGATCGAAAATGGAAAAAAGCTAAACTTCCTAAAAAAAATAAGATTAAAAAAGAAGATATTAAACATTTAAAAATTATCGATATATTAAAAAAAATTTTAGCAAACCCTAATGTGTGTAGCAAAGAATGGATTTGGCAACAGTATGATCATACAGTCATGGGAGATACAATACAAAAACCTGGTGGGGATGCTGGTGTTGTAAGAGTTCATGGAACGGATAAAGCTGTAGCTGCTTCTGTAGATTCTTCTGCAGTTTATTGTTGGGCCCACCCTTTAACTGGTGGAAAGCAAGTAGTATGTGAAAGTTTTAGAAATCTTATATCTGTTGGTGCAAAACCAATTGCTATCACGAATTGTTTAAATTTTGGTAGTCCTGAAAATGAAGAAAACATGGGTGAGTTTGTTGAATGTGTTCAAGGAATTGGTGAAGCGAGCGAATATTTAAAATTCCCAGTAGTTTCTGGAAATGTATCTTTCTACAACCAAACAAAAGAGGAAGGTATAAAACCTACACCTGCAATTGGTGGGGTTGGGTTAATCA
>CACJYB010000004.1 GCA_902597515.1 uncultured Pelagibacteraceae bacterium
CTCATTTATAAATTCTTGGTTCTTATAAGCTTTCAAAAGCTTTTTAGATATAGATAGTTTCTTTGCAATAGGAGATTTTTCGTCAATAATTCTCCAAAAAGGAAGTTTTGGTTTTTTAGTTTTTTTTTTAATTTGTTCCTCTAATGATGCCTCTATAGCAATTCTTAAAAAAATCCCTGTAGATACTGGGCACGTTTTGTTAGCTTTGGCTTTTTTAGCTAAAGCTTCTCTCATTTCAATAACTGTCTTTTTTTTACCTTTAGGAATTTTATGAATATATTTTGCTATTGAACTTGGGGATGAAACTAGCATCGTTTCGCCTTTCTTAATATCTGCAAAATTAAAAGTTAATTTTTTAATTTTTTCCTTATATGGTTTGTTAAACTTAGCAATCCACATTAGAAAAATATTACCAGGTACCAGTATTCTCCATTGAGGCCCAAGGCTCTTTGGGTTCTAAATTTCCTTCTTGAAGTATTTCAATTGAAATTTTGTCTGGTGATCTAACAAAAGCCATATGACCATCTCTTGGTGGTCTATTAATTGTGTAACCCATATCCATTAATCTTTGGCATGTTTCATAGATGTTGTCTACTCTATAGGCAAGATGGCCAAAATTTCTTGAACCTTCTCCAAGCTCATCACCATCCCAATTATAAGTTAATTCTATTTCTGCTTTTTCATCATTAGGAGCTGCAAGAAAAATTAAAGTATATCTCCCTTTTTCATTTTCCATTCTTTTTGTTTCTTTTAATCCGAGACCATCGCAGAAAAATCTCAATGACTCATCTACATCTTTAATTCTAATCATTGTATGTAAATATTTCATTTAACTATGATGTATTAATATTTAGATTTAATTCAACTTAAAATTACAAATTTTTTATTTTTTTTCTGAGGAATAACCCAATTCAACTGCTACTGAGTCAAGTTTTTCAATTATTATATTTATTTCTTGAGCAGAAAAAACTTTCTTCCATTCTCCAGACTTTCTTTGTGAAACATGGCCAGTTTGAAAGCCTGTATTAATGTCAAAAGATCTGTATGATCCATTTCTAAATCTAACAATTTTTTTTTCATCTACTGTTTCCTTTTTTTTGATTTTGGTTTTAATTGCCTCATCATTATTTTTAATTAAATTCATAACTTTATTTTTACTATATTTTTTAATTATGTTTTGTATTTGCATTTCAGATAATTTTACTTCACAAAATTCAGATAATTTTTGAATTAAAAAATTTGTTCGATTTTCAATATCTTCATATTTAACCAAAAAAACATCGTTAAAAAGATTTTTATAGTACTTAATCCAATTTGATAAATCTGATGCTACACTTATTGACTTATATAAATCACATTTCATAAACTCATTATGAGATGCACAAATATCAAATGGATTTCTAATATTTGTTATGATTTTAGATCGGGGGGGAAGAATTGTTAGTTTTCTATGTATTTTTAAAACAAACTTATTTAAATTATTTTCATCGAGCTGCACTTCAGAATTATAATATTCTAAGATTTCTTTATCAGACTGAATTTGATCTTTTGGGAATACATTTAAATTACCTTCAAAAAAAATTTCTCTAATAATATTTGTTGTCCACATTGAGCCAGTTCTTGGAACTGATGCTATCCAAATTGTATTTACACTCATTATTCTAATTCTATTGTACTTGGAGGCTTTGAGGTAACATCATAAACTACTCTATTTATACCCCTTATACTGTTAACTATTTTATTTGAAATAGATTGCATAAAAGACTTTTTAAATTCGTAATAATCAGCTGTCATTCCATCTTCGGATGTAATTGCTCTTAATAAACATAAATATTCATAAGTTCGATTGTCTCCCATAACACCTACAGTTTTAACTGGCAGCAATGCTGCATATGCTTGCCAAATCTTATGATAAAGACCGTGATCTTTTAAAGCTTGAATAAAATAATAATCAGCTTCTTTTAAAATTTTAATTTTTTCATTAGTTATAATACCTGGCATTCGAATTGCTAAGCCTGGTCCAGGAAAAGGATGTCTTGATATAATTTCTTTACTTAAATTTAACTCTAATCCTAATTTTCTTACCTCATCCTTAAATAAGAATTTTAGTGGTTCTACTAACTTTAAATTCATTTTTTTTGGTAAGCCACCAACATTATGATGTGATTTAATTTTAGAAGTTTGACTACCAGTAACTGATTTACTTTCAATTAAGTCTGGATAGAGAGTTCCTTGAGCTAAAAATTTGACATTTTTGATTTTTTTAGCATACCGCTCAAATATTTTAATAAATAAATTACCGATTATTTTTCTTTTTTTCTCAGGATCAGAAACATTTCTTAATTTTTTTAAAAATTCCTTTTCAGCATTTACATAAATTAAATTCATTTTTAAACGCTTTTTAAAAGTTTGAACTACTTGCACTTCCTCATTTTTTCTTAAAAGGCCTGTATTTACAAAAATACAATAAAGTTTTTTACCAATAGCTTTATTAAGTAATTGAGCAACTACACTACTATCTACACCTCCTGATAAAGCACAAATAACTTTATTGTTTCCAACTTGTTTTCTAACATCTTTAACAAGCTGATTTTTTTGATCCCTAGAAGACCAATTTTTTTTGACTTTACAAATTAAAAAAATAAAATTACTTATTAATTTCTTTCCATTCTCTGTATGAGTTACCTCTGGGTGAAATTGTACCCCATAATATTTTTTTATTTTATTTTCAACAATTGCAAATTTTGAATTTGTGCTTGATGCTACAACTTTAAAATTTTTAGGAAGTTTTGAAACTTGATCAGCATGGCTCATCCAAACTTGTTTGGAATTTTTATTTCCAAAAAAATTAGTTGTTAAAAGACTGTTATTTTTTTTATAAACTTTAGCTAGACCAAATTCTCTATGTTTTGATTGTTTTACCCTTCCACCGTTAAGTTTTGATAAAATTTGATGCCCAAAACATATTCCAAGAACTGGTACATCAAGTTGTAAAATTTTTTTATCAAAAGAATATTTATTTATTTGATAAACATTTAATGGACCGCCAGATAATACTATTCCTTTAATACTGTGATTTATGTCTTTTAGTTTTATTTTTTTGTGACTAACTATTTCAGAAAACACACCTAATTCTCTTACTCTCCTTGCAATTAATTGAGTAAATTGAGAGCCAAAATCTATTATTAAGATTTTGTTAAGATTTTGATCAAGACTCATTATTTTCAGGTTCTATATTTTTTAATGACTCTTGAATATCTTTGTTTTCATCACATAAATTTTTGCAAACTTTTACAAAATTATCTGAAAGATCTTTAACTTTTTCATAATTAGATTTTTCTAAAGCAATTTTCATTAACATTAATAAAGCTTCTTCGTTATCAGGCTCAATTAAAAGGGTCGTTTCTAAATTGTACTCTTCTTTTCTTTGATTTTCTTCTTGGTTATAAATTTTTGCTAAATATAAATATGAACTTGCATCTTTTGGATTAAAAACAATATTTCTCTCAAATAGAAAACGCGCATCTTCATATTTTTCTTTTTTAAATAATTCTAAAGCTTCATTAAAAAAATTTTCTTTACTAAAAGATGTGCTGTTAAAAGAAGTTGTTAAAAGTATCAATCCTATTAATTTTAAAAATTTGCTCATTAATATTTACTTTCGTTTTTTACCACATCTACATTATGAACCATACTTTCATAAAATCCAGCTTTTGTAATTTTCACAAATTGTGGTTTATTTCTTAATTTAATGATTGTTTTTGATCCAAGATAACCCATAGAAGATTTCAATCCACCAATTAATTTATAAATAATACTCCCAACATCTCCTTTATATTTTACAAAACCTTCAACACCTTCAGGTACATATTTTGAGGAGTCTTTTTGTTTTTTTTGAAAATATCTATCAGCTGACCCTTTGTTCATAGCGCCAACAGACCCCATGCCTCTAAAACTTTTAAAAAGCTGTCCATTTTTTTTAATTAATTTACCTGGGGTTTCGTTTGTACCTGCAAATAACGAACCTATCATTACAGCGTCTGCTCCCGCAGCAAAAGCTTTTGCTAAATCGCCAGAATATTTTATTCCCCCATCTGAAATTATTTTAATATTTTTATTCTTTAAACCACTTCTAACATTTAAAATTGCACTTAATTGGGGAACTCCTATTCCAGCAACTAATCTTGTTGTACAAATAGAACCTGGCCCTATACCAATTTTAATTATATCTACTCCTAACTTTATTAGGAATTTCGCAGCTTCTGGTGTAGCAATATTTCCTGCACATAAAGCAATTTTGTTGTTTTTTATCTTTTTTATATATTTGATTATTTGTGCAACTTTCTTTGTGTGTCCGTGAGCTGTGTCTACTACGATTAAATCTACACCTTCTTTAATTATTTCTTTGGCTCTAATAAATTCAATTGGTGCTGCACCTACAGCTGCTCCAACAATTAGTTTTTGTTTTTTTACCTTTTTTATCTCAGATAATTGCTTTTTAATACCAAGGTTTCTGTGAATTACTCCAATACCACCAGCTTTAGCTATAGCTATTGCCATTCTGCTCTCTGTAACAGTATCCATTGCAGATGACAAAAGTGGAATTTTAAGTTTCAAATGGTTTGTTAGAGATACGCTAGTGTTTACATCAGAAGGTAATATTTCTGAATACTTTGGAGCTAATGTAACGTCATCAAAGGTAAGTGCTTCTTTTATGGGAACCATAATCTTTTATATACGATTCCTTTTAAATTAAAAGTCTCTATCGAACTTTTCTACAAATTATAAAACTTTCTTTTGAATCTTTTCTACTAGATTTTGGTTTAAAAACCTTTACTTCTTTAAAATATTTTTTTCCTTGTGCGACGATTTCGTTAAAAGTTCCTCCCATAAAAATTTTTGAAATAAAATAAGCATTATCTTTCATTAAATCTTTAGCAAACAACATTGCTTCTTTACATAATTCTCCAGTTTGTATTGAGTCTATATTTTTAATACCTGTTGTATCTACGGCCATATCGGACATAACAACATCAATTCTACCGTTTATATTTTTTTTAATTTCTTCTTGAATTTTCTCCTCTGTAAAATCTCCTTGGATTTGAACGCTATTGCCTATGGGTTCCATTTTTTTTAAATCTACAGATATTAATTTGCCACTTTTAACTGCTTTAATAGCATATTGTGACCAACTTCCTGGGGCTGCACCAATATCAATTACTGATAATCCACCTTTAAAAATTTTGAATTTTTCATCAATTTCAATTAATTTATAAGCTGATCTAGCGCGATACCCATCAACTTTAGATTGTCTTACATAGATATCTCTACGCTGTTTATTAACCCAGTTCTTAGAGATTTTATTTTTTTTCACTTTGTTTAAAATTTAAATTAATTTCAAAACATCTTCCTCAGTAATGTTTGAGATATCTTCTGAATTATAAATTATTTTACTATCTAGGATATTTATATTTTTTAATTTAGGCGCAAATTTTTTTGAATTAGTTGGTCCAAATAAAACAATCATTGGAATATCTGCTAAACCTATCATGTGCATAATTCCGTTATCAATAGAAATAGCTTTATTAAGTCGTGATGAAAGAGCTGTTACTAGCACAGGACCTGATAATTGAGAGTCTAACTCAGGAAACAGTGCATTGTTGATTTCTTTTTTTATTCTTTGAATTAATTCTAAATTATTTTTCTCAATAAAAAAGACTGGTTTTTTATTTAATAATAAAATTTTTTTAGCAATATTAATAAACTTTTCTATCGGCCAGCTTTTTTTTCTATATTCGTTACCCTGAGTGACAGAAAAACCTACATAATTGTCATCAGGCAGTAATCTTTTTGCTTCATTGAAATATTTTTTATTTATTTGATTAAAATCATATTTTTTAAATGGAATTTCAGTATCAAGTAATTTTTCTATATTTATAAGAATGTTTTTTAAATCAAACTTTGTAGAAATATAATCTTTTGCAACATTGCAAAATTTAAAATTTAAGGTCGATGAATAAAAATTTTTAGAGGGAAATTGCTTAAGTATTATGGTGTTCCTTAATTTAGACTGAAGATCTACAATTAAATCAAATTGCTCAATTGAATTATTTTTAAGTATATTTTTTTTTGATTTGAATAGATGCCAAAGTCTGAAACCAAAATAAATTATATCCGTTTTTAGCTCATTTAATTGAATATTGTAGTCAGAAAGAGAGTTGTTAAAATGATTTTTATGGGCTGATAAATAAAAAATATTATCTGATCCAAATTTTTCTCTTAAACTATATATTATGTCAAGTAATTGGATGCTATCACCTAAACCACCACCTGAATTATAAATTAATATTTTCATTTAATTAAACAACTTAAAGATATTTATAGGAATTTTAATTCTACAAAATATCTTCTAGCTTATCGTTTTCTTCGTCTGTGTCACCATTTTCATTTTTATCTTTTTTAATTTTCTGAAAATGGAAGTAGCCAACAGGGATTAGTAAAAGATAAATCAAACTACTTATTGCTAAAACCTCAAATGTATAAATTAATAACATTCCAAAAAATAAAACTATTCCAAATAATAAAAATATAGTTGTGTTTCTTCGTATTACTATTTTTTTAAATGAATAAGTTGGAAATTTACTGATTAAAAGTAATGAAGTTAAAATAAAAAATGTTGGAACTATAATATTATAATTAATATTAAATACATCTAATCCGCTCAAACTAAATATTAAAGGGGTGAGCACCAATATACCTCCTGCTGGCGATGGTACGCCTTCAAAAAAGTTATCTTTCCAAGAAGGTTCCTCTGAGGAATTAACGTTAAATCTTGCTAATCTTAATGCTACACAAATTACATAGATCAAGCATACTAGCCATCCAAATCTACCCAAACTATTAAGTTTCCAAAAGTACATAATAAATGCTGGAGCAACACCAAAACTAATCATATCTGTTAATGAGTCTAATTCTTTTCCAACTTTTGATGTACCTTTGATCAATCTAGCAATTCTACCATCCAATCCATCGATTAATGCTGCAAATATAATTGCGATAATTGCTAATCCAAACTTTTCATCTAATGCAAATCTTATTGAAGTTAATCCAATACATACTCCAATTAGGGTAAGCATGTTCGGTAAAATTACTCTTGCATTTTTTTTATTTGATACAACTTTTAAATTATTTTTTGGTTGTTCCATAAATTAATTTTTAGCTAGCAATGTTTCTCCAGAGATTGCTGTCTGACCAACTTTAACTAAAGGCTCATAATTTTCATAATAAACATCTGCTCTACTACCAAATCTAATCATCCCAATTCTATCACCTTGATTTAATTCCTGGTTTTTATTTGTTTCACAAACTATTCTTCTTGCAACTAGTCCTGCAATTTGAACGACTACAATATCATTTCCATGTTTATCCTTTATTCTATAATAATTTCTCTCATTGTCTTCGCTTGCTTTATCCAAAGATGCATTTAAAAATTTACCTGGTTTATATAAAATATCTTCAATAATACCTGAACACGGTGTTCTATTCACATGGCAGTCAAAAACGTTCATAAAAATACTTATTTTTTTAAATTTTTTATTTTCTAATCCAAGTTCTTTTGGACCATTGACCTCTTCAACTTTAATCACTTCTCCATCTGCAGGACTAACTAGATAGCTGTCATCCCCAATGATAATTCTTTCTGGATCTCTAAAAAAATAATAAACCCAGACAGTTAATAGAATTCCTATTAATCCTAAAAAATTATTAATGAGTAGAAAAATGATAGTTATGAATACAGCTATGACTATAAACTTGTATCCTTCTGTGTGTATCTTTGGAAATATCTTACTAAACATATTCTTCTATTTGCTAATTTTCGATTAATATGTATATAAAACGATCAAATTCAATTAATAAGATAATTTTTATTTAATGAGCAAAATCAAGGTAAAAAACCCAGTTGTAGAGCTGGATGGAGATGAAATGACCCGTATTATATGGGAGTTCATTAAAAACAAACTAATCCTTCCCTATTTAGATCTTGGTATTGAGTATTATGATTTAGGAATGAAAAGCAGAGATAATACTGATGATCAAATCACAATAGACTCTGCAAACGCGATCAAAAAAATAGGTGTTGGCATAAAGTGTGCAACGATTACGCCTGATGAAGCAAGAGTAGAAGAATTTGATTTAAAAAAAATGTGGAGATCTCCTAACGGAACAATAAGAAATATAATTGGAGGAACAGTTTTCAGAGAACCAATTATTTGTAAAAATATTCCTAAACTTGTTCCATCTTGGACTGATCCAGTAATTATTGGAAGACATGCATTTGGTGACCAATACAGAGCAACAGATTTTAAAGTTCCTGGAAAAGGAAAAATGGAAGTTAAATGGACATCAGAAGATGGAAAAGATGAAATTAAATATGAAGTATTTAATTTTACAGGTCCTGGTGTTGCACTATCAATGTACAATTTGGATAAATCAATAGAAGACTTTGCAAGATCTTGTTTTAGTTATGGGTTAATTAAAAAGTGGCCTGTTTACATGTCTACAAAAAATACAATTTTAAAACAATACGATGGAAGATTTAAAGATATTTTCCAAGAAATATTTGACAAAGAATACAAAAGTGAATTTGAAAAAAATAATTTAACTTACGAACACAGATTAATTGACGACATGGTTGCATGTGCAATGAAGTGGAGTGGAAAATATATTTGGGCTTGTAAAAATTATGATGGAGACGTTCAGTCAGATACTATGGCGCAAGGTTATGGATCCTTAGGATTGATGACGAGTACATTATTAACTCCAGATGGAAAAGTAATGGAAGCAGAAGCTGCACACGGAACAGTAACTAGACATTATAGAATGCATCAACAAGGAAAAGAAACTTCAACTAATCCAATAGCATCAATTTTTGCTTGGACAAGAGGATTAGCTCACAGAGGTAAATTAGATGGTAATGAAGAACTAATCAAATTTGCACAAACTTTAGAAAAAGTTTGTATTGAATGTGTGGAAGGTGGATCAATGACAAAAGATTTAGCAATTCTTGTAGGTCCAAATAGTAAGTTCTTAACTACAAATCAGTTTTTAGATGAAATTGATGGTAATTTGAAAAAAAAATTAAACTAAACCTTTAAGCTTTTCAAAAGCTTCTTCAATTTTTGATTGATCCTGTCCACCAGCTTGAGCAAAGTCTTTTCTTCCACCGCCACCTTTACCACCAATTATTTCAGATCCAATTTTAACAAATTGAACTGCATCAAACTTGCTTGTTAAATTGTCAGTTACTCCAACAGCTAATCCAACCTTGTCATCTTTATTTGCAAACACAACTACAATGCCTTCTCCTAAATCTTTTTTACCTTTATCTACAAGTTTTCTTAATTCTTTTGGAGGCAATCCATCTATTTTTTGAAGTCTTAACTTAACTCCACTAATTTCTTCGTCTTTAATAATATTTTTTGATTTATCCTCTAAAATTGTATTTACTGAGATAGTTTCTAATTGTTTAGTTAAATTTTTAATTAGAGTTTTTTGATCAGCTTCTTCTAAACTTGGTTTTCCTCCTAATTTAATAATTTCCTGACTTAAACCTTTAATTGTTTCCTCGTCTTTTTCTGCAGATAAGTTTGATAATTTCTCTTTATTTTTTAAATATTTCTCTAATTGTTTGTCTCTCAAAGCCTCAATTCTTCTAACCCCCGCAGCAATTGAGGACTGGCTGACGATCTTAAATTTACCAATATCACCAGTGTTTTTAACGTGTGTTCCACCGCATAATTCAGTAGAAAAATACTTACCATCCTCATCTCCCATTGAAAGAACTCTTACTTCATCTCCATATTTTTCACCAAATAATGCTAAAGCACCATTTTCAACTGCCTCATCAGGTGTCATTAATCTAGTTTTAACATCAGATTTTTTAGACACCATTGTATTTACAAATTCTTCTATTTTATCAATTTCTTCATTCAAAATTGGCTTCATATGGCTGAAATCAAATCTTAATCTGCTTGGCTCTACCAAAGATCCTTTTTGTGTTACATGAGTACCTAGAACTCTTCGTAAAGATTCATGTAGCAGATGGGTTGCTGAATGATAAGCACGAGTATTATCCCTTCTTTCCACATCAATTTTTAACTCTACACTTTCCTGTAGTTTTATAGATCCACTCTTAACCTTTCCGTAATGGACAAATAAATCTCCTAATTTTTTTTGAACATCGGTTACTTCAAATTTAAAATCATTTGATACTATTTCACCAGTATCACCAACCTGACCTCCAGACTCACCATAAAAAGGGGTTTGATTTACTATAATCATTCCCTCATCATTTTCTTTTAACTGATCTACCTCTTTGTTGTCTTTTAGAAGAGATAACACTACACCTTCAGCTTGATTTGTTTCGTATCCTAAAAATTCAGTTGCTTCTAATTTATCTTTTATTCCAAACCAAATATCTTCAACCGCTGCATCACCAGAACCTTTCCAATTTTTCTTAGCAAGTTCTCTGCTTTCCTTCATCAAAGATTGAAACTTTTCAGTATCAATTGACATTGATTTGTTTCTTAAAATATCTTCGGTAAGATCTAATGGGAAACCATAGGTGTCATATAATTTAAAAGCTACTTCGCCTGGCAACACTTTATCAATTTTTGATATTTCATCATTTAAAATTTTTATTCCTCTATCTAATAAAACTAAAAATTTTTCTTCTTCCATTTTTAAAGTTTCTTTAATTAAAGACTCGGCTCTAACTAATTCTGGGTAGTTTCCTGACATTTCATTTTTAAGTGTGTCAAACAAATTATAAAAAACTGGTTCCTTTGATCCCAGTAAATGAGAATGTCTCATCCCTCGTCTCATAATTCTTCGAAGAACATATCCTCTTCCTTCATTTGAAGGTAAAACACCTTCTGCAATTAAAAATGAACTAGCTCTTAGGTGATCAGCTATAACTCTAAAACTTGAAAGATTAGATTTTTCTGATTTAACTTTTACAATTTCAGATGCAGAATTAATTATTTTTTTAAAATGATCTGTTTCATAATTATCATGAGTACCTTGCAATAAGGCTGCTATTCGCTCAAGTCCCATTCCAGTATCAACAGATGGTTTTGGAAGATTTATTCTTTTATCTTTTGTGACTTGTTCAAATTGCATGAAGACTAAATTCCAAATTTCTATAAATCTATCTCCATCCTCATCTTTACTTCCTGGTAATCCGCCTGGTAAATGATCACCATGATCAAAGAATATTTCAGAGCACGGTCCACAAGGACCTGTCTCACCCATTGACCAGAAATTATCTGAAGTTGCTATTCTAATAATCCTATCATCACTAAAACCCGCTATTTTCTTCCAGAAATTAAAGGCTTCGTCGTCTTCATGGTATACAGTTACATAAAGTTTATTTTTGTCTATTCCAAAATCTTTTGTTATTAAATTCCATGCATAATGAATTGCTTGCTCTTTAAAATAATCCCCAAAAGAAAAGTTACCTAACATCTCAAAAAATGTATGATGTCTTGGTGTGTAACCAACATTCTCTAAATCATTATGCTTTCCACCTGCCCTTACACATTTTTGTGAAGTTGTAGCCCTTACATAATTTCTTTTTTCTAAGCCTGTGAAAACATTCTTAAACTGAACCATTCCAGAATTTGCAAACATTAAAGTAGGATCATTATTGGGAACCAAATTACTAGATTCTACAATCCTATGATCATTCTTTTCAAAATACTTTAGGAAAGTATTTCTTATTTCATTGAGTGTTTTGTCTGCCATATTTTTAAAATACAGCTTTTTTATTCTATGTCTAGATATCGAAGGGAAAAAAGGCGCTTAAATTAAGCGCCTTTTATTAATAAAGATGACCTATTAATTCTTTTTAGATGGAGGAGTAGCTTCTGCTTTATCAGCCTCTTCTTTTTCAGCTACTTTCTTTTCTTTTTCCAATTTTTCAGGATCGATTGGATTTCCTTCTATTTTCTTAGAAATCACACCTGCTTTTTCTCTAATTGCCATTTCAATTTCTGCAGCAACTTTAGGATTTTGAGCTAGATAAGTCTTAGCATTCTCTCTACCTTGACCAATCTTCTCTCCATTGTAAGCGTACCAAGCACCTGATTTTTCAATTATATCTGCTTTGGAACCAAGATCGACTAGTTCTCCCATCTTGCTAATTCCTCTTCCATACATCAAGTCAAATTCAACAACTTTAAATGGTGGTGCAACTTTATTCTTAACTACTTTTACTCTTGTAGAGTTACCAATAATTTCATCTTTATCTTTGATGGCACCAATTCTTCTAATATCCATTCTTACAGATGAGTAAAACTTGAGTGCATTACCACCTGATGTTGTTTCTGGACTTCCAAACATAACACCAATTTTCATTCTAATTTGATTAATGAAAATCATCATTGTGTTTGTGTTTGATATTGAGCCTGTTAATTTTCTTAACGCCTGACTCATTAATCTTGATTGAAGACCAACATGATGATCCCCCATCTCGCCTTCAATTTCAGCTTTAGGAGTTAAAGCTGCAACAGAGTCGATAACGATTACTGAAATAGAGCCTGATTTTACTAGTGTATCAGCGATTTCTAAAGCTTGCTCACCAGTGTCTGGCTGTGAAATTAAAAGTTCTTCAGTGTTTACACCTAATTTTTTTGCATAAACTGGGTCTAATGCATGCTCTGCATCAACGAATGCACAAATTCCACCAGATTTTTGAGCTTCAGCAACAACTTGTAATGCTAATGTTGTTTTTCCAGATGACTCTGGTCCGTAAACTTCGATAATTCTTCCTTTTGGTAATCCACCGATACCTAAAGCTAAATCAAGACTTAAAGAACCTGTCGATACAGACTCGATATCCATTGCTCTCTTTTCACCAAGCTTCATTACAGAGCCTTTTCCAAAATTATCTGTAATTTGAGCTATTGCAGCGTCTAGCGCTTTGTTCTTTTCTTTAACATCCATTTCTTGATCTTTAGTAGATTTAACTACTTTTAGGTTATTTTTCGTCATTTTTTGCCTCTTTTTTTAAATTTTTTAACACTCGAATCATGAAATAAATGTACACATTTTGTTCTCATTAGCAATATATTTATTTTTTGGCCTTAAAAATCAAATAATTACTTAAGTTTTAGATATTGACTGTTTAACAAACCCACTGCTTTAAGCAGATTATATTGAGCCATTAGATAGTTTTTCTCTGAACTTGCTAAAGAAATTTGAGCAGAAAGCAATAAAGCATTTGATTGGATAACATCTAAAGTAGTTCTAGAACCTCTTTCGTACTCTGCAGCAATTCCTTCATTAGCTATTTCAGCTGCATTTACTTGAACTCTAACTGATTTTAAAAAACTTTCAGAAGACTCTAGACTAGACCATGCACTTGCTACATTGGTTTCATTGGTTCTTACAGCATCATCCAACAATAATCTTTTTCTAGTAGCTAAATTTGAATTTTTATTAATAGTTGATCTCTTTTTTCCACCTGAATAAAATGGCCAACTAATTTCTGCTTTTAATATATCTTTTTCTCTCTCATCATAAGTAGAACTAAGATCTTCTGTATAAGATCTTTCTAAAGATAAAGAAGCAGTTGGCTTCAAGTCTGATTCTGAAATTGCTAATTCCTTTTCAGCTTTAGCTAAATCAAATTTTGCTATTTGAATATTAGGGTTATTTTGTTTTGAAAGATTAATTGCCTCATTTAAAGTATTTGGAATACTAACTATCGCATTTGAATTTTTTTGTAATTGATTTGGATCACTAATTTTACCAATTATGTTTTCATAATTTAGTTTACTGATTAATAAGTCACTTTTTGCTTTAGCAAATTGCGCTTGCGCACCTGCAAGTGATGACTCTGATTGTGCCAAATCAGTATTTGTAATTTGACCCCTGTCTCTTCTAATTTTATCATTTTCAACTTGTCTAATTAAAAGATTTAAATTTTTTGCGTTAATATCTAGTGTTTCTCTAGCTAGAATTAAATTTGTGAATGCATCAATTGCTTTATGTAAAATATCCTGTTCTTTTTTAACTAACTGAGCTTTTGCTAAATCTAAAGCAGTAATATTTTTTTGAAGTGTAAGATCTCTACCAAAATCTAACAATGTTTGTTCTAATTTGATCGAGGTAGTTAATGGATCTACATCAGTTACACTTGCATCACCTCCACTTTGATTTGTAAGTTTATTTGTTTCCTCAATACTTTTAGATCCTTTTAAAGTTAAAGAAGGTTTATAATCCGCTTTTGCAATATTCACATCTTCTTCTGAAACTTTAATATTTTCTCTTTCAGCATTTAATTGAATATTATTCTTATATGTTTGATTTAATGCATCAAGAAGCGTAACTGCGAAAGCATTACTAAAATATAATATTGATGTGATTGCTATTATAAATATTTTTTTCATTTCGCCTTATATACAGCAGTTTTAATTTGATGGTTACTGTTTAAATTTAAAATTATAGATGCATATTTAGGCATATTTTTGAACATGTTCTGTGTAATTCTCTGATATGTTTGCATAAAGTTAATTACATCTCCTTTGCTCATTATCTTATGACCACCCTTTTTCTTTGTTTTTAACCATAGTTTATGTTCCTGCTTTAATCTCCACTTTTGTAATAAACTAAAGTTTTTTGCTTTTAAGTAAATCATGCAATTTAACTGAGAATATAACTTTTTATACTTAGTTTTTAATTGCTGATTTACATATTTTCTCCAAATAAGTTTGTGATCATTTGCTTTTTCCAAAGAGTTAATAGATTTTTTTAATGTCTTGTTAGTTTCTGCTCTTGCTCCAACACACCATCCTTCAAATATAATAACATTTGGCCTTTTATTAATTTTGTTCCATTTGTTTTTAGGAAATCTGTCATCAATTGCCTTATTAAAGTTTGGTAATTTCATATTTTTAAATTTTTTTGCTTTAGATTTTTTAAAGAAATCCAGCATCATGTTGATATCATGAGTTCCAGGAACACCCCTGGTAAGTAACATTGGGTGTACTTTTTTTGATAAAGCTAATCTTTCTTTTCTAGTTTTATAAAAATCATCAATAGAAATCTTAAATACTTTTAATTTAAAATACTTTTCTAATATAATCTTTATTATTGAACTTATAGTTGTCTTGCCAGTTCCTTGACCTCCGGCTAATCCAACAAAATAAGGTTTTTTGTTATTTGCTTTTTTTGCAATCCAAAAACATATTGGGATTAAAAAATTCTTAATCATCCCCTCCTTATTTCCAAACTTTTCAGTTGATGTTTCTTGTGATTTAATAAATTTAAAACAATCTTTTTTAACTTTCTTAAAACACTCTTCAGTTAATTTCATTAGACTTTATTTTTCTTGATCCATTGGATGGTTAAGACCATCAAAGAAAGCTACTTCTTTTAAATCATCTACTTTGACTTCATCCACACAACCTAAATTAAATCCAGTCATGGTAGGTGCACTTCTTGGATTATGGTGAGTGTAAATTCCACATTCAGTACAAAAATAATGGTTAGCCACTTTGGTATGATACTGATAAAGTTTTAATTTATCTTCTCCTTTGGTAACTTTAAAGTCCTCATTTTTAACCATCCCCATTGTTGCATTTTTTCTTTTACAAATAGAACAATTACATCTTACAATTTTTGCTAATTCGTTAACTGTAGCATTGATTTCTGCTTCGATAGCTCCACAATGACAATTTAGTTTCATATAACTCCTTTTTTATTTTAAAATACTTTTAGCTGCAATCTTATTTCCATCTAAATCACGAATATATCCATAATAATTTCCATCTTTTCTAACTCCAGGTGCTCCCTCATCTGTTGCCCCTTTTGAAATCGCAATCTCATAAAATTTTTCAACTGCTTCTTTGTTGTCTGCTAATAAAGTTATTTGGGTTCCATTGCCAAACGTTGCATCTTTTCCATTTACAGGATGTGTTACATAAAATTGAACTTTCTCTGGATCACTTGAATGAGCGTAACCAAGATATTTTTGTGTTTTCAAAACTCTTTTTAATTTCAAAGGTTCAAATACAGCATCATAAAAATCACCTGATTTTTCATGATCATCAGAACCAACCATCACAAAATCTAAAATATTCATGATTTATTTATTATATACCTCGTAAACTTTTTCTCTTTCACTTTTGTTCATTCCCTTGGTTTCTTCTATAAACTTATTTCTTAATTCTCTTGTTTTTAATATGAAAAAACAAACAGTGTCTTTGCTATGGTAAACTGCTTTTAATTCATCATCTATTTCGTTTAACTCTTCTGGAATATCGGCTTTAATACAAATCATAATTTTCCTTTATAAATCACTTTAAGACTACTTATTGTAAAAGTTATCCACATGTCCACCAAATGTTGTTTTTGATGTTCACGTTTTGATTCACTTTTGATTCAATTACGGACTCAAAATACAACCTCTTGAGTGTATTGTATAAATAGTCTATAAAGTAGAACAAAACAAGAACATGAAACTAACAATCCCTTATTATCTACATAAAGCAGGCGCTGGTTTTCCTTCCCCCGCTACTGATTATATCGAAGAAGATATTGATCTGAACATGCATTTAATAAGAAATGTTCCAGCAACTTTCATTATCAGAGTTCAAGGTAAATCCATGGTCGATGTTGGGATTAATGATGGTGACTTACTGGTGGTTGATAAAAGTTTAAAACCAAAAAACTTTTCAACAGTGATTGCTAATGTTCATGACGAACTTGTAGTTAAAACTTTGGTTCAAGAAAGAGATAAAAAATTTTTAACTTCTGGATCTAAAGAATTTGCTGACAGAATTTTAATTAACGAAGAACAAGATATTTTTATTTGGGGGGTTGTTACTTATGTCATCCATTCAACGTACTAAAAAAATAGCATTAATTGATTGTAATTCTTTTTATGTATCATGTGAAAGATTATTTAATCCAAAAATAAGAAGAAAGCCTGTTGTTGTTTTGTCGAATAATGATGGCTGTATTATTTCAAGATCAAATGAAGCAAAAGCTTTAGGTATTAAAATGGGAGAACCTTACTTTAAAGCAAAAGATATTATTCTTAAAAATAAAGTTGAAGTTTTTTCATCTAATTATTCTTTATATGGAGATTTATCAAGAAGAGTGATGCGTACTCTTAAAAGATTTAATTCAGAAATAGAAGTTTACTCCATTGACGAAGCTTTTTTAGATTTATCAAACTTTCCTGATACTGAAGTAGAGAAAGTTGGAAAAGAAATTAGAGAAACAGTTTTGCAGTGGACAGGTATTCCAACAAGTATTGGAATAGCAAATACAAAAACTTTAAGCAAAGTTGCAAATCATATTGCAAAGAAAAAACAATCAGGAGTGACAAGTTTAATTGGAATAGAAAATCTAGATCCTATTTTAGAAAAAGTTGAAATTAATGATGTCTGGGGGGTTGGAAGACAATTAACTAAGTTTTATCAAAAGCATGGAATTTATAATGCTAAACAACTTAAGAATAAATCTAATACCTGGATCAAAAAATCTTCAAATGTTTTAAGTTCAAGAACTGCAATGGAGCTTAGAGGAATTTCTTGTATTGGATTAGAGACTACTACAACTAAAAGAAAGAGCTGTGTTGTTTCAAGATCATTTGGAAAAAGAATTGAAACTTTCCAAGAATTAAAAGAAGCGGTTGCTAACTATTGTTTAAACGCATCTGAAAAAATTAGATCAGAGTCTTTAGTTGCAAAAGCAATTACAGTATTTGTTAGAACCAGTCCTTTCCAGAGAAACTTTGGTTACTATTCAAATGCGAAGACAGTTGATTTTCCAATTGCAACAAATAATAGTATTGAAACAGTTAAGACAGCAGTTTCAATACTTGAGAGTATTTTTAAAAATGGTTACCGTTATCAAAAAGCAGGTGTGATGCTCACAGGATTATCGAATGCTAGTGATAAAACAAATTTATTTACATCTGAAAAAGATGAAAAAATTAATAGCTTAATGAGATCAATTGATAATACTAATCATCGATACGGAAGATCTACCTTGAGTGTTGCAAGTGCTGGGGTTCATAAGAAGTGGAATATGCGAAGACAGTATTCTTCTAAAATTGATACAGCTGATTTCTATTGCTTGCCAACAATTAGAGCATAGATCAAAACTCTACAGTCCACCTGATGAAAATAAGAATTTAGCAACATCTTCAACACCAATTTGCTTTTTCATCTGGCAAAAAACATAAGGTAAGCCATTTCGGGCCTTTTTTACGTCTTCTTTCATGGTTTCAAGATTAACTTCTACATGAGGAGCTAAATCAGTCTTATTGATAATTAACAAGTCTGACTTTTGAATAGCAGGACCACCTTTTCTAGGAATATCTCCACCCATACCGACGTCAATAACATAAATAGATAGATCGACTAGTTCTGGGCTAAAAGTTGCTGCTAAATTGTCTCCACCAGACTCAATTAAAATCAAATCGAGATCAGGGAATTTTTTTTTCATATTTTCTACAGCAAGCATATTAATTGAAGCATCTTCACGAATTGCTGTATGTGGACATCCTCCTGTTTCAACTCCTTTAATTCTCTCAAGAGGTAAAGCTTGAACTTTCATTAAAAATTCTGCATCTTCTTTTGTATAAATATCGTTTGATATTACAGCCATAGAAATTTTCTTTGATAAAAATTTACACAATTCAGCTGTTAAACTTGTCTTTCCTGCACCAACGGGTCCACCTATTCCAACTTTTAATGGTCCATTTATATTTTTCATGTCTTATAAATTCGTGTTTTCAGATTTTCATGCTTAATACTGTAGATATCACTATTAAAACAAATTCCACCTAGGTCTTCTAAATTTAAATTTTCACTTTCTTTTTCTATTTCTCTAATTAAATCGTAAGTCTGAATTATACAGTCTTGACCAATTTTTTGTCCAACTGGTATATGTTTAATACAAACATTTATTAAGTTTGATACAAAAGATTGTAGATAAGACACTATCGTTAAGTTTAAAGGTATACCAAAGTGTTTAGCAGCTTTAGCAACTGCAATTGGATATGCAGTATTTTCCTGAATTTTAAAATCCCAACTATCAGCTAAAACTTTTCTAAATGCATTACCCATTTCTATAGACTCAATTTTTCTCTCTTTGCTTGGACAAAGTGATAGAGCAAGTTCATTTAATTCTTCACCTTGATAGGTATATTTCATTAAAATTATATCATTTTTACCAGTGCCATATTTTAGAATACATTTTAAATAATCCAACATATCTTCTTTTGACTTAACTAAATTATCATTAATCATAGCTTCTAAACCATGAGAATATGAAAAACTTCCAACAGGAAATGATGGTGAAAACCAAGTTTGAAGAATTTGTAAAGCCTCTTTTAAATCTTTTTTACTTTTTATTTTAGTGTTTATGGCTATGGGTTCTACCAATTCCATATGCTCCTCCCTCTGGTTTAAAAGGTCTTAAAACTTTCTTAACCTTTCCACCTAATTTTAAAATCATTTTTTTTATTACTTCATCATACTGAATAAAAATTCTATCTTTTTCAATTTGGCATGGCATATGCCTATTTCCGATGTGCCAAATTAATTGCATTAAATTTTTTCCTTTTATTTCTAATAAACTTTCTTTTTTATTTTTGATTAAAATCAAATTTCCACTTTGAAGCCTAAACGCTTGATTTTCTGACAGTGATTTTGTCTCTGGTAAATTCACTAAAAATTCAAAACCGTTATCTGAAACTAGTTTTTTTCTTCTTAAAAATCTCTCATCATAAGATAAAGATATGTAATCTTTTGCTTTATTTTTGGTAATTTTATTAACTATTAAAAAACAATTATCCATAAGCTAAAACATAAAATATCTCTGTGCCAAAGGGAGTTCTTTAGCTGGTTCACAGGTAATTATCTCACCATCAGCTTTTACCTCGTATGTCTCAGGATTTACCTCAATTTTTGGACACTTGTTGTTTAAAATCATATCTTTTTTAGAAATGGCTCTTGTGTTTTCAACGGGTAATAAGTCTTTTCTAATACTTGCATCTTTTAAAGAATTCTTTTCAAGAGCTAGCTTGCTTGTGAAAATTACTGAGGATTTCTCTAACGACGTCCCAAATGATGAAAACATTGGTCTAGTGTACACAGGCTGTGGAGTTGGAATTGATGCATTTGGGTCTCCCATTTGCGCACAAGCTATACTTCCACCTAATAATATCATCTCTGGTTTGGCACCAAAAAATGCTGGGTCCCACAAAACTAAATCTGCACGTTTATTTTTTTCAATGTTACCAATATGTTTTGAAATTCCATGAGCAATTGCTGGATTAATTGTATATTTTGCTAAATACCTTTTAACTCTAAAATTATCATTATCACCTTTTTCCTCTGGTAAACTTCCTCTTTGAACTTTCATTTTGTGTGCAGTTTGCCAAGTTCTGATGATAACTTCTCCAACTCTACCCATAGCCTGACTATCTGATGCAATAATTGAAAAGGCTCCCATGTCATGAAGAATATCTTCTGCTGCAATTGTTTCTCTTCTAATTCTACTTTCAGCAAATGCTACATCCTCTGGAATAGATTTATCGAGATGGTGACAAACCATTAGCATATCTAAATGTTCTTCTATTGTATTGACTGTATATGGTCTGGTCGGATTTGTGGAAGAAGGAATAACATACTCTTCTCCACAAACTTTGATTATATCTGGCGCGTGTCCGCCACCAGCACCCTCTGTATGAAAAGCATGGATAGTTCTTTTGTTAATTGCTTTGATGGTATTTTCTACAAACCCACTTTCATTTAAAGTGTCTGTGTGAATCATTACTTGAACATCATTTTTGTCAGCAATATTCAAGCAATTATCAATTGCTCCAGGAGTGGTTCCCCAATCCTCATGTAATTTTAAAGCTGAAGCTCCTGCTAGAATTTGCTCTTCAAGACCTTCTGGTAATGAAGAATTTCCTTTCCCCGCAAAAGCCAAATTCATAGAAAAACCATCAGCAGATTGAATCATTCTTTGTATGTGCCATGGTCCAGGTGTACACGTTGTTGCAAGTGTTCCATGAGCCGGTCCAGTTCCTCCTCCAAGCATGGTTGTGATGCCTGAGTGCAATGCATCATCAATTTGTTGGGGACATATATAATGAATGTGACTATCAAAACCCCCTGCTGTTAAAATTTTTCCCTCACCAGCAATTATCTCTGTTCCTGGACCAATAATAATATTTACTTTAGATTGAGTGTCTGGATTTCCAGCTTTACCAATTTCAAATATTTTTCCATCCTTTAAACCTACATCAGCTTTATAAATTCCATTTACATCAACTATTAAAGCGTTGGTAATAACAGTATCAGCAGCTCCTTTTTCTCTGCTAATTTGAGATTGGCCCATCCCATCTCTTATTACTTTTCCACCACCAAACTTAACTTCTTCACCATAAGTGGTTAGATCGTTTTCAACTTCAATAAATAATTCTGTATCTGCAAGCCTTACTTTATCTCCTGTGGTTGGCCCATACATATCTGCATAAGCTGCTCTAGAAATTTTAGCCATTATAATTTACCCATAACTTTCTTATTGAACCCGTATATTTTTTTTGATCCATTTATTTCTATAAGCTCAACATCTTTAGATTGACCTGGCTCAAATCTTACAGCGGTGCCTGAAGGTATATTTAATCTCTTTCCATATGATAATTGCCTATCAAATACTAAATACTCATTTGTTTCAAAAAAATGATAATGGCTTCCAACTTGCACAGGTCTATCTCCAGAATTAGAAATTTTTATCTTTGTAACTTTTGAATCTTTATTTAAGTCTATATCCTCGTTTTTTGTAATTACTTCACCTGGCTTCATAATATTGTCATCTAATTGGTTTGTGCACTGTTACTAATTTAGTTCCATCAGGAAAAGTAGCTTCTACTTGAACTTCCTTCACCATATCTGGAATGCCTTCCATACAATCTTTTTTTTTAATAACATGAGCTCCTGCCTCCATGAGCTCTGCAACACTTTTACCTTCTCTAGCTCCCTCTACTACAAAATCTGTTATTAAAGCGATAGCCTCTGGATAATTCAATTTTATACCTTTGGATAATCTATTTTTAGCAACAATTGCTGCAAGGCTTATTAAAAGTTTATCTTTTTCTCTAGGAGTTAATTTCATTTATATATTCCATACTTTTGGTATCTTTGAACCTTCAAAAAAATAAGATAAAATTTTATCAATTGCAAATTTAAGATTATAACTATCTTTAGATAAAAGTCTTAGGATCAATTTATTATCCCATTGAGAATAATTTGAAGTTGTATTTTCATTGTTAGTTAAAGTTTCAGATAGATTATTAAGATTATTCAAAAACTTGTTTCCTACAATAATAATTGTCGCAACTGCAGAATTATTATTTAATGTCGAAAAACTATTCAAATATTTTTTTTCAAATAAACCTGTATTTATTGCTTCAGAATGAATTAGTTTATTATCTATTTTAATATTCCAAAAATCTGAAAAATATCCCCCTTCAAACTCTTCCTTCATAGAAGTTCGTCCAAAAATAATATTTTCACAAAGGAATAAATTTGAGTCTTTTGATAAATTAAAATTAATTTTTCTTTTTAAATTACAATTATTAAATAAAATTAATTCTTTTGGTAACCAAAATAAATTTGAATTGTTTGATAAATTTAAATTAATTACTAAGTTGGCTGGATCTCCGAACCCGCTGTAAATCTTTTCTGCAGCCTGAGTTGAAATACAGAGATCCGATTTATCGATCTCTATAACGTAATTGTATTCATCTCCACTAGTAATTCCACCAGCAGTATTGATGAGCATTAATTGTTTTAAATTTTCATGAAAATCTGGCATCAAAGCTTTTAAAGATCCTTGTTGATAAAGTTTTTGTAAATTTTGATCTTTTATTTTTATTTCTAATCTGCCTTTAGATTTTTCTAATTTTTTTTGACTTATATTCATCACGTTATCCTAACATAAAAAAACCTGTTTATAGTTTGCAAATTTTGTAGCTTGGATTATTTATTTATTTGAATAAAAAAAAGAGCATGCAAAACCAAGAAATAGTCAAAATAATTGAAAACCTTAAAGGGCGAAGAAATTATGAGGAAAAAAGAGCCTCTAAATTAGGATTTGCTTCTCTTTATGATTATTTTGAAGACAAGATTTTAAAGAAAAAAAAAGCTCTTGAGGAAGAGCAAAAAGAATTAGAAGCTACAAAAGCTGACGATCAACAAAAGGCTAAAAAGAAAAGCTGTAGCTGTTACTAAATTAAAAAGGCTTAGGGTTGTTAGGATAACCCAAATTCTTACAAGATGATCCATCTGATTGAGGAGCTGTTTTACAAAATGCAATCATGCTTACTCCATTAAGCTGGGTTTCTCCATTTAATTGACTTACAATTTCTGAACAGCCACTCCATAAATCATCACAATTATCGGCTTTACCAACATTAGAATATTTAATTTTTACATCAGGTATTTTAACACCAGCATCAGTTGCTTGATTCATGTGGTGTCTATAAGGTCCAAATTTAAATCTAACACTTGAAGCACCGCCCAAAGTATCACCATAATAGCTTGATCTTAGTTTTCCATCTATCCACAAATGTAAAAATCCATCTTCTGCCCACTTTGCGTTTACTAAAACATTTACCCATTTACCTTTTAATGGGGAAAAATAAGCATCAAGATGAACAAAATAGGTGTCGAAGTATAAATATTCCTCTCCAGTCTCATTTTTATGTGAGGTGTAATTTGGGGAATTAAATACCCAATTAAATTTATTATTAATTATATTGAGTGCTGCATCGTGAGTTTTTTCACCTTTCCCATATAATTTTTTAAAATCAAATAAAGATATTGTATGCTTTTCAATCTTTACGTCTTGAGGGAAAAAATAACCTACCCTGTACCATTTTGTTTTATTTTTTTTGGTAGTTTCCTTATAAGGTTCCATTATCTGGAATCTTTGTGCATGGCCAGGTTTTCCCCACCTCGACCAATCTTGTTTATGACCTTCAAATGAATATTTTAAATTGAACTCGACTCCTTTTTCAGCAACCCCCATACGATCCTCAAACTTATCAAAAAATTTATAGATGTTTGAATTTTTGATATTTCTAAGGTTGAATACCATCTTGTTATCTGATTGTGCTTTAAGCACATAATGAGCAAAATCTTTCTTCTCCTGCTTTTTCATATTTTTGTGCCATTTGTTTGCATATGAAATTGACGGTATTAAAACAAGGGATAGAAAAATAATTATAAGTTTTTTCATGAATTAAGCTTTGAAAAGCTTATCAGATAAATTTGGTAAATTCTCTCCCCAAAATACTTCTTTAGTAATCCTCTTAAAATCAACATCAAAGACAGTTGACATAGCAGAGGCATAAATTGCTCTTGAATCTATTGTAGAATTCAAGTCTCTTCCTTCAAATAATTCTTTTTTCTTTAGTCCTGGCCAATCCGTGTGGACTTGTGCTTTTTTAACAAGTCCTCCTGCCATTAGAATGGCTGAACCATAACCATGCTCTGTTCCATTACTACTGTTCTGCTTAATTGTTCTTCCAAACTCTGTTAGCGTTAAAACTAAAGTATTATTAAATGCCTGTTCAGACATTGAAGATTTTAAAGATCTAACAATATTGTCATAATCTGATAGGCAATCCGCATGAGCACCATCTGTTGCTCCTTGCGCAGCATGCGTGTCAAAACCATCTACCTCAAAGACTGCAACTTTAGGTCCATCTGGTTTTGATAACTCTGTTCCAGCGCTTGAAGCTAAAATCCAAGCATCATCTCTTGATCTATTGTTAAAATCTCTAGTTAAAATGATTTCTAAATTGTCACTTAATAATTTTTCATCATGCTCTTTATATGCTTGTTTTATAATTTCTAGAGTTTCGGGATATGGTAGACTTCGACCTACAGGAAAATAATTATTATTCATTGGAACACCTCTTATTAATAAAGGCATTGGTAAAGCTAAAGCTAATCCTTGTCCTGTTAATCCAGCTGTTTTCATTCCTCTTCCAAGCCAACCTGTTTTTTCTTGGTAAGGTATTTTACCACCCGACTCCATTAAATTTTGGCCATCAAAATGTGATCTACCTGTGTAAGGGATATTTGTTGCATGAACTGCAGCACTTAAATTTTGATCCCAAAGACTTTTAAATGTTTTTAATGCTGGGTGTAAATCAAAATCTGAGGTTAATTTTAAAGTTCTATCAAGATTGATTTTACTTCTCAGTTTCTCAAAATTTTTGTCACCTTTAACTGGAATAGCACAAAGTCCATCCATTCCTCCACGTAACATTATAATTACCAAATTTTTCTTTTTGCCTGAATTTGCATAACTATGAGCACTGAAACCAGCAAAATATAGTGAGGTCAAAGCTGTAGTTTTTAAAAAATCTCTTCTTGATATCTTCATGCTTTTAAAAACTCCGGATGGTTAAAAAGTAGAGTATGTTTTTCAACAGATCTATTTTTTTGATTTAAGTATTTCATTATTTTGTTTGGGTTGTCAAAATTATTTTCAACCATATTCACATAATATTCTGCATTTTTATTATTTTCCATTTTAGCAAAATTGTAACTTGCTTTTGCATACACAAGTCTTCTGATTAATAATTCCGGAGAAATCCAATCAGCAGAATGGTCTGACCAACCGTTTGGTTGTTTTGCTCTGTAAGGATGATGACCAATATTTTGTAATAACCACTCAGGTTCTCGTTGTGAATCGAATGGTCTTTGACCTAGCTCATATTTATCCATCAGATCTGGTGAAGGTGGCCAATTTAAATCTGCAATTTTAGCAACTTGAATAAGCCAGTTCTCAGGTGTCTGAAATTTTTTGTATTTATCATTGTATTCAAAAGCAACTTTAATTGCTGCTTTATGAATTTCAGGAATAAATCCATCAGATTTTTTGAAGGCATCAATAATTGGTTGCTTCATCTCTTTTGTAGGTTCATCAGTGATTAAAAATCTACAAAGTCTTTCTGCAACAAAATCTCTACAATTAGGATGATTAACTAAATCTTTAATTACAACAGCTAAAGCTTTTTTGCCTTTTTTATATTCTTTCCCCAAAACATTTTTTTTACCTGTTTGATGATATTCAGAGTTAAACCAGACATTACCTGTTTCTAAATTTTTTTTGCTCCATCTATGTTGCCAGCCAGTCATAATATATGCTAGTTGAATTACATCTTCTTGGGTATAGCCAGCTTTTGGGGACACTGTATGCAGTTCTAAAAGTTCTCTTGCATGGTTTTCATTGATTGTTGCAGGTTCTTTTTTTCTCCTTCTCCAATCATCACTTGCTGTAACACTTTTAGGACCAGCACTCTCACTATTATCTAGATGATGAATCATGGCCCAAGAAGTGGTTACATCATAAACCATTTTTTCAAATGATTGATTTAAATTTGGTCTGATAATTTCTCTTTGATATGCGCCTGTTGAATAATTTGCTAAAAAATCTTTTTCGCTGATAGCAAAAAAGTTTCCCCAAAACATCCATAGTTTTGCTAAAACTGGATGACTGCTATTAATTCCTTCATTATGTCTAATCGATATTTCCAATGATTCCCAAAACTTTTGACCAGTTTTGTGTCTAAGTATATCTTTATGAGTTTTGTATAGTGTTTTGTTGTCTTTATACTTTTTTCTTAATACTTTTCTATCACCATAAACCCAGTCTCTATAATGTTTTCTTAATTCTTTTTCAGAATATATTTTACCTTTCCAAGATAATTCTGGCACATCATTTACTTGGTCAAGAGCCCACTTCAAAGGATCAGCAGGAGCTTGTTCATTAGGTCCAATACCAAAAGCAACTTTTCTAAAAAAGTTTTTCATAATTTATTTAATTTTATCAATATCATGAATGTTTGTTAAGGAATTATTAAATTCCTCAACATTCTCTCTTAAGGCTAAACTAGAGATTGAATAAATCATTATCAATAATAAAATTAATGGTAATGAAGTTATTACTGAAGCATAGCTTTTGATAAGTAATATATAAAAAATAATAAATAAAGCCGATCTTATTAAAACTGTTTTTCTGAAAACACTTATAATTGAAAGTGAATGCTTTAATAAATTAAAGAAACTCATTTGAGATGGTCCAAAATATCTTTTGCCTCGTGTGGATGGAATAGAAATTAAATCTTTTTCTATTTTTTTTAATGAACCAGAAAAACTATTCCAAGTTGCTTTTTCATCTAACAGTTTCTTTACAGTTGATTTTGATAAACAAGTAAAATTTCCAAATTTAATTGATTGACCTGTAAATGCTAAAGTTAAGAATTTGTGAAATTGATAACATAATTGAAAAAATAAACCTTCAGATCTCTTAACTCTTTCGCCAATAATTGATTTTTCAACTGATTGTTCTGAAAGTTGAATAAAATTTTTAATTTCTTCAGGTCTATCTTCTCCGTCACCATCCATAGGGATTACAAAATCAAACTCTTTCTTTTCAAAGATATATTTTAAGCCAGAAGCAATACATCTTGCATGGCCTCTATTTTCTTTCATATTTATGATTTCAAAAGAGTTGATGTTATTTAAATTTGGATAAGTATCAATTATCTGTTGTGATGATGCATCATTAATGCCAACCAAAGATATCTCATGATTTAAATCATTAACTTCAGAATTAATATTTTCTACCAGTGCCTTAAAAGACTCTCTGTCATTATAAATTGGAATTAAAATTACGTACTTCATCTATCTTGATCCTACACAAACACTATCCATACACATATAGTCTTTTAATTGATCAAGTTTTTCCCTCTCAACAGACCCCTCCCAAACAGGTCGTGACTTTAAATGGTAAGATAAATTTCCTGCCTTCCATTCATCTCCCAAAACTACATTAATACTAGATTTGAATTGTTGATTCCAGGCATATTGGGTTTTGATTGCAATTTCTTTTCCAGGATAATCTGTTCTTTTATCTTCTTGTGAAATCGAAACGAATCCATACAGGATTGGAGATAAAAAGAAAAAAAAAATAAATCCAACTAAAAAACCTTTTAAATCTTTAAGATTTATTTGTTCTTTAGCCAGATAAACAAATAATGTTCCTAAAAATAAATAGAAAGGTGTCATCCACATTGTCCTAATTTTTGATCCAATTATAAATGATGTTAAAAACATCAAAATAATTGGCAACACATTAATTGATAATAAAAAAAGTAATTTTTTGTCTCTGAAATTAATATTAAATTTTATTTTTTTAATAAGCAACCAGCTCAATAAAAAAAATGGAATTAAAATACCAATTTGTTTACTTAAAAATATTAATGGAAATTTAATATGATCAAATATGGTCCAATTATCCATCCCAGTTCGAGCTAATCCGTAAGTAATTGTAATAAATTCATTATTATTTAACCAAATTAAATGTGGAACTAAAACTACTAAAAAAACTTCAATAGAAATTAAATATTTAAAATCAAATTTTCTTTTTTTTTTTATGAAAATTAAATAAATAAAAAGAAAATAAATAGAAACTAGTAAATAAATAAATAGGTATTTTGATAAAAAGCCAAAAGCTGCAAATAAACCAAGTAAAAAACAATCTAAAAATTTTATTTCTTTGCTGTTATATATTTTCCATGAATAATAAACTGTTAAAGACCAGAAAGGTAATTGACATACATTTACATTGAATTCAGGCGTGGTAAAATTATAAAAATAAATTGTTTCGATTAGAAGAACTGAAATTAAACTTAATAAATTGCTGTTAAATATATCTTTTGAAAATTTAAAAACGTAATAAAAAGAAATAATCACAAATATTTGGCTCATCAAATAATAGGCCCAATCTTGAGATCCAAAAACTTGAAAAAAAATTTCTGGAAAAAAAGCACTCATCGGTGGGTGTTTGTTAAAACCCCAATCTAAGTTACTACCCCAAGCTAATGCTTCGATAGTATCCAATGGTAAATTGTGATTTGTAATGGATGGAATCAGTGTCCAAAAAATTAAATGAGCTGTAACAAAAATAAAAAAAACATTATCAATATTTTTGTTATTAATAGTCATTTATAAATATTTATATCAATTAAGCTTGCTTGACACCCCTAATTTGCTGAATATACTGCGAGCGATTAAAATTGAGCTATGCCAAAAACAGCTAAAGCAAAGAAAAAAGTATCAAAACCAAAAACCAAAGTTGTAAGTAAAGCAAAAGCAACTACAGCTAAAGTTGCACCAAAAGGTCCTGTAAAAATTTCAAAAACTTATGTTCCAAAAGATACTGAAAAATATATGTGTGAAAAACATAAAGTGTATTTCAGAATTAGACTGACTGAATGGAAAAAAGAATTAATTAAAGCTAATAATGAGGCTCTCTATAATGGTGGCATGGATGACAATAATATTTCTGCAGATATTGTTGACCAAGCTAACTCCTATATTGATAGCAATGTAGAAATGAAAGCAATCAATAGACAAATTAAATTAATTTCAGAAATTGACAAAGCTTTAAGAAGAATTAGAGAAGATACTTACGGTTATTGTTTGGATACAGCAGAGCCAATTGGATTAAAAAGATTAATGGCGAGACCTGTTGCTAAATACACTATTGCAGCACAAGAAAAGCATGAAAAAGAAGAAAAAGTTCATGCAGATGACTAAAAATGAAAAAGAAACCATCTAAACAAAATTCAATCTCATTCCTATTTGCTAAGAAATATATTTATTTTTACTATCCTTTCTTTTGGATTGTGCTGTTGCTATATTTGTTTTTAAAATGAATAAAAAATTAGTTTTAATAATTATAATTATTGTTGCTATTGAATTTTCAGGTTATGGAATTCTTAGTACTCTTTATAGATTATTTGGGTAAATTTTTAGAGTTTAGGAATTTTAGCGTTCTTATCCATAAAACTATAACCTCTAACCACTGCTTCTCGCTCAGAAATCTCTAAATACCATCTGGATAGATTTTTGTAATTTTTTAAACCTATATCGTGCCATTCATGTCTTGCCATCCATGGCCATGTTGCAATATCTGCAATTGTATAATCAGATCCTGCTAGGAATTTAGATTCTTTTAATCTTGTATCTAATTCTCCATAAATTCTTTTGGTAATTTTAAAATATCTTTCTTCCCCAAATTCACTTTTACCTGGATTATAATGATGAAACTGATGATGTTGACCAATCATTGGGCCTACTGTTCCCATTTGAGCCATCAACCATTGATTAATAACTAATCTATCTTTTTCATCATAAAGTTTTCCACTTTTGTCTGCTAAATACATTAAAATTGCACCAGATTCGAAAATACTTTTATTATTTTCATGATCAATGATCACAGGAATTTTTCCAAAAGGACTAATTTTTAAATATTCTGGTTTAAATTGTTCATCTTTACCTAAATCAACTTTAGTTACCTTATAATCGTAACCAATTTCTTCAAGCATGATACTAATCTTCCATCCATTAGGAGTATTGGCGGAAAAGAGTTCTATCATTTTTTAATTCCTAGTCTCTCTTGTGCAGCTTTAGACGTTGTTGTGAATTCAAATCTTAATTTTTCATCTGGTTTTGCATATTTAAAACAACCTCGGGCAGCCAATGCACCTTCATGAAACCCTGAAAGAATTAATTTTAATTTGCCTGGGTAAGAACAAATATCACCAATTGCAAATATTCCACTAACATTGGTTTCAAAATTTTCAGTATTAACTTCAACAGTTTTTTTATTAATATTTAATCCCCAGTCTAAAATAGGGCCTAGTTGCATGATTAATCCAAAAAAACCTAATACATAATCAGATTTAATTTCCTTAATTTCTCCGTCATCATGTTTTACCTTAACAGTTTCGATTTGTTTATCTCCACTTACAGAAACCATTTGATATTTTGTAAATAAATTTAATTTTCCTTGATCATTAAGATCTTTTACTTTTTTAACGCTGGACTCTGCTCCACTAAATCCATCTCTTCTATGAATTAAATTTACTTTAGAGGTGTTTGATAATTCTATAGCCCAATCTAAAGCTGAGTCCCCTCCACCAAAAATTGAAATAGTTTTATCTTTAAATATTGATTTATCTTTAATTGAATAAAATAAAGAATTACCCTCAAATTTTTCACATTCTTTTACTGAAAATTTTCTAGGCTCAAAAGAACCAACACCACCAGCTATTACAATTGCTGCAACATCAAACTCTTCTCCATCAGAAGTTTTAACATGCCATCTCTTTTGATTTTTTTTTAGCTCTTCTACTCTTTCATTTAAATGAAATTTTACATTAAAAGGTTTAATTTGTTTAAGAAGATTATTAGTTAGCTCTTCCCCAGTGCATTCTGGTACGGCTGGTATATCGTAAATGGGTTTATCAGGATAAAGCTCGATACATTGACCGCCTGCTTTATCAAGATTGTCAACTATCTCACAACTCAATCCTATAATTCCAAGTTGATGAGCACAAAATAGTCCTGTTGGCCCTGCCCCAATAATTAATACATCTGTTTTATTCATTTAACCTTGCTTTGATGGAATATTCACTTCTAATCCATCTAACTCATCTGAAACTATTAACTGACAACTTAGTCTACTATTATTTTTTGGTTCAAAAGCCATATCAAGCATATCCTCTTCGCCATCCTCTTTATCTGGAAGCTTATCCAACCAGTCTTCTTTGACATAAACATGGCATGTAGCACAAGCCATTCCTCCACCACAATCTGCATCAATGCCCGGAATATCATTTTGAATTGCGCCTTCCATTACAGTTAATCCTTTTTGAACATCAACTGTATGAATTTTATTATCGTGTGTGTGGTAAGTAATTTTTGCCATGCGTTATATATAGTTTCTTATCTAAATTGAACAAGTAAGTAAAATCATACTTAGTATATTTTTATATATTTTGAGCGTGAGGTAGCTCTTTTTTTATAAAATAGCTTGTATCCTCTTTTTGTTTCATTAACGCAGGAATAATTTCTTTATAAGCGTCAATTAAACCATCATTTGGCTTTGGTAATTGGTCTTTTATGTGTTGATGCAGCTTATCAAGATTATATGAAGGAACTGTTGGAAACATATGATGAGTTAAATGATATTCCATTTTCCAGTATAAAAAACTTAGTATTGGATTTAAATACATTTCACGTGATGTAACTCTATGATCTTTAATGTTCCTTGCAAGTCCAGCATGTTGAGTGAATGCAACAAGTTTGTGTAAAGTTTTTCCATAAAATTGCGGTAACACAAAATATAATAAGGGCATCCAAGATGAAACTAGTATAGACCATAAGATAATTAAAAGCCAAATAGCAACATATATTCTTGAAATTAAAATTGCCTTTACTTGTGCATTTTCTGGGATGCTATCTTGCATAACTTTAGTTTTATTTCCTAAAGCATGTTGAATAATTTCAAATGAAATATGTTTCTTAAAGAAAACTAAATCTAAAAATGGAATTATATTTATAATTAAGCGCTTAGGTGTTTCTTTTAAATCATTTCCGTATTCAATTTCATGATCAAATGGATTTTCTGTTGAATAAGTATTTCCATGATGCACAAAGTGTGTATATCTCCATCTAGTTGGTTCAAAGTTTGCCATGTAAGAGGAGATATAATAAAAAAGTTCGTTTAAAAATTTTGATTGAAATGCAGTTTTATGTCCAGTCTCATGCCATAATGGATTAGAGAAGGAATAAATATTTCCGTAAACTAAAAACCAAAATACCGACCACCATGTACCCCAGGTTTGATATGCAAAAATTCCAGTTATCAATAATAGTCCAAAAAAAACTGAAACGTGTTGAAGTCCTTTTAAATCTGATTTCTTAGAAAGCTCTTTAAGGACTTCTTTATCAACTTGGCATTTGTGCCATTTTTCTAATTTAACATCCATAGATAAATAATATGTATAGTTATTATACATAATTTTAATGAAGGTAAAAAAAAAGGGCAAGTACAAAATTGTACCTGCCCTTAATTTAAATTTTAGCTAAATTACTTAGCTCTTCTTCCGCTTGAACTAGTTGCAGCAGCCCAGATTACTAGACCAAATGCAATTTTGTTAATGAAGTCAGCTAAGTTGTAAACGACGTTAAGTGAGTCAGCGTCTACACCACCAGTTAAGTAACCAAATACATAACCTAATGGGTAAATTGCCCAACCTACTGTAACGATCATTCTCATTGCTCCGAATGCAGTTACAAGAGCTTTGTTACCACTCTTCTGTGCAGCTTTACCAGCTTCACCTGAGAATACTTCATAAAGAATGTATACCCAACCTGCCATTCCGATGATGAAACCTAGTGTAGCATTAATGTATCCTGCTTCACCTAAGTATCCACCGATTAGCATCACTAATGAACCAATTAACAATCTCCAGAACATTCCAGAGTTTGCTTTGCCAATAGCTGCTAGAATTAAATAGAATTCTACCATCTGTAATGGCACAGTGATTAACCAGTCAATGTATCTGTAAACAGTTGGCGAGTCTCCAGTAGCAACCCATACTTCTCTCATGTACATGTAGTGTATGAATGCAATACCAGTTACTAGACCAGCAACAATAACTGATGTTCTCCAGCCTGATGCGACATTGCCCGCTTCCATGAAAAAGAAAGCAGTAGCTGCTAACATTCCCATAGAGATAACCCAGAATGAAATTCCTACGAAGTCATCTTGCATCAACATCGTTGCGTCTGCTGCAATAGCTATACCTGAAAATCCAATCAGTGCCATAGCTGCTAAAGCAAACAGTTTAAGTTTTTTCATAAAAAACTCCCTCTTCGTTAGTTTTTATTTTAGTTTATATAAACTAGACTTAAGTTACCTTAAGCCAATTTCGTGGTTAAATAGCAAATTAAAATAGTTTTATGAAGACTTAATTGTCACTAATAAGCATTGATTTTACTGAATTTTTAAAATTAAATACAATTTATAAGTTAAAAACCAAAAAAAATAAGGAATTCGAATCAAATCTTTATGTCTTCTAAGTTTAATGAAATTTATGAAAATTCTATAAAAAGTCCTGAAAAATTTTGGCAGGAAGCTTCAGAAGATATCTTTTGGTTTAAGAAACCAAACAAAATTTTAAACAAATCGAACCCTCCATTCTATAAATGGTTTGAAGATGGGGTCACAAATACTTGTTATAATGCATTGGACATTCATATTGATCAAGGAAGAGGACAAAAAACTGCATTAATCTACGATAGTCCTATTACAGCCAACAAAAGTCAGTTCACTTATGAGGAATTAAGATCGAAGGTCTCTAAATTTGCAGGGGCATTGAAAGCTCAAGGTGCTAATAAAGGTGACCGAGTGATTATCTACATGCCAATGATCCCTGAAGCAGTAGTTGCAATGCTAGCTTGTGCGAGAATTGGAGCAATTCACTCAGTAGTTTTTGGTGGATTTGCATCAAATGAGCTAGCAAGCAGAATAGATGACAGTAAAGCAAAGTTATTAGTGACTGCTTCATGTGGTTTTGAGCCAGGAAGAACTGTTGAGTACAAACCACTTGTTGATGAAGCTATTAAAATAGCGGATCACAAAATTGAAAAGATGATTTTATTCCAAAGACCTGGTCACGAGGTTAAATTAAATGCTCCAACAGAGGTCAGCTGGGAGGAAGTAGTTTCAAATGCTAAGGATGCTGACTGTGTTGAAATGAGCTCAAATGAGTTTGCATACATTTTATATACATCAGGCACAACAGGAACCCCGAAAGGTATTGTAAGAGACATCGGGGGTCACATTGTTGCTCTTAAATGGACCATGAAAAATATTTATAATATTGATGCAGATGATATTTGGTGGTCAGCTAGTGATATTGGTTGGATTGTTGGACACTCTTATATTGTCTATGCTCCATTATTCAAAGGATGCACTACAGTTTTGTTTGAAGGAAAACCGGTAGGAACTCCAGATGCAGGAGCCTTTTGGAAAATAATCTCAGATTATAAAGTAAAATCTCTTTTTACAGCTCCAACAGCTTTTAGAGCAATCAAAAAAGAGGATCCCGAAGGTAAATTTTTCTCTAAGTATGATCTGAGCAGTTTTGAAAGTTTATTTCTGGCAGGAGAAAGAGCTGACCCTGATACAATTAAATGGGCTGAGAATTTACTTAAGGTTCCAGTGATAGATCATTGGTGGCAAACAGAGACTAGTTGGGCAATAAGCTCAAACTGTACTGGTATTGAAATGATGGAAACAAAATATGGTTCAGCCTGTAAAGCTGTCCCTGGATATGATGTCAAAATCATTAAGCCAGATCAATCTTTAGCAAAACCTAATGAAATGGGAGACATTGTAGTAAAGCTTCCCTTGCCTCCAGGAACATTTCCAACATTATGGAATGCAGATCAAAGATATAAGGAAAACTATATGTCAAATTATGAAGGCTATTATCAAACATATGATGCAGGTCACATCGACGATGATGGTTATATTTGGATCATGTCTAGAACGGATGATATTATAAATGTAGCAGGTCATAGATTATCAACCGGAGCAATTGAAGAAGTTTTGTCAGAACATCAATCTGTTGCTGAATGTGCGGTACTTGGAATAGCAGATAAGTTAAAAGGTCAATTACCTATTGGTTTAGTAGTTTTAAAATCTGGTGTTGATAAAGATAATGAAACTATATCTAAAGAATGTGTACAAATGGTCAGAGATAAAATAGGGCCAGTTGCTGCATTTAAAGTAGTGATTGTGATTAAAAGATTACCAAAAACAAGATCTGGAAAAATTTTAAGAGGGACTATAAGAAAAATTGCAGATAGTGTTGATTATAAAGTACCACCAACAATTGATGATCCTGCAATTTTAACAGAAATAAAAGAAGATTTGATTAATCACAAAATCTTAAACAATGGTTAAAACTTATATTTTTTTAATCGCTGCAATATTTTGTGAAGTTGCTGGAACAATGCTGCTTCCAGTTTCACAAAACTTTACAAAACTTATACCAACAGTTGCTCTATCTGCTTTTTATCTTACTGCTTTTTATCTGTTAACTTTTGTAGTTAACAAGCTTCCAATAGCAATTGTATATGCAACATGGAGTGGTTTAGGAATTTTCACAATCGCGATACTTGGATATATATTCTTTAAACAAACTTTAGCTTGGCAAGCAATATTAGGATTGTTCTTAATTGTAATTGGAGTGATACTAGTAAATAGTTTTACTGGAAAGCTTAGCTAAACTGTAAAGGGGTTCCATCAGGATCACCTAAAATTTTTCCATCCTGCATTTTAATTTTACCAGCGATAATCGTATGAGTTGGTGTTCCTTTAAATTTAAATCCATTAAATGGTGACCATTTACATTTACTCTCTATATTTTGGTTTTTAATCTCAATAGTCTTATTCATGTCTACGATAGTAAAGTCTGCATCATAACCTTCTTTAATAAATCCTTTATTTTTAATACCAAAAATCTTAACTGGATTTTCACAAACAAAATTCATCAATTGATTAAGTGATAATTTTCCATCATTTATGTGATTTAGCATCACAGGCATTAAAGTTTGAACCCCTGGCATTCCTGAAGGAGTATTTGGATATACCTTATCTTTATTTTCTTTTAAATGCGGAGCATGATCAGATCCAATAGTGTCATTGAAGTTATTTCTTACCCCATACCACAATCTATCATAATGAGATTTGTCTCTTAGTGGTGGGTTCATCTGAGCATAAGTTCCAAGCTTGTCATAACAATCTGGTGCATAAAGAGTTAAATGCTGGGGAGTAATCTCAAATGTAATGTTTCCTTTGTGTTGTGATAGAAAATCAATTTCTTCTTTTGTTGTAATATGAAGCACATGAGCTTTTTTGTTGTGCTTTTCTGCAATTCGAACAATTCTTCTAGTAGATGCTATTGCACATTCAGCACTTCTCCATACCGGATGCGTATGAACATCGCCCTCTTTTATTAGTTTCTTATTAACTTTTAAAATTGCCTCATCTTCAGAATGAACCGCTACTACTTTTGAGGCATTTTGAAAAACCTTATCTATATCTTCTTCTTCAGCAACTAACAAATTACCAGTCGAAGAACCTGCAAAAAGTTTAATTCCACAACAACCTTCTAAACCTTCTAGGCTTGCTAAATCATCCGCATTGTCTGCTGTTGCTCCAAAATAAAAAGCATAATTGGAATACATTCTATTTTTAGCGAGATCTAGTTTTCTTTGAAATTCTTTCATATTTGAAGTTGGCGGATTAGTGTTAGGCATTTCAAATACACTGGTTATTCCTCCCGCAATTGCCGCTCTACTCCCTGAATGAAGATCCTCAGTGTCTGTTGATCCTGGCTCTCTAAAGTGTGTTTGAGTATCTATACAACCAGGTAATACTGTATGGCCCTCTGCATTAATTGTTTCTTTTGCTTCCTCTGAAATTTGTCCAATCTGTTGAATTTTTCCATCTTTTATAGCAACATCAACATCTTTTAATTCACCATCGATGTAACATTGTCCGTTTTTAATTATAAGATCTAACATTTTGAGAAATTGTTATTATATTACATTCTATAATTAATCAATTATGAATATCAAAAACGTTTACATTTTAGATGACAGAGCAATTCTTTATATTAACGGAGAAGATGCAAAAGAGTTTCTTCAAAATCTTATTACTAACGATATAAACAAAGTAAGTGATGTAAATAGTTGTTTTAGCTCATTGCTTACACCTCAAGGTAAATTTTTATATGAATTTATAATTGTAAAACATAAATCTGGATATCTTTTGGATTGTGAAAAACCTCAGGCAGAAGAATTATTCAAACAATTATCTCTATATAAATTAAGATCAAAAGTTGAAATTCTAAATTTAAGTAATGAATTTGTTGTAGCAGCATTTTCTCATGAAAAATTCTTAACTTTTGATGAAGCAAAAGATCAACCTGGATACACAATTAAATATAGAGAAGATCCAATATTTTTAGATCCAAGAAACAAGAATTTGGGTGCTAGATTAATTATTAATCTAGAAAAACTTTATTTATCTTTAAAAAAACTAGATCTTCATGATGCTAATCTTAAAGAATATTATTCATTAAGTCATAGCCTTGGAATAGTTCCAAAAGATTTAAATAAATTAAAAGACAAATTGTTTGGTATTGAATGTAATTTTGAAGAACTAAATGGAATTGATTTCAAAAAAGGCTGTTATGTTGGCCAAGAAAATACAGCGCGAATTAAATTAAAGAACAAGCTTTCAAAAAGATTGTTTCCAATAAATGTAATTAATGGAAAACTACACGAAGGTGAAAGTATTTATAATAATGAAATTGAAATAGGTAAGGTTTTAATTGATAACGACTACCCTTTTGCTTTAGTAAAATACTTAAACGAAAACTTTGATGAAAAAGCAAATTTTAAAACTAAAGAAGCTTCAATAAATATCAATAAACCTGATTGGATAAAAAACTAATTTTCTTATTTAAATAAATAAACAATCATTAAAATTATAAAAACTATAATAATCCATATACTGAGATTTTTAAGAAATTGCTTTAATTGAGAGTTTGATTGTAAAAAACTTGGAAGAACTAATATCAATACCCCAATCATAAATATTACTGGAAGTAATTTATCCATTATAAACTCCTATAAAATTCACTTTGGTGCGGTCGGAGAGACTCGAACTCTCATGGACTAGGTCCACACGGCCCTCAACCGTGCCTGTCTACCAATTTCAGCACGACCGCGATATGTCCCATAATAAATGAATGACAATCATGATTCAAATTGGTAAAAATCCTCATGGAATTTACACAAGAAGTGCGTAAAGCAACAGATCCTATTTATCAAAAAATTTCTAAGGTTGTGCCTGAAATTGAATGGTCAGTGCATGCTCCTTATATTCATAAAATTAATAAATTAAAAAAAGAGAAGAATGCTGTAATTCTTGCTCACAACTATCAAACACCAGAAATTTATCATGGTGTAGCAGATTTTTCTGCAGACTCTTTAGCCTTAGCAATTGAAGCATCAAAAACTTCAGCTGATATTATTTTAATGGCTGGAGTACATTTCATGGCAGAAACTGCAAAATTAATGAGCCCTAATAAAAAAGTTATTCTTCCTGATATGGATGCTGGTTGTTCTTTATCATCATCTATTACAGGAAAAGATGTTAGGCTATTAAAAGAAAAATACCCAGGCGTACCTGTTGTATCTTATGTTAATACATCTGCAGAAGTTAAGGCGGAAACAGATGTTTGTTGTACATCTGCGAACGCAGTTAAAATAGTTAAATCACTTGGGGTAAAAAGAGTAATATTTTTACCTGATGATTATTTAGCTAAATATGTTGCTTCTCAAACTGATGTTGAAATTATTTCTTGGAAAGGAATTTGTATTGTCCATGATCAATTTAATAAAAAAGAAATAGAGGATATAAGAAAAAATAATCCAGGAATTAAAATTATTGCGCATCCAGAATGTCCCCCTGATGTAATTGAAGCAAGTGATTTTGCAGGATCTACATCAGGAATGATTAAATATGTAAAAGATAATCAACCAAAAAAAGTAATGATGGTTACTGAATGCTCAATGAGTGACAATATTCAAATAGAAAATCCAAATGTAGATTTTGTTAAGCCATGTAATATGTGTCCTCACATGAAAAAAATTACACTTCCTAAGATATTAGATTGTTTAGAAAACGAAACTGGTGAAATTATTATGGATAAAGAAACGATTGAGAAAGCCAGAATATCTGTAGAGAGAATGGCAGCCATTGGCAGATAAATAAGTGTCAAAAATAAAACTTAGCAAAGAATTTATCAAAAGCACTGTCAAGCTCGCACTGAATGAAGATCTTTACCCTTCAGGAGATATTACTTCAAGTTTAATTAATAAAGATAATGTTGTTACTGTTAAATTAATTTCAAATCAAAAAGCAATTGTTGGAGGATTGTTGTTTGCAAAAGAAGCATTTTCGTTAATTGATAATAAAATAAAATTTATTGTTAAGAAAAAAGATGGTACGGGAGTAAAAAAAGGTTCTTTAGTTGCTTTAATTAAAGGAAAAGCGAAAAATATTTTAATTGCGGAAAGGGTTGCTTTAAATTTTTTGTCTCACATTTCTGGAATAGCAACTAAAACAAATGAATTTGTTAGATTAGCTGGTAAAAAAACTAAAATTTGTTGCACAAGAAAAACAATTCCAAATTTAAGAGTCATCCAAAAATATGCTGTTAAATTAGGAGGAGGTACAAATCATAGATTTAATTTAAGTGATGAGTATTTAATTAAAGACAACCATATTGCGAGCTCAGATTTAAAGAGTATCGTATTGGAAGCCAGTAAAAATAAAAAAGGAAAAAAAATTACAGTTGAAGTTGATACAATCAAACAACTTAAATCAATTTTAGGTCTAAAATTTAATACCGTTCTACTTGACAACATGAATTTAAAAAATTTAAAAAAAAGTGTTAAACTAGTTAAAAAACTTTATGAAACTGAAGCCTCTGGAAATATTAATTTAAAAACTGTTAAAGCTATTGCATCTACTGGGGTTAATAGAATTTCTGTTGGCAGCATTACACATAGTGCTCCTGGTGTTGACTTTAAGTTAGAAATCTAATTTACGAATTTAGAAAGATCAGGTTTAAAATAGTTTGGACCTTTCATGACTTTTCCAGAGTCATTGTAAATGGGTTTACCATTTTCGTCTAACTTGCTCATATTTGAATTTTGGACTTCATCAAAACATTTATCTAAATCAATTCCAAAGGCGTGACCTGCTCCATAAGTTACATATAATATGTCTGTTAGCGCATCAGCCACTTCCAATAAGTCCTTATTATTCATAGCTTCTGTAAGCTCTTCTAGTTCCTCTTTGATTAAGTCTAACCTTAATTTATTTATTTTATCATTACTAAATGATGGTTTTGTTTTAACTTCCTGACCAAAAGTTTTCATAAATACACCTACTTTGCTAAAATTCGACATAATGCTCCTGTATGTTTTTAAAAATTTATTGTATGTTAATAATTATTTGTTACTTAAAAATTAATCAATGAAATTAAGAAAAGAATTTGACAGTATTGGAAGCATAAATGTCCCAAATGATAAATATTGGGGAGCATCTACTCAAAGATCTAATAAATTTTTTAATATAGGTAAAATTTTAGTTAATAATTCAATCATTAAATCAATAGCAATTATTAAAAGATCAGCTGCAATTGTACATGCTAAAGATAATTTAATTGATGGTAAAATTTCTAAAGCAATAATCAAAGCATCAGACGAGGTAATTAAAGGTAAATTAGATGAAAACTTTCCTTTAAAAGTCTGGCAAACAGGTTCTGGAACACAAACAAACATGAATGTAAATGAGGTCATTGCTAACAGAGCAATAGAAATTTTAGGTGGAAAAAAAGGAACAAAAAAACCTGTACATCCAAACGATCATGTAAATAAATCTCAATCTACAAATGATGTTTTTCCAACTGCAATGCACATCTCTATTGCTAAAGAGACTATTTCTAAAATGCTACCAAGTTTAAAAGTTTTAGAAAAAGAATTAAAAAGAAAATCCAATGAATTTAAAAATATAGTAAAAATTGGAAGAACACATTTGCAAGACGCTACTCCATTATCCCTTGGACAGGAATTTTCAGGATATCATTTTCAAGTCAAAAAAAGTATTGAAAGAATAGAATACGCTTTGAAAGAAATATTATTTCTAGCTCAAGGAGGTACAGCTGTTGGTACTGGAATAAATTCAAGGAAAAATTTTGATAAAAAAATTGTCAAAGAAATTGCAAAATTTACAAAATTAAAATTCAAACCAGCTCCAAATAAATTTGCTGAACTTGCTGCTCATGATGCAATTGTAAACTTTTCAGGAACTTTGAACACTTGTGCAGTGGCTTTAATGAAAATTTCAAATGATATAAGATTTTTAGGTTCAGGTCCAAGAGCTGGTTATGGAGAACTAATTTTACCTGAAAACGAACCAGGATCATCTATTATGCCAGGAAAAGTGAATCCAACACAATGTGAGGCTGTAACAATGGTTTGTGTTAAAGTAATTGGAAACCACAATGGAATAACTATGGCAGGATCTCACGGCCATTTTGAGCTTAATGTTTTTAAGCCTTTAATAGCTCATAATATCTTACAATCAATTGACTTGATTGCTGACAGCACAAAAAATTTTGCTCTGTATTGCATCAAAGGAATAAGAGCCAATAAAAAGAAAATACAAGAACATCTAGATAATTCACTTATGCTAGTAACTGCTTTAGCTCCACATATTGGTTATGATAATGCAGCAAAAATAGCAAAAACTGCACTTAAAAATAATACTACTTTAAAATATGAAACTTTAAAAACAGGATTAATCAACGAAAAAGATTACAATAAGATAGTCGATCCTAAAAAAATGATCTATCCAGCATAACTCTTAATTGCTTCATTTAATAAATTTTTAAAATAAATTTTATTTCTTAGATCATCTTTTTTTAAAAATATATTATTTAAAGTTTTATTCACGTCTTCATTTATTTTATCATCAATTACGATATCTTTTAATTCAGCTATTTTTTGGTCAAAATTATATGTGAAACTTAAATCTATTTGTCTGATCTCATTTCTGTATTTTTTTGGTGTTAAAAGAAATTTATATATTTTTTTATAATCCTTAACATTTATTTTTATTTTACCATCTAAAACTAATTCGCCATTTCTAACAAAAATTAAGCTTTCTGCTAATTCAAATTCCGCAAAATCTCTCCAATAAAACTTTGTCTTATCTGTATCAATTAAGCCATCTTGTATTTTTGATTTTAAAACAATATTTTTAATATTTTGATTATTAAAAACACTTTCTGCACTAATATTTAATTTAAAATCAATATTTTTATTATTAAATATTTCTGTTTTAAGAAGTTGTGCAATTATAGCATTGGAACCGAACAGATAATTTAAATTTATTTGATCTAAATCACCTTCTAAACTAGCGTAAAAAGGTTTAAAATTAAATGTTCCTTTATAATTATTTTTTGGCTCCTCAATTTTGTCAAATATGTGAAAATTAAAAAAATTTTTTTCAATTTGATATTCTGCATTTTGTTTTAATTTGTTAAAAACAAACTCAGATTTTCCTATTTTTTTATCTTTCTTAAAGACTATTTCATTTTCAATTTTTAATTTCATTAAATTAAAGTTTATTTTGGAAAAAATTTTATTTTTATCTTCATTTAAAAAGGACACCATCGAAAATGGAACATTGAAAACTTCATTATCTGAATAAAAAATATTTTTTAACTCCTTTTTATTGTAATAATATTTCATTTTTAAAATCTTATTTATAAACAAGACCTCATCATCTAGATTTCTAAAAAAAATATTACTATTTTTTATAGTTAAACCACCATCTTTGAAACTTTGATTAAGTAGCTCAAGAAAAATATTATAATTTTTTTTATTTAAATTAAAATTTGCATTTTCAAAAATTATATTTCTGATCTCAATATTTTCTAATGAAAAAAAATTATTCAGTGATATAAAAATTTTTAATTTATCAATTTTTGAAATCTCACCATTTTTATTAAAAATTGTTGTATTGTTTGTTGTAAAATGAGGTCTTGGAAAAAAACTATAATTTAAATCTTCAGAAAATTGAAAATTTATATTTAATTTATTTTGAAATTTAATTTTTAGCTCTTTTGAAATGCTGGATTGATTATAAAAAGTAGGGATTAACAAATAAGATATAAAAATTAAGAAAAGTGCGACAAATGTTAAAATTACTTTATTGTTTTTTGATAAATACCTTAAATTTTTAAAATTTAATTTGTTTAAATTTTTTTCTAAAAGATTATTAATAAAATTATTAGTATTTTTTAAATGTTTTACGAAAAAATTTGTTTTGCTCATAACAATTAAGAAATCTTATAAAGGATTATTTTAAATGATAAACAAAGATTATTTAGAAAATTTAAATGATGCCCAAAAAGAAGCTGTTCTTCATCTAGATGGCCCACTTTTGATTGTGGCTGGGGCAGGATCTGGAAAAACAAAAGTTTTAACTTCTAGAATTGCTAATATTATTAAAGAAAAAAAGGCATTCCCAAATCAAATCTTGGCAGTAACATTTACAAATAAAGCTGCTAAAGAAATGCAAAATAGAGTAAGCAAAATACTTGGCTCTACAGCAGTCGGACTTTCGTGGCTAGGCACATTTCATTCTATTTGCGCAAAATTATTGAGAAAACATGCATCTGCCGCAAATCTTAATTCCAATTTTACTATTATTGATACAGATGATCAGATCAGACTTATTAAAAATATTTGTAAAGCTGAAAATATTGACATCAAACAATTGTCTCCAAGATTTATATTGGCAATAATTGATCGTTGGAAAAATAAAGGATTTTATCCTAATGAAGTAGTAATAAATAAAAAAGATCTTTATGAAAAAACAATTCTTCCACTTTACAAAATTTATCAACAAAAATTAACAGACCTTAACTCTTGTGACTTTGGAGATCTTATTTTGCATGCTGTTAAAATTTTAGAATTTAATAAAGATATTAGAGAAATATATTCAAAAAATTTTAAATATATTCTTGTTGATGAATATCAAGATACAAATTTAATTCAAAGTAAATGGCTTAATCTCCTTTCAGAAAAAAATAAAAATATTTGCTGTGTAGGTGATGATGATCAATCGATTTATAGTTGGAGGGGAGCGGAAATAAAAAATTTTTTAGAATTTGATCAAGTTTATAAAAATACAAAAGTAATAAGATTAGAACAAAATTATAGATCTTCTCAGAATATTTTATCTGTGGCTTCAAACCTTATTTCTAATAATCAAAATAGAGTTGGAAAGACATTGATTACAACAATGGAAGAGGGTGATCTAGTGCAATTAAACTGTTTTAAAAACGGTAAAGATGAAGCAATTGGGATTTCTGATGAAATTGAAAAAAAAATAAAAAAAAAGTTTTCGTATAATAATATTGCAATTTTAGTAAGAGCCATTTTTCAAACACGTGAATTTGAGGAAAGATTTCTTAAAATTGGAATGCCTTATAGAATATTGGGTGGCACAAAATTTTATGAAAGAGCTGAAATTAAAGATTGTGTTGCGTATTTAAGATTGATTCACCAGCAAAAAGATGACTTGGCTTTTGAAAGAATAGTGAATAACCCTAAGAGATCGATAGGTGATAGTACTTTAAAAAATATTCATGAGTTTGCTAAGGAAAATAATTTTAATTTAGAAAGAGCATCAATAAAAATGCTTGAACGAAATTTAATTAAACCGAAAGCTAAAATTGGTCTTAGTTTATTTATCAATTCTTTAGTGAAGTGGAGAAATGATTTATTTGAGAAAAAATCAAGTCACGTAAAATTATTACAAATTGTTTTGGATGAGTCAGGATATTCAGCAATGCTTAAAAATAAAAAAGACTTGGATAATGAAAATAGATTAGAAAACATTAAAGAGTTATTAAGTGCAATGAAAGAATTTGACAATCTAGAAAGTTTTTTAGAACACGTTTCTTTAGCTACGTCAGTAGATCAGGAATGGGATGGAGAAAAAATTAATATGATGACTATGCACGCCGCAAAAGGTTTAGAGTTTGATGTTGTATTTTTACCTGGATGGGAGGAAGGGTTATTTCCACACCAAAAATCTATCGAGGAAAAAGGTCAAAATGGTTTGGAGGAAGAAAGACGGTTAGCATATGTAGGAATTACAAGAGCAAAGAAAAAAGCTATAATTTCCTTTTCAATGAATAGATTTTATCAAGGAGATTGGATTGATAGCATGGCTTCAAGATTTGTTGATGAACTTCCAGAAAAACATTTAGAAAAAAACTCTTTCTTTGATGAAGAAATTAATAATGATGATGATTTTGATTTTAATCAAGATTTTGAAATTGAGGAAGGTACAAGAAGTCCTGGTTGGATAAGGTATCAAAAGAGAATTAAATGAAAAATTATATAAAAGAATTAAGAAGTAAATTTAAGAAATATGAAATTGATGGTTATGTAATTCCAAAAAATGATGATTATTTTACAGAATATTCAAAATTAAATCGATTAGAAGTAATCTCAAACTTTAGCGGATCTGCTGGTTTAGCCATAATTCTTAAAAATAAAAATTATTTGTTTACTGATGGAAGATATACAATTCAAAGTAAAATTGAGAGTGGAAAAAAATTTAAAATTTATGGATTTGAAAAATTAATAAATTGTAGCTTGTTTAAAAATCTTACGCTTGGAATAGACCCAAAGTTATTTACCAATACTCAAATTAAAAATTATTTTTTAAAATATAATAAAATCAAATATGTTGAAAAAAATCTAATTGATGAAATTAAAAAACAGAAACAACATGCCTCTATCCCATTTTTTTCTTTAGATAAAAATGTTGTTGGTGAAAGTATTAATTCTAAATTAAATAAAATTACTAAATACTTAAAAAAAAATAAATGTGATTATATTTTTATTAGTGCACCAGAAAATGTTGCGTGGACTTTAAATATAAGAGGTGGAGATGGCCCTAACAGTCCGATTCCCAATTCAAGATTGATAATAAGTAAATCAAAAAAAATACTACTTATAAGTAATCTTAAAAAGTGTAAGCAATTATTAAAAAATAAAATTATTAAGAAAAACGAATTTTTAGATGTGCACACTTTACCAAGTAAAATACTACATCTTAAAGGAAAAAACTTTATTGTAGACGATAAATCTTGTTCAATATTTTATGAAAATTTAATTAAGTCTAAATTTAAAATCATAAAAAGAGAAGATCCAATTTATCTCTTAAAAGCAATCAAAAATAAAACGGAGATTAAAAATATGATTAATGCTCATATCTTAGATGGAGTAGCATTAACTAAATTTTTATTTTGGATAAAAAAAATTAATAAAAAAAAAATTACAGAAGTAGAAGCAGCTAAGAAATTAGAAAATTTTAGAAAATTAAACAAAAACTTTCTCTATCCTAGTTTTGATACAATTGCAGGTTCGGGAGAAAATGGTGCTATTGTACATTACCGTGCAAAAAAAGAAAAATGTAGAACTATTAATAGAAATGATATTTTGTTATGTGACTCAGGTGGACAATATAAATATGGGACAACTGATGTCACAAGAACAATATGTTTTTCTAATCAAAATCAAAAAATAAAAAATATTTTTACTAAAGTATTAAAAGGTCATATCGCTGTTGCTACGACTGATATTAATAAAAATGATACAGGTAAAAAAATTGATAAAAGAGCAAGAAAATTTTTAAACAAAAGTAACCTAGATTATGCGCATGGTACAGGACACGGTGTTGGTTTTTTTCTTAATGTTCATGAAGGACCACAGTCAATTACAAAAATCAATGAAGTAAAAATTAAAGAAGGTATGATTTTAAGTAATGAGCCTGGATTCTATAAAAAAAATCACTATGGGATAAGAATTGAAAATTTAGTTTATGTGAAAAGAAAAAGTAAAAATTTATTTTTCAAAAATTTAACAATGGCTCCAATTGAAAAAGATTTAGTAAATTTCGATTTACTGACCTTTCATGAAAAAAATTATCTTTTTAAGTATCACCTAGATGTTTACTCAAAAATATCAAAATATTTAAATTCGAATGAAAGAAAATGGTTAGCCAGTTTTATTTAGCATTTTTAAAAATTCATTTTCAGTAATAACTTTGACTTTGAGAGCTTTAGCATTTTCAACTTTTCTTTTAGTTGGTTTTTCTCCAACGATTAAATAATTCAATTTTTTAGATACACTACTAACTGTATTTCCAGAATTTTCCTCAATTAATGATTTTACTTCTGCTCTGCTTATTCCTTTTAGTTTGCCAGTTACTAAAAATGATTTATCCTTTAATAATCCGTCATTTTGATTAGTAGTAGCATCTTTAATCACTAAAACTTTTTCCAATTCATTTAATACTTTAATATTAATTTCATTTTCAAAAAATACTTTAATTGAACTTACTTGTGTTTCACCAATCCCATCAATATTTAATAAATCATTAAAATTCTTATTTTTTGATAAATTTTTAAAATTTAGAAAAGAAATAAAATATTTAGATAATAATTTTGCATTCTCTAATCCTATATGTCTGATGCCTAATGCAAAAATAAATCTTTCTAAAGAAATATTTTTTTTTTGATTAACGGAATATTTTAAATTTTCTACTGATAGCCTTCCCCATCCTTCTAGTTTTTCAATTTTTTGATAATTCAATTTAAATATATCTTGTGGAAATTTTATTAGTTTTAATCTGCAAAATTCTTCAACTATTTTCTTACCAAGTCCATCTATATTAAATGCTTCTTTCGAAACAAAGTGCTTCAATTTTTCAATTGAAATTTTATTACAATAATAACCTTCACTTGAACATCTTCTTACTGCATCAACTTTTTTTGTAACCTTGTTAAATTCTTTTATTGTTTTTGAGCCACATGATGGACAATTTTGTGGAAATACAAACTTTTTACTTTTAAGAGATCTTTTTTTAATATCCACAGAAAGAATATGTGGTATCACATCACCTGCTCTTTCCAATGTAACCATATCGCCAATTCTAATATCTTTTCGAATAATCTCGTCCTCATTATGCAGTGTTGCATTAGATACTAAGACCCCACCTATATTAATTGGTTTGATTTTTGCAACAGGAGTTAAAGCACCAGTTCTTCCTATTTGGATATCTATATCAATTATTTTAGAGACAGCTTTATTAGAGGAAAATTTATGAGCTATTGCCCACCTTGGTGCATTTGCAACATAACCTAGTCTTTTTTGAAGAGCAAAATCGTTAATTTTATAAACAATCCCATCTATATCAAAATCTAAATCAGCTCTTTTTTTTTCTATTTCATTGTAATTATCAATTAAATTTTTTACTCCAGCAATTAATCTATTTAGTGGATTTGTTTTAAAACCCCATTTGCTTAATTTTTTAAGAAAATCAAATTGGTTTTTTACTGCTAGCCCCTTCTCATAACCATATGTGTATGCAATAAATTTTAATGGTATTTTTTTTGTATCTTCAGAATTTTTTTGTCTTAATGAACCTGATGCTGCATTTCTTGGGTTTGCAAATTTTTCTTTAATGTCCTGAAAATCTTTATTTTGAATAAACACTTCTCCTCTAATATCAATATCTATGGGAAAGTCCTTAGACAAAATTTTTTTTGGAATATCTTTGATTGTCTCTAAGTTAGCCGTGATATCTTCACCTTCTCTTCCATCTCCACGTGACAAACCCTTAAAGAAAATTCCATTTTTATAAGTCAAGGAAGCTGAAATACCATCAATTTTAGGTTCTGCGCTAAATAAGAGATTAGGGTCTCTTTCTACAGATAAAAAATTAAATATTTTTTTTTGAAAATTATTTAAATCTTCCTCAGAAAATATATTTCCTAAAGAAAGCATTGGAACCCTGTGAGTATCTTTTTTAAAGTTCTTTGACGGTTTATGACCAATTACTTTTGATGGAGATTGTGGCGAGTCAAGAAATTTAAATTTTTCTTCTAATAAAAGTATTTCTTTTTTTAATTCATCATATTTACTATCCAAAACTAATGGTTTACTTTTACTAAAATAAAATTTGTTATATTTCTTTAATAATTCTATTTTATTTAAGTATTCTTCTTGAATTTTTTTTTTATTCATCAAAATCTAAAAGAGATTTTAGTTTTCTTAATGCTGATTTTTTCTTTTTTTCTTTTTCAATTTTACTTTTTGCATACTTTTTGTTAAATACACTATAAGACATCTCATACCATTGGGAAGATCTATAATTATATCCAAGTAGATTTGCATATTTTTGGGATTCATTTATCAATCCCAATATATAGTAAACTTCAACTAATCTGTGCAAGGCTTCCTCGACATATATAGTTGTGTCATACTGATCAACCACTGTTTTAAATCTATTAATCGCAGGTATCCACTTTCTTTTATCTACATAATATCTACCAATATACATTTCTTTGGATGCCAACAGATCATTTATAAGATCAATCTTAAACTCTGCATCCAAAGAATATTCGGTATTTGGATATTCATTAATTATGAATTCAAAAGTTTCTTTCGCGAACAAAATAGATTGCAAGTCTTTTTTTTCATCAATTATTTGTTCATAGTAACAAATTGCTAATAAATAATTTGCGTAATCTAAATTTTCATGTTTTGGATAAACTTTTTTAAATCTTTTTAATTCGGCAATCGCATCCCCATAATAGTCTTGTATATAATAAGAATAAGCTGCCATTAAGGCCGATTTAGGTGCCCACTCAGATTGAGGAAATAAAATTTCAGCCTCATTAAATTTTTTTGCGGCGAAAAGCACATCTCCACCCTCTAATGAATCTATTCCTTCTTTATAAGCCTCAAAAACTTGCAAATCTAAACTTTTTTCATTTATAACAGATTTTTTAATTTCTTTTTTTGTACATGAAACAAAAAAAAGAAAAATCAAAAAACAATTAATAATTAAACTTATTTTCATTTGAAATAATAATTAAAGATTTTTTACTACTATCTTTATATCTATGCTATTGATCTAAGTAAATTTTTATTTATTAGTGTGTGAGGAAGGTTTTTTTCTTTAATTTCTAATATTGAAAAATTATCTTTATTTCCAAATATCTTTCTGAGTAACTGATTTGTTAAATAATGCCCACCCTGAGAACATGTTATGCTAGCAACGATTCTATATCCTGAAGTGTAGAGATCTCCTATACAATCTAATATTTTATGATTAACAAATTCTTTATTGTTTCTCAAGCCACCAGGATTTAATATTTTATCATCTTGTACTACTATAGCATTATCTAAGCTTCCACCTTTAGCTAAGCCATTTTTTTTAATTTTTTCTATATCCTCAAATAAACAATAAGTTCTAGAATTATACACATCTGTAAGATCGTCTTCATAAACCTTAACTCTATTTCTTTGATTTCCTATTACTTTATTTTTATATTTTAATTCAAAATCGATATCTAAATTTAATGTAGATGGTTTAATTGTAATAAATCTTTCACCTTCGGAATATCTGATCTCTTTATTTATCTTAATTATTTTTATTGGGGAGTCACTAACATCAATTCCAGAAAGTAACATTTTCTCTATAAATAATTTTGCTGAACCATCTAAGATTGGAACTTCTTCATTATCAATTTCAATCAAAGCATTATCTATTCCTAAACCAAATAATGCACCCATTAAATGCTCAATTGTTGAAACTTTATTTCCAAATTCATTTTCTATTGTAGTGTTTAATGATGTATTAGTAACATTCATAAAATTAGGATAGATCAAATTATTATTTTTTAAATCTGTTCTTTTAAACACAATTCCAAAATTAGGACTTGCCGGTTTAACACAAAGATTAACATTTGCACCCGTATGGAGCGCAACACCTGTAAAAGAAACTTTATTTTTTATTGTTTTTTGAGTTAAATAAGACACAACAGAGTTGTAGTCTGCTCAAGCTAAATTTTGAAAACAACAAATGTTACCAGAAATGACAATATTAACTAAAAAGTTGAAAAAACTTTTCAAAAAATCCTTTTTTTTTAAGGTTTTTTTCAACTACACTTATTTCTTTATCGTTTTGGCCTTCCAAAATTTTACTAATCTTTTCTGAAAATTCTAAATTTTCGTTTTCGAAAAAACTTTTAATATAAATTCCACTTAGGTATTGAATAACTTTTATTTGATACTTTTGTAAAATTTGGCTTATCTCGTAGGTTAAATTATAATGTATTGAAATAAATTTTAATTCTAAACACAAATTATCAGTCTGTAAATCATTTGATAACGATGTGTAATTTAGTCCGTTGGCATAATAGTTACTAAGAATTATATGTATAATTTTATAATCTGGGTAGTTTTCTTTAAACAAATCTTTTGCTTCTGTTATTATATTTTCTAAATATGTTTTATTAACTATTTTATTATAATTTTTTTTT
>CACJYB010000005.1 GCA_902597515.1 uncultured Pelagibacteraceae bacterium
AGTTCTTGCTACAATAGCTGGAAGTTCTTTCATTTGATTTATTTTTTCACCATTAAATTCTAAAATAATATCACCAGCTTGTATTCCTGCTTTTTCTGAAGGACTATTTTCAGCAACACTTGCAACTAATGCCCCTCTTGCTTTGTCTAATTTTTCAACTTCAGCAATTTCTTTTGTCACATCTTGAATTCTAACGCCCAGCCAACCTCTTTTTGTTTCACCAAATTCAATTAATTGTTTAATTACGATTTGTGCACTATTGGATGGTATAGAAAATCCAATTCCAATTGAACCATTACGTCCAAGAATTGCTGTATTAATTCCAATTACATTTCCTTCCATATCAAACAAAGGTCCACCAGAATTTCCAGAATTTATAGAAGCATCTGTTTGAATAAAATCTTCATATCTTGATAAACCAATTGATCTATTTCTGGCTGAAATAATTCCTGCAGTAACGGTTCCACCTAAACCAAATGGATTTCCAATTGCTAAAACCCAATCTCCAATTCTTGCTTTATCAGAATCTCCAAATGCTACTGGAATAAAATTTTCATCTGTTTCTAATTGCAAAACAGCAATATCCATTAGAGGGTCAGCACCTAGAACCTTAGCTTTAAATTCCTGGTCTCCATTTACCCTAACAATAATGTCGTCAGCATCTTGAATAACGTGATTATTTGTAACCACAATTCCTTTTTCATCAATTATAAACCCAGAACCTAAAGCAGCTGATTGTCTTTCCTGAGGTGTTCCAAATTCTTTAAACATGTCCTCAAAAGGAGACCCTGGAGGAAATTGAAAAGGAAAAGGATTAGAAGTTGTTGTGATAGTAGTTGTTGTAGAAATGTTTACAACAGATGGCATTAATTTTTCTGCAAGATCTGCAAAGGAAGCAGGAACTGGTTTAGAGTTTACATTTAGCGAAAAGCTAAATGATATTACAAGGGTTAAGAATATAAGTTTAATCTTATTCATATTAACTCTTAATAAAATAAATAATTATAAAACCAATTAGTGCAAAAATAAGTCCACCTGATCTAAGCTGACTATCTTTAACAAGTTCTAATTTTTTCAACATACTTTTCATTTTTGCTGGAAATAAGGCGTACAAAATTCCCTCAATAAATAAGAAAAGACCAAAAGCTATAACTAGCTCACGCATTTAAGAATTATTGTTGGATTTCAGGTTTTATATTTCCAAAAAATTTAAAAAATTCACTATCAGGTGATAAAATTAAAGAAGTTTCACCACCAATAAGAGCTTTTTCATATGCTTGCATAGCTCTGTAGAATGCAAAAAACTCTGGATCTTGACCAAAGGCGTCAGCGAAAATTTTATTTCTTTCTCCATCACCTTCCCCTTTCATAATCTCAGATTGTTTTTGAGCATCTGCTAAGATTACTGTTACTTCTTTGTCTGCCGTTGATGTAATTGTAACTGCCATCTCTGCACCTTTTGCTCTGAATTCTTTTGCTTCTCTTTCCCTTTCAGTCTGCATTCTTCTATAAATAGCATCACTATTGGCTTGTGGAAGATCTGCTCTTTTAATTCTTACATCAACAATATTAATTCCAAAGTTTTGTGCTTCGTTGTTTACACCTTCTTTAATTAAAGCCATTTGCTTAGATCTATCTTTAGATAATAATGTTTGCAGTTCCTCTTGACCTAATACATTTCTAATTCTTGAATTTATAATTGTTGATAATCTTGATCTTGCTACTCTTTCATTTCCAACAGAAATATAAAATTTTAGTGGATCAACAATCTGAAATCTTGCAAATGCATCAACAATTAAACGTTTTTGATCTGATGCAATAACCTCTTCTGGTGGAGCATCTAGATTTAAAATTCTTTTATCTAGGTAAACAACATTTTGAATAAATGGAATTTTAAAGTTTAATCCTGGTTTCATTATTATTCTTTTTGGATCACCAAATTGCAGAATAATTGCTTGATTAACCTCTTTAACTATAATTACTGATAAAAAAGCTACAACTCCAATTGCAACTAATACTCCTGCTAATATTTTTCCAGCTTTCATTTTAATTTGTCACTTTCTTTTTTAACTCTGGCAAAGGTAGGTATGGAACTACACCTGAGCCTGCATTTTTTTCTATAATTACTTTATCAATATCTGCTAAAACTTTTTCCATAGTCTCTAAGTACATTCTTTCTTGAGTAACTGCTTTTGCATTTTTATATTCATTGTATATAGCTATAAATCTACTTGCTTCACCCTCTGCTTTTGCAACAACTTCTTTTTTATAAGCTTCTGCTGCTTGTAAAATTTTTTGCGCTTCCCCTCGTGCTCTTGGAATTACATCATTTGCATAAGCTTCAGCTTCGTTTTTAGATCTTTCCATATCTGCTCTTGCAGCCTGTACATCTCTAAATGCGTCAATTACTTGATCAGGTGGGTCAGCTTTTTGAGTTTGAACTTGTGTAATTTGAATTCCACTTTCATAATCATCTAAAATAGTTTGAATAATTTCTTGTGTTTCAAGCTCAATTTTAGATCTTCCCTCTGTTAAAATTGGTTGAATGTCACTTTTTGCTATCACTTCTCTCATTGCAGTTTCAGCAGCCGCTTTAACTGTGCCTTCTGGGTCTTGAATTTTAAATAAAAAATTTCCCGCATCTTTTATTACCCAAAATACAGAAAAATCTATATTAACAATATTTTCATCTCCAGTTAACATTAGACTTTCTTGTGGTACATCAGCAACTCCACCTCCTGTGGAGAAACCACTGTCTCTCTCAGATCTAAATCCTATATCCATTCTATTAACCTTGGTTACTTTAGGTGTTTGAACGGTCTCAACAGGAAAAGGTATGTGATAGTTCAAACCAGGCTGTGTAGTTTTTACAAACTTACCAAACCTTAATACAACGCCTTGTTCATCAGGTAATACTCTGTAAAGTCCACTCGCTAACCATACAAAAACTAAAACTAATAAAATTAGACTTATTGATTTTCCTCCTGAAGTTTTTCCACCAGGTAAAAATTTTTTAATTTTATCTTGAAGATCTCTAATTAATTCGTCAACGTTTGGTGGTGTCGGACCTCTACCTGATCCATTACCACTGCCACCTCCACCTGGAGGTGCTCCCCAAGGACTTTGACCTTTAAAATCGTCTGACATATGCAAAAGTATATAGTGTCTTTATCGCAAAAAACAAGTAATGATACTTTTATGACTGATAAAAAACCTGAACTTAGTGCCGCAATGAAAAGTAAGCTAGAGCCTAAAAAATTCACTAAAAATCCAATTCTTGGAACAAAGTTTATCATAGCAATCTCAAGTGCAAAAGGTGGTGTTGGAAAATCAACTTTTGCAACGAATCTTTCTCTGGCGTTGAAGAAAGTTGGATGCAAAGTTGGTCTTTTAGATGCGGATATTTATGGTCCATCAATTCCAAAAATGTTTGATATTAATGAAAAACCAAAAAGTGATGGCCAAAAATTAGATCCTATAATTAAATATGGTGTTCAATGTATGTCTATTGGTTTTTTAGCTGACCAACAAACTCCAATGATATGGCGTGGTCCTATGGTAACAAGTGCAATTAAAACTTTTACTCAGAAAGTAAATTGGAAAGATTTAGATTTTATTATTGTGGATATGCCTCCAGGAACTGGTGACACTCAACTTACATTTTCACAAGAAATAAAAATGGATGGTGCAATAATTGTGAGTACACCTCAAGAAGTAGCTCTTTTAGACGTTAAAAGAGGAATAAAAATGTTTGATAAATTAGGAGTTAAAATTTTAGGTTTAGTTGATAATATGAGTTTTTTCATAGGTGACGATGGAAAAAAATATAAAATTTTTGGAGAAGGTGGAGTTAAAAAAACTGCAGATGAATTTCAAAAAAAATTTTTAGGTGAAATTCCAATTGATCCTGAGGTAGGAAAAACTGGTGATGAAGGAAAGCCAATTGTGGAGGCTAACCCTGAACATGAAATTTCAAAAATATATTTAGACTTTGCAAAAATTATAAAGCAAAATTTTTTTTAATTAAAAGTGAAATCTTCAAAAATTATATTTAATTATTTAGATCATATTGATGCTTTAAGAGCTATTTCTGTAATTTTAGTTATTTTGTTTCATATAAATCCAGACATATTTTTTTATGGATATCTAGGTGTTGATATTTTTTTTGTAATATCTGGATACGTCATAAGTAATTCTATTTACGAGCAACAAATTTTAGGGAAAAAATGTATTGCAGATTTTTATATAAAAAGATTTAAGAGAATCTTCCCTATACTTTTTTTAGTCGTTTCTACTTTTTTTATATTTTATATTTTAATATCTCCATTAAGTGGAAACACTGATTTTTTTTTTCTAAGTGGAATTTTTTCTTTATTAGGTGCTTCTAACTTATATTTCTTAAACAATGAAACAAATTACTTTTTAAGTGAAAGTATAAATCCACTTCTTCATACATGGTCTCTAGGTATTGAGGAGCAATTTTATGTTTTATACCCAATTTTTATAATTAATATATTTTCATTATTTAAAAATAACTTCACTAAAATATTTTTTACAATTTTTATTTTTATACTAATTTCTTTATTATTATATTTTTTCACAAAAGGTATAAGTTCAAATTTTTATTTTCCATTTTCAAGATTTTGGCAAATAGGATTTGGTTGTTTAGCTTTTTTTTATTTTAATATTAAATCTAAATATAAAATATATTTTAATTTTTTTTTAATAATTGGCTCCATAATATTTTATGTTTATTTTTTTGAGAATTCTGTAAAAATATCAAATTTAATTACTACAATAATTACTTTTTTTTTAATTTTAAGTTTAAGAGGTATTGAAAATGGGAGTATAAACAATTACATAAAAAAAAGTCAGCTTCCATATATAGGTAAATTATCTTATTCACTCTATTTATGGCATTTACCGATCTTATATTTTTGTGAAATATATTTCTCAGGGATTATTTTAATTTTTATTTTTTCAATAATAACTATTAGCTTTTCAATTATCTCTTACCATAAATTTGAAAGTCCATTAAGAAAATCAACAAAATTGGAAAAATTTATTAAATCTATTCCAAAATTTATTCCTGTCATCTCTATATGTTCTGTTTCGATTTTTTTTATATTTTCAAGTTACAACATTAAAAATAGTTATGAATTTTTAAAAAAATTAAATTATCCAGAAATAAAACTTGGGAATTACTTGAACAGAATTGATTTTAAATACAATAACTACTTACAAAGTGAATGTTCTAAAGAAAAATTTTATTTAAACTGTAAAATTAGTGATGGAAAGGAAGCTTCTGTATATTTAACTGGTGATAGTCATGCTGACCATTTTCTACCAGCAATAGACAATCTTAAGAATATTAATAGTTATTATTTTAATAATTTTGCTTTGTGTAAAATAATATTATCAACACTATCAATATCCAATGATACAAATTTTGATAATTGTTTAAAAACAAACAATAGCAATTTAAATTATTTAAAGCAGGATTTTTCACAATTCAAAGATAAAACAATTTTTATATCACTAAGAATAAGTGAATATCTTAAACCTGAGTGGAAGATTAAAGAGAGCAATGAAGATGGTTATAACAAAATTGATTTGATAAAAAAAAACTATCTTAAGTTTTTTGAAAACTTTGAGGGAAGTAAATTTATTTTAATGAATACAATTCCAGAAAGTTCTATTCACACAGAAAAATGTTTGTTTAATGAATTTTTGTTTAACAAGTTAAATGAGAAAATTTATAAAAAATGTCACTTTAAAAAAAAAGAGGATATTGACAGATATTTACGTGTTACAGAAATATTGAATTCCATTTCTGCTAAAAAAGAGAATGTATCTATTTTTGATCCATATAATATTTTATGTCCAAATAAAATTTGCCATAATTTTGATGTTGATAATGATAAAATAATTTTAATAGATAAAGATCATTTAAGTGTTGAGGCTAGTAAATCTCTAACAAAATATATAGAAATTTTTTTAAAAGATTTATAAGTCTATTAACTTATGTCTCCTTTATGCCGAATGCTTCCATTAATTCATTCCATTCTCTTTTTGAAAGATCAGATTTTTCCATATCAACTTTTTCACCTTTAATAAGTTTTTGAATTATAACTTTTCCTTTTGCAGAAACCTCAGTCCCACCAACTCTGTAATCCATAAAAGCATCATAAGTTATGGGGACCCATTTTTTTACAGTATCCAGCATTATGTCAGCATAAACTCTAATTTCATATTGAGCATGACTATCAGCTCTTAATCTTAAAAAATTCATCAAGTTTAATAAATCAGTTTTCCAATACCATTGAGTGTATGTATTTAATGTTAAATTCATTCTTGCAAGTTCCCTTGCTAAACCTTTTTTATTTTCATTAATAGTTGATCCATCAAATCTCTCATTAAGCATAGTTTCATAATTATCGTAAGTTCTCTCCGCATCACTTTTTAAAAGTTCCAAAACTTCCACTGCCTGTTTTCCTTCCAATACATCACCTCTACCCTGTCTGTTACTAGTTGATTGAGCAGCTAAATTTTCTTGAGAAGGCAAATAAAATTCTTTATCCAGAATTGAGTATCTTGCGGAATATTCATTAACATTTGCAGTTCTGTGTCTAATCCATTGTCTTGCAATAAATATTGGAAGCTTAACATGATATTTAATTTCACACATTTCAAATGGAGTGCTGTGCCAATGCCTCATCAAATATTTAATTAAACCTTTGTCAGTTGAAACTTGTTTGGTTCCTTTTCCGTACGATACTCTGGCTGATTGAACTATGGATGTGTCATCACCCATATAATCAACAACTCTTACAAAACCATGATCTAAAGCTGGAATTGCTTCATATAGGATTTTTTCAAGCTCAGGAGCAGTAACTCTTTTTGTCTGATTACTTTGAGATTGCTGATTTTTTATTTCTTCTTGTTGTTCTTTAGTTAATTTCATGATTGTTATTGAATCTGTTGTATTTCCTTTTATATTAATAATGTTGGTTTTCCAACTACGACGATAAACGAATTTCGTAATAACCATTGCGGACGTGGGGGCAGTACCCACCACCTCCACCATTACAACTTATGGGGGTGAACTAGATTCGACGGATGACTAAAGGCTATTCTTTCGTTCGGGATTGTTCCACCGTAACGGGCTATTTTATAATTGCTAACGAAAGTTACGCACTTGCTGCCTAATTAACTTAGTTAATTAAGCAAACGGGGTTTGGGGCACCTGGCAACAGAACGCCCCTTAGCATCTCATTTTTATCAACAATTTGTAGATGTATTAATTTTATCAACGCTATTAAATATATACAATTATTTAATTTTTTATTTTTTTTTCAAATTCAACTTTTTTTTTAGTTTGAGATTTTTTTAAATTATTAAATATTCTTAATGCTATAATCCAAAATATAATCAATAATACTAGGACTAACAGAAAATTCGATACAACTAAATAATTATAAAATCCGTGAAGTAAAAAAGGTATAAAAAAACAAAGAAATAAATTATTTTTTTTTGAAATAAAGACATATTTCATAAAATAATAACCCATAAAAGCACCAAATAAAGCATGAGCAGGTATTGCAGAAAAACATCTCATGACAGCCAATGCCATTGATGTGGTTTCAAAATAATCTTTTAATACATAAACATAATAAATGTTTTCAAGTGTAGCAAAACCAAGAGATGCAACAACTCCATAAACCATTCCATCTGTAGGTTCATTAAATTCTTTCATTTTGTAAACAACATAATAAAGAATAAAAAATTTTAGACCTTCTTCTACGGGGGCAGCAGTTAAAAATGAGTAAATTAAATTTTGACTTATGTTTAATTTAGAAAAAAAATCACCTAGAAATGTATTAATAATAAACGCTGGTATTGTTATAAATATTCCATAACAAAATATTTTAATTATTGATGAAGTAGGTTCAGGAAATTTTTCTGATTTAACAAAAAAAATAATTATTAAAAATGAAGGTAATATTGTAACTAAAAGTAAATTCATATAATCAATGATAATCCATGATCTTAGCACAGATAATCAGATCACACTAGGATCGCACTTGGTTTGCAACCCATCACATTTCAATTCAAATTACTCGCAAATAATGGTATAAAGTTCTGAAACCCTGGCAACAGAACGCGCCCTGCTTAACTTAATTTTTTTTTATTTCTGCTTGAGCGGCAGCCAACCTTGCAATAGGGACTCTATAAGGTGAACAAGAAACATAATTCAATCCTACATTAGAACAAAAAGATATACTATTTGGATCTCCTCCATGCTCTCCACAGATACCTAACTTTAGATTTTTGTTTTGTTTTCGTCCTTTTTCTACTGCTATTTCAACTAAATCTGAAACTCCTTCATCAATTGAAACAAAAGGATCAACAGAAAATATTTTGTTTTCTAAATAATCATTTAAAAATTTACCACTATCATCTCTACTGATACCAAAAGTAGTCTGAGTTAAATCATTTGTTCCAAAACTAAAGAATTCTGCATGCTTAGCAATCTCCTTTGCTTTTATTGCCGCTCTAGGTAATTCAATCATCGTTCCTACTAAAAATTCTACTTTCAACTTATTCTCTTGTTGAACTTGGCTAGCAGTTCTAATTACTAATTCTTTCATTATTTTAATTTCAGCCTCTGTAGATACTAAGGGTATCATTATTTCAGGAAATGCAGATTTAATTTTATTTTTTTTGAGGTAAACCAAAGCCTCGAATATAGCTTTGCATTGCATTTCATAAATTTCAGGAAAAGATATTCCCAGACGACATCCTCTATGACCTAACATAGGATTTTGCTCATGAAGTTCTTCAATTCTTGACTCAACCTCTTTAACTGGGAGATTAACTATACTTGCAACCTCTTTAATTTCCTTTTCTGTACGTGGTAAAAATTCATGTAATGGTGGATCCAACAATCTAACTGTAACTGGTAATCCACTCATGATTTTAAAAATATCTATAAAATCTTTTCTTTGATGCGGTAATAGTTTTCGTAATGCTATTGCTCTATCTTCTTTTGTTTTAGATAATATCATTTCTCTCACAGACAAAATTCGTTCTTCATCAAAAAACATATGTTCGGTTCTGCATAATCCAATACCCTCTGCACCAAAATCTTTTGCTATTTTGGTGTCTTTTGGAGTTTCAGAATTTGTTCTTACTTTTAATTTTCTAAAGCTATCCGCCCAAGACATTAACTTGGAAAAATCACCAGATATTTCAGGCTTCACAGTTGAAACACTTCCAGCAATAATTCTTCCAGTTGATCCATCAATAGTGATTACGTCTCCTTCTTTAATCTCCATTGAAGAAGTTTTAAAAGATTTATTTTCATAGTTTATATCAATTTCACTTGATCCTGATACACATGGTCTACCCATACCTCTTGCAACAACAGCTGCATGACTTGTCATTCCTCCTCTGGCAGTCAAAATTCCTTTAGCTGCATGCATTCCTTGTATATCTTCTGGAGAGGTCTCTACTCTAACCAAAATTGTATCTTGCATCATTGTTGTTAATCTTTCAGCCTCTTCTGACGTAAATACAACTTTACCACTGGCTGCACCCGGTGATGCTGGCAATCCGTTTGCTATTACATTAATTGAACTTTTTTCATCTAAAGTAGGGTGCAAAAGTGTGTCTAAAGAATTTGGATCAATTCTTAATACAGCTTTCTTTTTAGAAATTAATTTTTCTTTAACCATATCAACTGCGATCTTCACTGCTGATTTTGCTGTTCTTTTTCCTGATCTTGTTTGAAGCATCCATAGTTTGCTATTTTCAACTGTAAACTCTACGTCTTGCATGTCTTTGTAATGTATCTCTAATTTTTTCAAAATTTTTTGCAGTTCTTTAAAGACTTTAGGCATAGATTCTTCCATTGATAATTCTTTTACTTTAGCATCTCTTCTAGCTTTTTTTGTTATGTATTGAGGAGTCCTTGTGCCCGCTACAACATCTTCACCTTGTGCATTAATTAAATATTCACCATATATTTCATTTGATCCATCTGATGGATTTCTTGTAAACACAACTCCTGTTGCACAATCATCACCCATATTTCCAAAAACCATTGATTGAACATTTACAGCAGTTCCCCACTCAGCTGGGATTTGATTTAGTTTTCTATAAACTTTTGCTCTATTACTTTCCCACGATAAAAATACTGCACTTATTGCTCCTAGCAATTGTTCATGAACATCTTGAGGAAAATCTTTTTTTGCCTTTTCTCTTACTGTTCTTTTAAAATCTTCAATTAATCCATCCCAATCACTTTCATCTAAATCTGTATCTAACAAAACACCTTTCGTAAGTTTATAATTTTCAATTAATTCCTCAAAATGATAACCTTCTACACCCATTACAACATTACCGTACATTTGAATAAATCTTCTATAACTGTCTTTAGCAAATCTTCCATTTGAAGTTTTAATTGCTAAAGCTTTGACTGTTTTATCGTTCAGCCCCAGATTTAGAATAGTATCCATCATACCTGGCATTGATACTCTTGCACCAGACCGCACAGACAACAAAAGTGGATTTTTTAAGTCCCCAAATTTCTTAGAAACATCTTTTTCGATTAATTTTAATTCTTTTTTAATCTGAAAAATTAAATTTTTATTTAATTTTTTTTTATCCTTATAAAAAATTTCACAAACTTTTGTAGATATTGTAAAACCAGGAGGCACTGGAAGACCCATTCTTCCCATTTCAGAAAGATTAGCACCTTTTCCTCCTAAAAAGTTTTTAGGATTTTTAATTTTTTTACTATCCTTAGAATTAAAGTTTAATATGAGTTTTTTCATTAATGGGAGTCGATTAGAGAAAAATTAACATAATTATTGAACGTTTTACACATCATTTGAATTAGTTCCAGCCTATTCTTCTTTATGACTGGATCTTCTTCGTTCACAATCACATTGTCAAAAAAGTCAAAAACCTCTCTTTTTACACTAGCTAAATTGTCTAAAGTTTGAACATAATTTTCATCTTTATTAATGCCTGAAAAATATTTCCTTAATTCACTAATTTTTTTAAATAGGTTTTTTTCTAACTCAGTTTTAAAAATACCAGGATCAGTTGTATTTGATAATTCTATTTTATTGTTTTTTAATTCACCGTCTAAAATGTTTGAAGCTCTTTTATAGCTTGCAATAATATCTAAGCCATCTGGTTTGTTAATAATTTTATTTAAATGTTTAGCTTTGTTAAAAATAATAACAGACTGATCTAAGTTAAAAGAACTAGTTGATGCTTGAATTATATCATTTCTAATATTTTCTTCCTTCATGTGATATTTTAATCTATCCATTAAAAAATCTGATAATTCATTTTGTAGGGATTGGTTATAAATTTCGAAACCTTGATCTAAATACAGGCTTAAAGAATAATTAATTAGATCTTTTATTTTAAAATCTTTTTTATTTTCAACAATTATTCTTATTACTCCTAATGCTAATCTTCTTAGAGCATAAGGATCTTTCGAACTTGTTGGTTTTTGATTTAAACCAAAAAAACCAACTAAAGTATCTATCTTATCAGCTAAAGAAAGGGCTATGCTAAATGGTTTTTTTGGAACTCTTGAACCTGAACCTGTAGGTAAATATTGCTCACTTATCGCCAACGCTAAATCTTTATCAAAACCTTGTGCGTTAGCAAAATAACCTCCCATCACACCTTGGAGTTCTGGAAATTCACCTACTAGTTCTGATAATAAATCAACCTTACAAATTGATGCTGACAGTTCAACTTTTTCTTTACTGATTAAAAGTTCATCAGATATCACTCCACCCAATTTTCTCATTCTTTGGGCTTTATCAAAATAACTTCCTAATCCTTTAAAATAATTCATTGATTTTAATTCAGTAACTTTTTTGACCATATTTTGAGATTTATCTTTTTTCCAAAAAAATTCTGCATCACTTAATCTTGCTTCAACTACTCTTTCATTTCCTAATTTAATTAATCCCTTTTTGTCTTTTTTGTTTGCAACCACTAAAAACTCATTGGTAATATTTTCTTTATTATCAAATATAGGAAAATATTTTTGGTGGTATTGCATGGTAATAATTAATATTTCTTTTGGAATATTTAAAAATTTTTTATCAAATTCACAAAGAAGGATATTTGGTTGATCTGTTAAATCTACAACTTCATTAAGTAATCTAGGATTATGTTGGATCTTAATATTTTTATTTTTTAATATATTGTTAAATTTTTTTTCTATTAATTTTTTTCTTTCATTGTGATCAACGATAATGTCAATTTTTTTAAAAAAACTTTTATAATTTTTAAATTCTAAAAAAGACTTTTTATTTTCTTCAAATTCTTTATCAATAAAAGTTGAGTTAGAAGATGTTAGGTGATGAAAATTAAAATTTAATTTTTTTTTATCAAATACAGCTAGAATTGACTTTAAAGGTCTACCCCAATTTAGGTCAAAAGTTCCCCAATACATTGATTTTTTCCATTGAATTTTATCTAATAATATTGGGATAAATTCCTCTAATAATTCATGTGTGTGCAATTTTTTTGATTTTGTCTTGAAAAAATAAAATTCTCCTTTGTCTGTTTTCTTTTGGTAGAGATCCTTTTTTAAGATTTTATTTGACCTAACAAACCCCTCGAGTGCTGTCTCTGGTGACTTAATATTTGGGCCTTTAATCTCCTCAGATTTTAGTACAACATTTTTTTGAACACCTTCAAATAATACCACTAATCTATTTGGTGTTGAATATGATGAGCTTTTTTTAAATAAAATTGATTTTTCTAAAAATAAATCATTAAAACTTTTAAGTAAGTCTTCCCTTAAATTTTGTTGAAGATTTGAAGGTATTTCTTCACTAAATAATTCTAAAAAAAACTCTGACATTATTTTTGACTATCTAACCAAACGCCAGCTACAGATTTTGTAATATCTCTTATTCTAGCAATATAACCAGCTCTTTGAGCGACACTGATTGCACCTCTTGCATCTAGAATATTAAACACATGACTGGCTTTTAAACATTGATCATATGCTGGTAATGAAATTTTTTTTTCTACCAAATCTTTTGCCTCAGACTCATGCATTTCAAACATTTTCAAAAGTGTTTCTACATTCGCATGTTCAAAATTGTATGCTGAAAATTCCTTTTCGGCTTGATGAAAAACTTCGTGATATTTTACACCTTCATCATTCCACAATAAATCATAAACATTTTTTTCTTTTTGGGTAAACATACAAATTCTTTCTAAGCCATAAGTGATTTCAACTGATACAGGTTTACAATCAAATCCAGCCATTTGTTGAAAATAGGTGAATTGAGTAATTTCCATTCCATCACACCATACTTCCCACCCCAATCCTGCGGCACCTAATGTTGGACTTTCCCAATCATCCTCAACAAACCTTATATCATGATCATTATGATCTATTCCTATAGTAGACAAACTATTTAAATAAAGTTTTTTTATATTTTCAGGAGAAGGTTTGATTAAAACTTGAAATTGATAATAGTGTTGTAACCTGTTTGGATTATCCCCATATCTTCCATCTGTGGGTCTTCTTGATGGTTGTACGTAAGCTGCTTTCCATGGTTTAGTTCCTAGTGATCTTAGGGTGGTAGCTGGATGAAAAGTTCCTGCACCAACCTCCATATCGTAAGGCTGAAGAATAATGCATCCCTTTTTACTCCAAAATTTCTGAAGATTTAAAATTGTATCTTGGAATGTTTGAATTTTTTTTTTTTCTTTTTTTGCTTTAGAAACCATATCTTTGCCAAATTGATCTTTCATCTAAAATACTTGCTATTTGATCTACTTGATTGCTAGATGAAGAAAGTTTTTGACTTAACCATCCTTTTGATTTTTCAAATTTTTTAATAATTACATCCTCACCAAATTTATCTTTTAATATTTCGTGTGCGTTACCTATTCCGTCAATTAATCCTAAATTTTTTGCTTTACTGCCTGACCAAAACTCGCCTGAAAAAAGTTCTACATCAGATTTGTTTAATTTTGATCCTCTACTTTTTTCAACAACATCTATAAAGTCTTTATGAAGATCCAATTGAATATTTTTTAATCTTTCAATATCCTCGTTTTTCTCTTCTAAAAATGGATCAAGTGTGCTTTTGTTTTTGCCAGCAGTATGAACTCTTCTTTCAACCCCAATTTTTTTTATCAACTCTGTAAATCCAAAAGAAGAATATATCACTCCTATAGATCCAATTATTGAACTTGAATTTGCATAAATTTCGTCCCCAGCACAAGAAATCAAATAGCCTCCAGAAGCTGCTACGTCTTCAGCGAATACAATAACTTTTTTTTTATGTTTTTTTGCTTGTTGTCTAATAAAGCTGTAGATTAGATGAGATTGAACTGGTGATCCTCCTGGAGAATTGATTGAAATAGCAACACATGCCGCTTTTTTCAGAGAAAAAGCCTTTTTAATTAGTTCTTCTTGACCTGCAAAATCAATACCTTGTTTAAATTTTCCTGCATTACCAATAACCCCACTTAATTTTAAGTGAGCAACAATTTTTTTCTTTTTAAAAAAAGAGAACATAAGTAAGTCTTATAGAATTATTTATTGAATATAAAGACTACTTATAATTGAAGAAACTGGTGCGTCAATTGATAAGTAATATATATAAACAAATTATACTAATTTAAAAATCTTATGGGAACAGTTGTACAGCTTAAAAATCAAATAAATGATTCATATTTTCAACTTAAAGACTCGGTTGAAGAAAAACTGGTTTTAACCGAAGAAAAAATAAAATCAAAATTATCTAGTGATGTACAGCTGGTTCAAAAAATGACAGATTATCATATAGAAACTGGAGGAAAAAGATTAAGAGCTTTACTAACTTTGGGTAGTGCAAAATTATGCGGTTACTCTAAAGGCTCTAGAGATATAAATTTAGCTGCGTGTGTTGAATTAATTCACAGCGCAACATTGATGCATGATGATGTAATTGATGAAGGCACTGTTAGAAGAGGAAAAGAAACTTTAAATAAAGTTTGGGATAATCATTCGTCAGTTTTAATTGGAGATTATCTATTGAGTAGATGTTTTGAGATGATGGTAGAAGACGGAAACCTAGAAGTTTTAAAATTATTATCGTCCACTTCATCTAAGATTGCTCAAGGAGAAGTTCTACAACTTCAACACAAAGGTGAAGTTGATATGCTGGAAGAAACATATTTAAAAATAATCTCAGCTAAAACTGCTGAGTTATTTGCAGCAGCAACTAAAGTTGGTGCTATTTTATCTGATGCAGAAAATAAAGAAAAAGATGCTTTGGAATTTTATGGAAGAAACTTGGGATTAACTTTTCAAATAGCAGACGACACACTAGACTATAATGCTGAGCTCAAACTATTTGGTAAAAAAATTGGTCAAGATTTTTTTGAAGGAAAAATTACCTTACCAATAATTTTACTTTTTCAAAAATTAGGAAATGATGAAAAGAAAATTTTATCAAATATGTTTAAAAAAGAGTTAAGAACTAAAGATGACTTTAATGAAATTATTGCTCTTATAAATAAGTATAAAATAATTCAAGAATGCTATCAAAAAGCTCAGCACTATATAAATTTAGCCTCAAACTCTCTAAGTGTATTTAAAGACTCTGAAGAAAAAAATATTCTTAAAAGATTAACATCATTTAGTTTATCAAGAAATTTTTAAGGACTTAATAAAGACTTTATCCATTTCCCAGAGTTATCTTTATTGTATTTTAATCTTTCGTGGATTCTGTTCTCACCATCTAGCCAAAATTCAATACTATCTGGAGATAAAATCCATCCAGACCAGTGACTTGGTCTTGGTACATCTGATTTGTTGTTATATTTTTTTTTGTAATCTTGTATAGATTTTAACAGTTGTTCTCGCGAATTTAATTCTTCACTTTGCTTAGAAGCCCATGCTCCTATCCGGCTTTCATACGCTCTTGATGAATAATATTCATCTGCAACTTGATCAGAAACTAATGAAACTTTTCCATTAATTCTTATTTGTCTTAGGAGACTTTTCCAATGGAAACACATCGCAGCATACGGATTTTCTTTTAATTCATTTCCCTTTTGACTATTTAAATTTGTATAAAATACAAATCCATCTTTGTTGAAATCTTTAAGTAAAACCATTCTAACTGAAGGAATGTTGTTTTTATCTGATGTGGCCAAAGCAACAGCGTTTGGATCATTTGGTTCAGTTTTCTTTGCTTCCTCCATCCATTCATGAAATAAATGAATTGGATCATCTATATCAAGAAAACAACTATTAAGACCTAAAGAGTTTTTTTGATTCATAATTTAAACAAAATAATCTATATAATATAAATAATGTCATTTAATACTTTTGGAAAGCTATTTCGTTTCACAACTTGGGGAGAGTCTCATGGACCTGCAATTGGTTGTATTGTTGATGGTTGTCCTCCAAACATAAATCTTAAAGAGCAAGATATTCAAATAGAATTAGACAAAAGAAAACCAGGACAATCTAAATTTACAACTCAGAGAAAGGAGGATGACAAGGTTCAAATATTGTCAGGAGTATTTGAGGGTAAAACCACAGGAACACCTATTTCTCTAATAATCTACAACAAAGATATGAGATCCAAAGATTATAGTAATATTAAAGATAAGTTCAGACCAGGTCATGCAGATTTTACTTATTTTAAAAAATATGGAATTAGAGACTATAGAGGTGGTGGTAGATCTTCTGCTAGAGAAACTGCAGCAAGAGTTGCAGCCGGTGCAATAGCAAAAGTTGTACTTCAAAAAAAATTAGGTAAAAAATTTAAAGTAATTGGTGCAGTAACTCAGCTAGGAATTCTTGGATGTGATACAAATCAATGGAACGATAAAGTAATTTCAAAAAATCCATTTTTTTGTCCAGATAAATCAATGATTAAATTATGGGAAAAATATTTGCTAGGTGTAAGAAAATCAGGATCCTCATGCGGAGCAGTGATTGAAATAAGAGCAAGAGGTATCCCAGTTGGTTTAGGTGCTCCAATTTATTCAAAATTGGATACTGACATAGCTTCAGGTCTAATGAGTATTAATGCAGTTAAGGGTGTAAATATTGGAGCAGGAATGAACTCAGCACAATTAAGTGGAGAACAAAATTCAGATGAAATTTCTTCAAAAGGAAATAAATTAAAATTCAATTCAAATAAAGCAGGTGGAATTCTTGGTGGAATTTCTACGGGCCAAGAAATTATTGCATCTTTTGCTGTCAAACCAACATCGTCAATTTTAACTAGTAGAAAAACTATAAATAAATTTGGGAAAAATACTTCAATATCTGTTAAAGGTAGACATGATCCTTGTGTAGGAATTAGAGCTGTACCAATTGGTGAAGCTATGATGAACTGTGTTTTACTTGACCACTACTTAATGAATAAAGCCCAATGTAGTTAGCTGAAATTAATTTTTCACAACTCTTATTGTTTCCTTTTCAAACAAAATATCAGCAATTTTCTTAGAAATTTGAGAACTGTTTAATCCAGCTTTATCGTACATTTTTTTTGGATCATCTTGTTCAATGAATTCATCTGGTAAAGTCAGTGATCTAAATTTTAAACCTTTATCAAATACTCCCCTTTCAGCTAATAAATTTTTAACATGAGAACCGAAACCACCTATTGATCCCTCTTCAATAGTTATCATAAGCTCATGTTCCTTAGCAGATTTTAATATAAGTTCCTCGTCTAAAGGCTTTGCAAATCTGGCATCTATCAAAGTTGTAGAAACTCCTTTTGCTTTTAATTCCTCTAAAGCTAACTTGCACTCCTCAAGTCGAGTACCGAGATTTAAAATACAAACTTGTGTCCCTTGTTGAACAACTCTTCCTTTACCAATTTCAATTTTTTCGTCTATTGATGGGAGATCAACACCTACTCCAGTTCCTCTTGGATATCTAATTGCAGAAGGTCTGTCATTTATATCTACTGAAGTACTAATCATTTTAACAAGTTCAGCTTCATCACTTGCTGCCATTACTACAAAGTTTGGTAAAGTTGATAAGTAAGTTATATCAAATGACCCGGCATGTGTTGATCCATCAGCACCAACTAATCCTGCTCTATCTATCGCAAATCTAACAGGTAAACTTTGGATGGCAACATCGTGGACAACTTGATCATATGCTCTCTGTAAAAATGTAGAATAAATTGCAGCATATGGTTTGTATCCTTCGGTTGCTAGACCGGCTGCAAAAGTTACAGCATGTTGTTCCGCTATTCCAACATCAAACATTCTATTTGGAAACTCCTTGCCAAAAATATCCATGCCGGTCCCTCCAGGCATCGCAGCTGTTATTCCTACTATTTTGCTATCTTTTTTAGCATGTTTAACTAACGTGTTTGCAAATACTTTTGTATAAGCTGGGAGATTTGATTTGCTCTTTACTTGTTCGCCAGTCTCAACATTAAATTTTGACACTCCATGATAATGATCATTTGCTTTTTCTGCATAAGAGTAACCTTTTCCTTTTTGAGTTTTGATATGAATCATTATAGGACCCTCATGTCTTGATTCTTTTGCATTTTTTAAAATTGGAACTAGGCTTGATAAATCATGACCATCTATAGGACCTGCATAATAAAAACCAAGTGAACTAAACAATGTACCTCCGGTAACTGCTGAACGAAAAAAATCCTCTGCTTTTCCTGCTTTAGCACTAAATCTTTTTGAAAATGCAGATGTAATTAATTTTAAGGTTTCTCTAAGACTAAAATATATTTTACCAGTAAATAATTTTGCCAAGTAAGTTCTCATTGCTCCAACTGGTTTTGCAATTGACATGTCGTTATCATTTAAAATAACAATCATTTTTGTCTTAGATGCTCCAGCATTATTCATAGCTTCATAAGCCATACCTGCGCTAATTGCTCCATCACCTATTACAGCTATTACATTGGAAGACTTATTTTCTAATTTATTTGCCTCTGCAATTCCTAATGCAGATGAAATAGATGTTGAACTATGTGCTGCTCCAAATGGGTCATACTCACTTTCAGATCTTTTTGTAAAACCTGATAAACCATCGCCCTGTCTTAAAGTTCTAATTTTATCTTTTCTACCAGTTAAAATTTTATGTGGGTAAGATTGATGGCCAACATCCCATATTAATTTATCATTTGGGGTATCAAAAACATAATGAAGTGCAACTGTCAATTCAACAACTCCCAAACCAGCACCAAGGTGACCTCCAGTTTCTGAAACAGCACTTATCATTTCCTCCCTCACCTCATCTGCTACTTTTTGTAAATTATTTTCAGAAACTTTTCTTAAATCAGATGGAAAATTAATATTATTTAAAAATTGATAATTTTTTTTCATTTTTTTCTATTCAGTATATAGCCTAATGTTTCATTTATTTTTTCAGATTTTGAACCATATTTTCTTAAATTCTTATTAATATCTTTTATTATCTTATCACAATACTTAAGTGAGTCATCATAGCCTATTAAATTTATAAGTGTTGCCTTGCCTTTTTTTTGATCTTTTCCTGTTTTTTTCCCAGCTTCCTTAGAATTACTTTTCAGATCAATTAAATCATCAGCTATTTGGAATAATAAACCGATTTTTGATCCAATATTTTCAAAAAATTTAATTTCTTGTATTGTTTTTTTCTTAATTATTGCTGGAGCTGCACAACAAAAACTAAATAACATTCCAGTTTTTTTTATTTCCATTTCTAATATTTTATTCCTTGATATTTTCTTTCTCTCATAACTTAAATCTAAATATTGCCCACCAGCTATTCCTAGATGTCCTGAACATTCTGATAATTTTTTGATTAGGTTGATCTTTATCTTTTCATTTAATTTCAATTTAGGACTTGATAAAATTTCAAAAGCTAAAGTCAGTAATGAATTTCCTGCCAGAACTGCTGTAGACTCACCAAATTTAATGTGAGCTGAAGGTTTTCCTCTTCTTATATCATCATCATCCATGCAGGGTAGATCATCATGAATAAGAGAATAAGCATGAATACATTCAACAGCCGACCCAACTATTATCAATGTTTTATAATCTATTGAAAATAATGACCCTAAGTCAATTAAGATTTTAGATCTTATTTTTTTTCCACCTGGAAACAAACCATACTTCATGGGTGACTTTAGCTGAGAATATTTCTGTGAATTAATATATTTTTTAAGGAAAATATTTGTATCCTTAGCTATTTTATTAAGCTGTTTTTTCATTTTTTTTTATTTATCTCTTTAATCTTTTTATTTGTCTCTTCCCCAATAGATTTAAAATTTTTATGAAATTTTTTTTCAATAATATTATTTAATTTTAGAAGTTCTTGATAACTATCAACTGAATTGTTTAAATCATTTTCCTTCTCTAGAGATTCTATAATCTTATTTGCTTTTTCTGTAAGCTCCTCAACTGAATACTTATCATAATCAAGTGGTAATATTTTATCTTTCATATAATAATAATTATTAATACATGAAATCTATTCAATCAAATATCAAAAAAGCAAAAAAATATTTAGATAATAATCATTGTGTTGCGGTACCAACAGAAACTGTTTATGGATTAGCTGCAAATGCGTACTCGAATAGTGCAGTTAAGAAAATATTTAGTCTTAAAAAAAGACCATTAAATAATCCTCTAATTGTCCATTATTACGATATTCAAAGACTTAAAGAAGACTGTGATATAAATGATAATTTAGTTAAACTTTACAAAAAATTTTCTCCAGGTCCGATAACTTATGTTCTGAAATTAAAATATAACTCAAAAATATCAAAATTTGTCACTAATAATAAAAAAAGTATTGCTGTACGTTTCCCTAAACATAAATTGTTAAGAAATTTATTAAAAAATTTAGATTATCCGGTAGCGGCACCTAGTGCAAATATATCCTCAAGATTAAGTTCAGTTAAACCATCTGATGTAAAAGAAGAATTTGGTTCAAAAATAAAATATATTTTAAATGGAGGAAAAAGTAAAATTGGAGTTGAGTCTACAATACTAAACCTTTTAGAAAAGCCCTCACTTTTAAGATATGGAGGCCTAGATACTAAAAAAATCGAAAATGTTTTAAAAAAAAAATTATTAATTAATACAAATTCAAAAAAAAAATTATCACCTGGTTTATTTCCGTTACATTACTCACCCGGGATACCTTTAAGAGTCAATGTTAAAAAACCAAAAAAAGATGAGGCTTATTTATTAATTAAAAAAAGAAAATCAAAATTAAAAAACTATTATTATTTATCCAAAATGAAAAATATAGATGAAGCTGCAAAGAATTTATATTCAACTTTAAGAAAAATTAAAAACGATGGCTATAAAAAGATTGCAGTCGAAAAGATACCAAACAAAGGTCTTGGCAAAACAATTAATGATAGATTAAAGAGAGCCTCTAAATATTGATGACAAATTCTATTGAAGTAATAAATCTATCAAAAAAATATAAAGATAAAGTAGCAGTAACTAATATAAATTTTAAAATTAATGAAAATGAAATGGTTGGTCTATTGGGGCCTAATGGATGTGGAAAAACTACAACTATTGGAATGATTTTAGGATTATTAAAACCAAGTAGTGGTGAGGTTTTAATAAACGGAGAAAATATTGAAAAAAACAAAATCTCACTTCTTCACAAAATGAATTTTATTTCACCATATATTGAATTACCTAAAAAACTTAAAGTTAAACAAAATTTAATTGTTTATGGAAAATTATATAATATTCAAAATTTAAATGACCGAATAGATCACCTTGCAAATAAACTTAGATTAAAAGACCTTTTAAACAAAATTACAGGAGAACTTTCTTCTGGACAAAAAAACAGGGTAAGTCTTGCTAAAGCTTTAATAAATGATCCAACGGTACTTTTGTTGGATGAACCCACTGCTTCACTAGATCCTGAAACTGGTGATTTTGTAAGATCGTTTTTAGAAGAATACAAAAAGGAAAAAAAAATATCGGTTTTGCTTGCCTCTCATAATATGGAAGAAGTAAAAAGATTATGTAGTTCTGTTTTAATGATGAAAGATGGTTTAATAGTGGATAGAGGAACTCCTGAAGAGTTAATAACAAAGTATGGAAGAAGAAATTTAGAAGAAGTATTTTTAGAAATTGCGAGAAAATAAAAATGAATTTAATGAGAATTTATGGTCTTTTTTTAAGACACTTTTATTTAATAACTAGATCATTTCCAAGAATATTAGATTTAATTTATTGGCCTTCAATTCAAATTACTCTCTGGGGATTTATTTCTAATTTTTTTGCAGCTCATAGCACTTACTACAGTGGTGCGGTAGGAGTTATTCTTTCATGTGCAATTCTTTATGATTTTTTATTTAGAACCAGTATTGGCTTTAATATGTTATTTTTAGAGGAAATTTGGAGCAGAAACTTTACAAACCTATTTATTGCTCCTATGAAAATTAGTGAGATAATTATCTCTTTAGTTTTAACAGCTTTAATTAGAGCTTTAATTGGTTTAATACCAGCAATATTGTTGACTTCTCCATTGTTTGGAATTTCATTGTTAAAACTTGGTTTTCCTTTGGCTTTTCTTTTCTTAAGTTTATATTTATTTGGAATTACGCTTGGTCTACTTGTGTCAGCAGGATTATTAAGATTTGGTCCATCTTTTGAAAATATTGCATGGTCTACCATGTTTTTGTTAGCACCTTTTGGCTGTATATACTACCCAGTTGAAATATTACCAGAAATATTCCAATCAATCGCTTTCGCATTGCCATTAGTATATATTTTTGAGGAGACTAGAAATATTTTAGTTAATGGAACAGTCAATTATGAAAATATAATAAATGCAGTCTATCTTAATGGGTTTTATTTAATTTTATCAATAACCGTATTTTATTACTCTTTCGATAAAGCAAGAGAAAAAGGAACTTTGATAAACATGGGAGAATAAATTGGTGCGCCTGCTAGGAGTCGAACCCAGAACCTCCTGATCCGAAGTCAGGCGCTCTATCCAGTTGAGCTACAAGCGCATATAGTATTAATATTATATTTTATGGAAAAAAACATTAATTTTATAGTCAAAGAGAATGAGAAGAATTTAAGGGTTGATGTTTTAATTAACAAAAGAGAGGAATTAATTAGTAGAACTAGGATTAAAAATTTAATTTTAAAAGAAAAGTTAACACTAAATAATGAAATAATTAAAAGTCCGTCAAAAAAAGTCTCAATTGGTGATACTATAAATCTTAAGATTCCAGAGCCTGAAATAGCATCCCTTAAACCTTACGAATTTAAATTAGAAATAATATACGAAGATGATGATCTATTAGTAATTAATAAACCTGCTGGAATAATCATGCATCCAGGAGCTGGAAATTATGATAAGACAATTGTTAATGCATTGATGCATTATGACAAGGATTCTTTATCAAATATAGGTGACGAGTTAAGACCTGGTATTGTTCATAGAATTGATAAAAACACATCTGGTTTAGTTGTAATTGCAAAAAACAATGAAACTCATGAAAATTTATCAAAACAATTTAGTGATCATACAATTATAAGAGAGTACCAACTTTTAATATGGGGAAAATTAAGACCCTCTTCAGGAAGAATTGAGACATTTATAACTCGTAGTTCAAAAAATAGACAACTTATGGAAGTTAGTAGTTCTAAAGGCAAGAAAGCTATAACAAATTATAAAACACTTGAAATTTTTGAAAATCAGAAAACACCAACCTTAAGTTTAGTTGAATGTAAATTAGAAACAGGAAGAACACATCAGATAAGAGTTCATATGAATTATAAAGGTAATAGCCTAGTTGGAGATGATAAATATAAAAAAAAATATAAAAAGTTAAAAAATATTGATTTAGATATCCAAGATTCAATTACTAAATTAAATAGACAATTTCTGCATGCAAAAACTTTAGGATTTATACATCCACGAACTAAGAAAGAGATGATTTTTTCCTCACTTTTGCCACAAGATCTAAATAATATTCTAAAAATGCTTAGAAACACTGAAGAATAAATTATTGAAAATTAGGTATAATTAATTAAATAAACACCTCTATGAGCACAACAATGAGTAATAATCTACCAACCCTTTCTAATGAAGGTGGACTATCTGCATACTTAGAGCAGATTAAAAAATTTCCGATGTTAGCTGCAGAAGAAGAATATATGCTAGCAAAAAATTGGAAAACGACTGGTAATATTAAAGCTGCAGAAAAACTAGTTACTAGTCATTTAAGATTAGTTGCAAAGATTGCTATGGGCTACAAAGGATATGGTTTGCCTATTAATGAAATGATTTCAGAGGGAAATGTAGGTCTTATGCAAGCTGTCAAGAAATTTGAACCAGAAAAAGGTTTTAGATTGGCAACTTATGCAATGTGGTGGATTAAGGCTTCTATTCAAGAATATATTTTAAGATCTTGGAGCCTTGTCAAAATTGGAACTACCACTGCTCAAAAAAAATTATTTTTTAATTTAAAGAAAATTAAAAATCAAATTTCTCCAGAAACTGAAGGAGATTTAAGAGATGAACACGTTGATCATATAGCTAATAAGCTCGATGTAAGTAAAGAAGAAGTCGTTTCTATGAATAGAAGACTTTCTGGAAAAGAGTTCTCGCTTAATGCTCAAGTTGGAGAAGATGGTGATGAATGGCAAGACTGGTTGGTTGATAAAGAACTTGATCATGATTTAAAATTTGCTCAGCACGAGGAAATGGAGCAAAGAAAAGATTTATTAAAAGACTCTATTAAAGTCCTTAACGATAGAGAAAGAGAAATTCTATACTCAAGAAGACTAAATGATGACCCAACTACACTAGAGGATTTAAGTAAAAAATATAAAATTAGTAGAGAAAGAGTTAGACAAATAGAAAATAAAGCATTTGAAAAACTCCAAAAGCATATGCTTCTATTAGCTAAATCAAAAAATCTTTTACCTGCAAACTAAACTTCAAAAGGGTTTTCAATTAAAATAGTATCATCTCTTTCAGGACTAGTTGAAATACTTGATACTTTTGCACCAATAAAATCTTCAACAGCAAAAATATATTTTTTTGCATTTTCAGGTAACGAGTGCATATTTTTGACTCCACTTGTAGAAACTTTCCAACCTGGAAAAGTTTCATAAATTGGTTTTATTTTTATTTGGTCTTCTACAGCAGCGGGTAGATAATCTAATCTTTCGCCATTAAGATCGTAAGCAACACACATTTTAATTTCATCTAATTCATCAAGTACATCTAATTTCGTTAAAGCGATACCATCAATCCCTGAAACTTTAATAGTTTGCCTTACCAAAACACCATCGAACCAACCACATCTTCTTTTTCTACTTGTAACAGTTCCAAATTCTTTTCCACGTCTTCCTAAAAGTTCACCGATATCATCTGTTAACTCTGTTGGAAAAGGGCCTTCTCCAACTCTTGTTGTATAAGCTTTTGTTATTCCTAGAACATAATTTATTGAATTAGGGCCACAACCAGTTCCTGTTGCTGCGCTTGAAGCAACAGTATTAGATGAAGTTACAAAAGGATAAGTTCCATGATCTACATCAAGTAAAATACCCTGGGCTCCTTCGAACAAAATTTTCTTTTTTTGTTTTTTAAATTGATCAATCTTTAACCAAACTGGCTGAGAGAATTCTAATATTTTGGGTGCTATTTTAAGCAAATCAGATTTAAGCTGTTCTTTTTCAAAAATTTTTTTTCCTAGACCTTTTCTAATCGCATTATGATGAACTAATACAGAGTCGAGTCTTTGATCTAAATTTTTTTCAGATCTTAGATCCATTACTCTTATAGATCTTCTTCCAACTTTATCCTCATATGCAGGTCCAATTCCACGTCTAGTAGTTCCTATTTTGCTTTTTCCTGCTGCATCCTCTCTAATCTCATCCATTTCTCTATGAAAAGGTAAAATTAAATTTGCAGACTCTGAGATAATAAGATTATTTACATTTACTTCTACGCCTTTAGATTTTATTTCTTCTATTTCCTCTAATAGAGCCCATGGATCTACAACAACTCCGTTGCCAATAATTGATATTTTACCTTTTCTAACTATTCCAGATGGCAGTAATCTCAATTTGTATGTAACACCATCAATCACTAAAGTATGGCCAGCATTGTGACCTCCTTGGAATCTTATTACTACATCAGCCTGTTCAGATAACCAATCAACAATTTTTCCTTTACCTTCGTCACCCCATTGAGATCCAACAACGACTATATTTTTCATTATTTAAATTTTCTGTTTAATTTTAAGGAAGTGAGATGGTTAATTGGGCCATGACCTTTTCCATATTTCGGGTTTGATTTAATTGCAGAATTTACATACTTAATTCCAAGCTCACAAGATTTCTTTACTGTTTTTCCACATGATAAAAAAGTTGTAACTGAGCTGGATAATGTACAACCTGTACCATGGGTATTCTTTGTTTTGTGACGCTCACTTTTGAAGATCTTTATGTCTTTTTTGTTTATTAAAATATCTATTAAATTTTTATGTTTTAAATGACCACCTTTTATAAGTACATTTTTAGCTCCTAATCCTATAAGCTTATTAGCAGCAAAAATCATATCCTCTTTAGTTATAATTGTTGTTTTAGTCAAAATTTCTGCCTCTGGAATATTTGGGGTAATAAGTGATACTTTTTTAATTAATTTTAATTTTAATAATTGAATAGCTTTAGTATCTATTAGTTTAGCCCCTCCTTTAGCAACCATAACGGGATCTAATACGATTTTTTTAACTTTAATTACATCCAGAGCTTTCAGTACCATTCTAATAACCTCTGAAGAATGTAGCATACCAATTTTTATTGCATCAGGTCTTATATCTTTGCAACTGTAAACAATTTGATTAAAAATTTCTTTTGGATTAATTCCAACAATTGATTTTACTCCAGTGGTATTTTGAGAAGTAACTGCTGTTATTGCTGTCATTGCATAAGAACCTAGAGCAGTAACAGTTTTTATATCAGCTTGAATACCTGCTCCACCAGATGAATCAGATCCTGCAATAATTAAAATTTTAGAATTAGGTTTCAATTTATTTAATTTTTTTCGTAATCATGTTCACGCATTTATATAAAAGAGCTTTATTTTCACTTTCTCCCATTACTCTTATTTTGGACTCTGTTCCTGATTTTCTAACTAAAATTCTTCCATTACCTTTGATTAATTTATCTGCATTTTTTATGATTTTTTTTATATCTGGTTTATTAATTATATTTTTATCTTTAACATCGATATTTTCTAAAAGCTGAGGTGTTTTCTTAAATTGATCAAAAAATTCACTTGCCTTTTTTCCTTTTCTTAAAGCAAAAAGAGCTTCTAAAGCTACTAGCAAACCATCTCCTGTGGTTGCAAATTTACCTAAAATAATATGTCCTGATTGTTCACCACCTAAATTAAAATTATATTTCTGCATTTTTTCTTTAACATATCTATCTCCAACATTTGCCCTTAAAAATTTTATTCCTTTTGATTTAAAATATTTTTCTAACCCATAATTTGACATTAATGTTCCAACAACTCCCCCTTTTAACATTTTTTTATTTTTCCATCTTGTTGCTAAAGCAGCTATAATTTGATCTCCATCGATTATATTGCTTTTCTCATCACACATTATAATTCTGTCAGCATCTCCATCTAAAGATATTCCGATATGTGCTTTATATTTTTTTACAGCAGATCTAATGTTTCTTGGAAAAGTTGATCCACATTTTTTATTAATATTTAAACCATTTGGTTTTACACCTATTGCTATCACTTTAGCTCCTAATGATTTCAATAATTCAGGACCTGCCTTATAACCAGCGCCGTTTGCACAGTCGATTACTATTCTTAGTCCTCTTAAATTGAACTCTTTTGTAAAATTTTTTTTTAATATTTTAATATAATTTTTGGTGCCTGTTTCTAATCTTTTAACTCTTCCTAATTTTTCAGAATGCGAGAGATTTTTTGAGATTTTCTTATCAATGAGACTTTCAATTTTTTTTTCTATTTTATCTGATAATTTCATTCCATCAGGACCAAACAATTTTAAACCATTGTCAAAATGTGGATTATGAGAAGCGGTAATCATTATACCCATATTCGCCTTCATTTCTTTTGTTAACATAGCCAACGCATTAGTTGGTAAGGGTCCTAGGGTATAAACATGCATACCAGCAGAAGCCAAACCTGAGACAAGAGCTGGCTCAAGTGTATATCCAGACAATCTCGTATCTTTTGCAATTATTGCTGTTTGTTTTCTTTTTTTTTGAGATTTAAAGTATGTTCCACTAGCAAGTCCAAATTTAAAAAACATGTCTCCATTTATATATTTGCTGTTAACTGCACCTCTTATTCCATCTGTTCCAAAATATTTTTTTGCCATTAATTTTTGATTATCTGATTAAAAACTTTAATACCTTGCATAACTTCATTAACATCATGAATTCTTAAGATCTGAATTCCTTGCATCATTAAATAAATTGAAGAAGCCATAGTTCCACCGATCCTTGTTTCGCTATCATTCTTTTTTGATATATCTTTAATAAATCTTTTTCTTGAATTCCCTACTAGTATAGGAAAACCTAATGAATGAAAAATAGAAACACCTCTTATAAGATTCATATTATGTTTCAAATTTTTTCCAAATCCAATTCCAGGATCTAAAATTATATTATTGTGTTTAATACCTTTAGACCTTATTAACTTAATCTTATCTTCAAAATAATCATATATATCTAATAATTCATTTTTATATATTGGATTCTTTTGCATATTTTCTGGTGTCCCAAGTGAATGCTGTATTACAAATGGAATTTTATATTTTTTTAAAACATTTATTGTTTTAGGATCATGGTTCAATCCCGAAACATCATTAATAAGTTTGACCCCCATTTTAATACCATTTTCCATAATTGCAGATTTTCTTGTGTCTAAAGATATTGGTATTTTTTTTACAATTAATTTTAATGTCTTATTAATTCTATACCATTCTCGATTTTTATTTACTTCCTTTGATCCTGGTCTTGTAGACTCTCCACCAACATCTACTAACGAAGCACCAGTTTTATACAAATTGATAGCATGACTGACGCCTTTATTTTTTTTGTTAAATTTTCCTCCATCGGAAAAACTATCAGGAGTTAGATTTAAAACACCCAATATATTTGGAATTTTTTTAAAATTTAAATTTGAAAAGTTTGATTTTTTTGACCTAATTTTTTTTAAATCTGAATTTATTTTTGTTTTTAGTTTTTTTGGTAATTTTCTAATTTTATTTATTGAAATTTTTCTAATTCTTTTTCTTGTAATTATCTCAACATGGTCAAAAGATATTTCTTTAATCTGATGTAAAGGGATAGATTGTTTTTTCTTAACTAAAATTTTTGATTGTTTGCCGAAGTAGAAATTACACGCTCTTGTGTAATATCTTGGCATTATTTATTAATGAACAATTTTTGGTTTCAAACCCATCGCACCCAAAGCTGAATCTTGATCATCTTTTGATTCTGGATTATCTAAAATTTTATCTTTTGGATATAAATTTTTATTAATTATATTCTCTATTTCTTCACCAGTTAAAGTCTCATAAGTTATTAAAGCTTTTGCAATTTTATGTAGATCATCTATTTTTTCTGTTAAAATTTCCTTAGCTTTATTATATCCTTCATCTACAAGTTTTCTTATTTCTTTATCAATTTTCTGAGCAACTTCCTCTGATACTGATTGAGTTTGAGTAACTGATCTTCCTAAAAACACTTCTTCTTGGTTTTCCCCATATTCAACTGGACCCATTTCTTCACTCATTCCATATTTTGTTACCATTGCTCTTGCTAACTGTGTAGCCTGGTTAATATCAGAACCATTTCCTCCACCTGCTCCTGTAGATATATTATCTTTTCCAAAAATTAATTCTTCAGCCACTCTTCCTCCAAAACAAACAGCTAGTCTCGCTTTAAGATATTTTATTGAGTAACCATGTTTGTCTCTTTCAGGTAAGTTCATTACCATTCCAAGAGCTCTGCCTCTTGGTATAATAGTAGCTTTATGAATAGGATCATAACTTGGCATATTAAACGACACTAGAGCATGTCCACCTTCATGGTATGCAGTTAGTTTTTTTTCATCTTCTGTCATGACCATTGAACGTCTTTCAGCACCCATCATAACTTTATCTTTTGCTTCCTCAAATTCTAGTAATGTGACTATCCTCTTATTTTTTCTCGCTGCTAACAAAGCTGCTTCGTTAACTATATTTGCAAGATCAGCTCCTGAAAATCCTGGCGTGCCTCTTGCAATTGTTCTTAAATTAACGTCTGGCGCCATTTTTATTTTTTTTACATGAACTTTTAAAATTTTTTCTCTTCCAATAATATCTGGGTTTGAAACCACTACCTGTCTATCAAACCTTCCTGGTCTCAATAAAGCTGGATCGAGCACATCTGGTCTGTTTGTTGCAGCTATAATTATGACACCCTCATTTGTATCAAAACCATCCATTTCAACTAATAACTGGTTTAAGGTTTGTTCTCTCTCATCATTTCCACCTCCTAGACCTGCCCCTCTACTTCTTCCAACAGCATCTATCTCATCTATAAAAATAATACATGGAGAATTTTTTTTACCTTGTTCAAACATGTCTCTTACTCTAGATGCTCCTACTCCAACGAACATTTCAACAAAATCAGAACCTGAAATAGTGAAAAACGGAACACCTGCTTCACCCGCAATTGCCCTTGCTAATAAAGTTTTACCAGTTCCTGGAGGACCAACAAGTAAAGCTCCTCTTGGAATTTTACCACCCAACCTACTAAATTTTTTAGGATCTTTTAAGAATTCTACCATTTCTTCTACTTCTTCTTTAGCTTCCTCTACACCAGCAACATCATTAAAAGTAACCTTTCCTTTTAATTCATTCATCATTTTCGCTTTTGATTTTCCAAATCCCATTGCTCCACCTTTGCCACCCTGCATTTGTCTCATGAAGAAAATCCATACTGCGATCAGTAATAACATTGGGAACCATGAGAGAAGGACGCCAAACAATGAAGGCATTTTTTCATCTAAAGGTGCTGCTGAAATACTCACACCTTTCTCTGATAATTTTTCTATAAGATTTGGATCATTAGGAGCGTAAGTTGAAAAAGATTTTCCATTCGAATAAGTGCCTTTGATGTTATTTCCCTGAATCTCAACTTTTAGAACTTCACCGTCCTCTACTGAATTTAAAAAATCTGAAAATATTATTTGATTCCCAGCTCTAACATTAGACTGTGGATTCTTAAACATGTTGTAAAGACCTATGGTTAAGAAAACTATTATTCCCCACATTGCAAGATTTTTTAAATTCATAGGTTTAAAATAAGAATTATTATTAAATTAACAAGTGACAAAATATCAGTTATTTCATTAACTTTAACGCTCTTTTGATACTATAACTGAGTTATTTACCTTCTTTATTACACAGTTTCCTAAAGTGGTCTTAAAAGAGATGTCATTTCGTATTTGATAAATTAAGTTATCAATTTTTTTTCCTCTTACTGGATAGTATTTTTTACCAACACCTTTTAGTACTTCTGTGAGAGACCTAAAAACCACTTCTTCTGGCTGAAGAAAAAAATTTTTATTCAAAATAATAAAATTATTAATATTTGAAATTGTTGAATTGTCTTTCAAATTTTTTTCTACAAAGTATTTAATTGAATCATTAGCAAATCTTAAATTTTTTATAGTTAGATTAAATTTATCATTATCCAGTCCCTCAAATTCTAAGTTTTTTATAAAATTTCTAACTTTTACTCTTTTAAATTGATCGTTTTTATTCGAGGGATCTTCAACATAATTATTAAAAACTTTTTTTGTAATATATTCTAAATTTTGTTTAGAAAATTTTAACAAAGGTCTAATCAAATTAATATTTTGTAAATTAGTTTTTTGATCAAATGATATAATGCCATTTAAACCGCTGCCTCTCAAAATTCTAATAAAAAAATTTTCTATTAAATCATCCCTTTGATGACCTAATAAAATATTATTTATTTTTAATTTTTTTGCCTTGTTGATCATGAGTGCATATCTTTTATCTCTTGCAATAGATTGAATGTTGCTTTTTGGTTTTTTTCCAACCCAGGTTAAAATTTCAAGATCAGTAGAGAGTTTTTTTAGAAGCAATTTTACAAATTTTGCCTCTTTTGTTGAGTTATTTCTAAGTTTATGATCAACATGCAAATATTTTACTTTTAGATGTTTTTTGATCGAATAAATTTTTGATAAAAAACATAAAGCTAAACTGTCTGGTCCACCAGAAACTGCAACTATAAAATCCTCGTTTAATTTAAGATTTTTTTGAAATTTTTTATAAATTTTAGAAGTTTGTTTATCTTTTAATTGATTTAATAAAAACTTATGAGTCTTGTTTAATGCATTCAAATTTTTTGGACTCATATTTTGCTTTTTGTATTACAGACTGATTTGCATTAGGATATTGTAATTCTACACCATTTATCATTTTACATCCTTGGTCTTTTTCACCAATTTGAACCATTGATACTCCAAGTTTTAATAAATTAATGGGAGCTTTTTTTCCTTTAGGATATTTTTGGTAACCCTCTAAATAGGCAGAAGCTGCATCAGTATATAATTGTCTAATTCTGAATGTTTCTGCATACCAGTATTGTGCACTACCCGCTAACTCATGATCAGGGTTAGATAGAACAAATTCTCTAAAAGCTCTTTCCGCTGTACTGTAGTCTCCAACTTTTAAAAAACTTGTTGCAAATTCATATTGCTCCACTGGATTTAAATCTTGAGGAAGTATTTTTTCTTCAGACTTAAAAGTTTCTGTTACAATTGAAGCTGTAGTATCTACAGATTGAATTTGTTGTGAAGTTTCGTTTGTCTCTGTATCTTTATATGAAATTGTTCCTAAATCTTGGGGCTGTGAACTACCAGGTAAAGCTTTTTGTTCATCTGTCTTTGGTTTTGAACTTAATTGATTTTCTATGCTACTTATATTTCCAGAGCTAATGTTTGTCTCTATATCTTGAAATCTTATTTGGTTATCTGCTTGAATTTTTGAAACACGGGTAGATAATTTATCTAACTTAAAATTTATTTCTTCAAATTTATTAGTGAGTTCTCTAAACTGATCCTCAATCTCTGACAATTTTAATAAATGTCTAGTTAAAACGTCTTCTGAGTTTTGGTCCAAGTTTGAAACCGAACTATCATTAGTACTTGCTTTAACTTCTATAGATCCAGAATAAACTGCTCTTTCAAGAGTTTTAAGATCATTTTTTATTATTTCTAATGTTTCATAAATATTATGGTTATCTGCAAAAGAAATATTAATAAAAAACAAATTTAATATTAAAAATAATTTTAAAATTACTAATTTAAATATGAGCATCATTTAAATTAGATTTATGATTATAAAAATGGCAAAAAAAAGACCCTAAATCCAATAAAGGTTTTAGGGTCTTAAATTTTAAATAATTAATTTGCTTTAACAGTTACTGATCTTCTATTTTTTGACCAAGCTAATGGGTTTGAACCAGAGTCAACTGGTCTCTCCTTACCATAACTTAATACTGTAATTCTGTCAGAAGATATTCCGTAAGTCATTAAATAATCTTTAGCTGCATTTGCTCTTCTTTCTCCAAGAGCTAAGTTATATTCTCTTGTTCCTCTTTCGTCAGCATGACCTTCAAGAACAACATTTATGTTTGGATTTTTTCTTAACCAAGCTGCTTGAGCTCTTAAAGTTTCTCTTGATGCAGTTGTTAATATTGACTCATTTGTTGCAAAGAATACTCTGTCTGGAACACCGTCAGCTAAATATTCAACTGTATCTGTTCCTGTGTAAACATCACCTTGCATTTGACCTTGAATGTCTGTTGCCACTTCTTTTTTAGTTGCACATGCAGATAGCACTAGGCAAGCTGTTAATACTAAAAGTGTGTTTTTTAAAATTTTGTTTAATCTCATTAAATTGCTCCTTGCTGCTAATTTCAATTTCTTAACTTTTTCACAACTAAATAAAGGTTTCAAGTATAAAAATCAAGAAATTTACAAATATTAATCTGTTAATTGCTTAATAATGATGACCATGATGGGTCTGAAGCATCTGTTGGTGTCTTTATTTGCCGCTCATTGTAACCAGTTAAATCGATAGACCACAATTTTGCGGAAAAGCCTTCTCCTTTGGAGTTAGTTTTTGTCTCTCTATAAAATATTAATACTCTTCCATTTGGAGACCAAGATGGTGCCTCTTGATAATAATTTTCTGTTAACAACCTTTCACCACTACCATCGGTTCTCATGACACCTATATAAAATTTACCTTTATGTAATTTTGTAAATGCAATTAAATCTCCTCTTGGAGACCATACAGGTGTTCCATATAAACCGTTACCAAAAGATATTCTTTTTACATTACTTCCATCATTCTTCATTACATAAATTTGCTGATAACCACTTCTATCAGAATTAAATGTAATATATTTTCCATCTGGAGAATAAGATGGAGAAGTGTCAATTGAAGGATGATTGGTAATTTTTTCTACAATTCTATTTTCTAAATTCATTGTGTAAATATCTGACTTTCCGTCTTTAGCAAAACTCATAATTATTTTTTTACCATCAGGTGAAAAACGTGGTGCAAAAGTCATTCCAGGAAAATCTCCAACTACCTCTTGTGTGCCAGTTTCTATATCTAATAAATAAACTCTTGGCATATTTTTAAAGTAAGACAAATAGGTTACCATTTGACTTGCTGGATTAAATCTTGGTGTTAAAACTAACTCATTCCCTAATGTCAAAAATTTATTGTTAGCTCCGTCTTGATCCATGATTGCTAATTTTTTTATTCTTTGTGTTTTTGGTCCTTCTTCAGAGACATAAATTATTCTTGTATCAAAATAACCTTTTTCTCCAGTAAGCCTTTCGTAAACCTTATCAGAAATAATATGCCCTACTCTTCTCCAATTGTTAGGAACTGTGGTAAAAGCTAAAGCCATCATTTCTTTAGCAGCTAAAACATCCCATAATCGAAACTCAACTCTTAATTTATCGTCAACATAATTTACTTTGCCGGTAATAAGTGCTTGAGCTTTAATTAAATTCCAATCTTCAAATCTTGGTTTTAAATTTGCAATATCAGGAGCTTGTAAAAAAGCCTTTTTGTCTAGAGGATTAAATAATCCCGAGGTTCTTAAATTATTCTCAACGATATTTGATATTTCAGAACCAATATTTTCTTTTTTAAGTATTTTTTCAAAACCTTTTCTAGACTCTTCATCAATTGATAGGGGGGAAACTGCTAATGGGAGTGGATTTAAATTTCCCCGAGTTATATCAACTTCAATTAAAGCATTTGCATTGATAGGTATCAATATAAATAACAAAATTAAAATTTTTCTTATCATGTAAATATATTACCCTTCTAACATCTCTCTTGCATCAAAATTTAATTGTAGTTCTTTCCATCTTTCATATCCAGTTGTTGGAACTCTTAATGGTTGGCATAACTTGACAGCTCTCAAAGCACTTTCTGCTAAAACCTTATAAAATCCTTGGCCTGGTTTATTCATTCTTGCATGGTCCAAAATTTCTGTTTTTGATACTGTTCCATCAGGTTTTAATTTTAACTTTATTCTTACTAAAAGATTTTCATTATATGGTAATCCTAATGGAATACTCCAACACCCAAATATTTGTGCCTTAAGAGCATCCTCTTCGCTTAGTGTAAGACCTGTGTTTTCCACATTTCTTTCTTGATCTTGAGTAATGTCGTCATTTGTTTTTAAAACTTCTGCACTCTCTTCTTTTGATTTATCAATTAATGCAGCAATATTATTTGGATCAAACAAATCTTTTTTTTCAAATTCTGATACTTGTTTTACCTCATCATCTACTTTTTCAGGATTTTGTTTTTTTTCCTCTTTTGTTTCAACCTTTTTTAAAGTTTTATCTGGAAGTGGAATTGCTTCAGGTGTTTCATTCTCTATTTTTTTGTTATTTTGATCAGGAGCCAGAACAGTTTTAGTTTTTGTTTTTTCTACTTTTTTTGGTGGAGCTTGTTCTGAAACAAGTTTTTTTTCTTTCTCTTTTACTTTCTCAATTATTTTTTTAGCCTTAGGTGCAAATGGAATATTAGTTTTTTCTGCTATTTGAATTAACTCAACTGATACTATTGGCGGAATATCAAGTGGTTTCTTTGCCAAAAAAGGTAAGCTCATAGCTGTAATGAAAATTAACAAGGCATGTAAAACAGAAGAAATAATTAAACTTCTATTCACTTTAATTACCTTTGTTTATATGGTTCTGAAATCAATGCTACTTTAGTAAAACCAGATCCTGACAGTAATCCCATTATTTCTAAAACTCTTCCATAATTTATAGTTTTATCACCTCTAACATAAATTCTGGTATCAGTTCTATTTTTTGAAACCGCCAGAACCTTTGCAATAATATTATCGTATTCAACTTTTGATTCTTGAATAAAAATTTCACCTTTTGCATTAATTGAAAGTGTTAAGGGTTCTGTCTCTTCTGGCAAAGAGTCTGCTGAACTCTCTGGTAAATCAACTTGAACGCCAACAGTTAACAATGGTGCTGTAACCATAAAAATTATTAACAACACAAGCATTACATCCACAAAAGGAGTAACATTTATCTCACTCATTGGCTCTTTAGAAGAACGATTTAATTTAAATGCCATTTAAATAATTGTTAAAAATCTTTTTGAAAAATTTTCTAATTTTTCTGAATATTTTTTAGCATCATTATTAAATTTATTGTATGCCACGACTGCTGGTATTGCAGCCAATAAACCAAGCGCAGTTGCAAATAAAGCTTCAGCTATTCCTGGCGCAACTATCGCAAGACTTGTGTTTCTTGAAATAGCTATAGATTGAAAAGAATTCATAATTCCCCATACAGTTCCGAACAATCCAATAAATGGTGCGGTTGAGCCTACTGTTGCCAAAAAAGTAAAACCTTTTTCAATTTTTGTCATTTGTTTTTCAATTCCAGCTTCTAAAGATGCACTCATTCTCTCACCAATATTGGTTCTTGATTTTTTTTTAAGTAATCCTTCCATTGCGTCTTGAAACACAAGTGACATTGGATCCTCAAGTTTACTAGGTAAACTGTTGTAAAAAGTTTCGGCAGATTTAGAATTCCAAAATTTTTCTTCAAATTCTTCTGAAGATTTAGTTATTTTTTTAAATAAGCGAAACTTTTCAATAATTACAGCCCAAGAATATATTGAACACAATATCAATATAATCATTACAGACTTAACAATTATGTCTGCTCTAAAAAATAAACTGAATAATGAAAAATCAGTATTTGTTCCTAATTCAACGGCTTTTGCTGCTATATCTGCATCCATACTTACTCATCACACTTAAATGTGTCATGATTTTGTCTTTTAATTTAAATTGATTATTCTTCTTTTTGATAAGTTTCGTAGAAAAAACTAGCTATTAGAATAGCGTCTGCCTTGTTATTATCTTTTTTTTTTGACAATTGTGATGAAAAATATGGAAAAATTTCAATAGCTCTTGTTCTGCTCGCATCTTTTTCTGAATTAATAAGATTAAAATATTTTTTCCACTTAGCAGGCCTAACATAATAAACAGGTAAATGCATTGCGCTACATATTCCTTTTAAAATACCAAAAGATTGACCAAAATTAAACATACTGGTAACGCCTTGTCCAGGCATTGCAGAAACTTGTTCAATTACAACTTTTATATTTTTTTTATCAAATTTGTTTATTCTTTCACTAATTTCATTAAATATTTGAGCACCATTTACTTGTCTTTTGTTCTTCTTGCCATCTGTCATGGTTGGCATTTCAATTACATCTTTTATTATACCGTCTTGAAAAAAACAGATTGAACCTGAGATACCTGGATCAATTCCAATAATCATCATTAAATACTACCTAAATTAACGTTTGAATAAACGTTCTGAACATCGTCATCTTCCTCAAGAGTTTCTAAAAAATCTACTACACTATCTTTATTATCTTTATTTATTTCAACGCTATTTAACGGGACCCATTCAATTTCTGTAGAAATAAAATTCACAATAATATTCTCAAGATTTTTTTTTACATTATATATTTCGCTCATTTGACACTGGACCTCATGATAATCCTCATAAGAGAAACATTCATCAGCTCCTGAATCTATTGCTAAATCTAAAATTTTTTCATCAGATATCTCTTTTTTATCAATTTTGATTATACCCAATTGTTGAAAATTGTGAGATGCTGAACCTTGAGTTCCTAAGCTTCCACCGCTTTTTTGAAAAATAGTTCTAATATTTGATGCGGTCCTATTTTTGTTGTCTGTTAAAGTTTCAACTATAACAGCAATCTTTTCTGGTCCAAACCCCTCGTATCTTAAATTTTCAAAATTTGCTCCTGTAGCTGCAGAAGATTTATCTATTGCTCTTTCAATATTATCTTTAGGCATATTTGCAGATCTAGCAGCCTGTACTGCAGATCTTAGTCTAGGGTTCATTGCTGGATCTTTGTCACCAAGTTTTGCCGCAACAGTAATCTCTTTAGATAATTTTGAAAATATCTTTGATCTTTGCTTATCGGCCTTACCTTTTTTATGTTTTATTCCTGCCCAATGTGAATGTCCTGCCATGATATTTAAATATTTTTTAGTTGATCTCCGTATACATAGCTTTTGATGTCTATTGCTAAACCTGTTTTTATATCACAATCTACTATAACACCACATAAAGTAGCATCTCCAGTAGCGGGAAAGTGTTTCACTGAATTCTTTTTTAAAAATCTATTTAAAGAATTTTCTTTATTCATTCCAATCACTGAATCATAATCCCCGCACATACCTGCGTCGGTTTGATAACCAGTGCCATTATTAAGTATTCTTGCATCATTTGTTGGAATATGAGTATGTGTTCCAACTACGAGAGTTGCCTTTCCATCAAATAGATGTCCTATAGCATTTTTTTCGCTAGTAATTTCACCATGGAAATCAACTACAAGTAAATCAAAATCCTTTTTCATTTCATTTTCTTTTAAAAATTTTTTAGAAGCTTCAAAAACATCCTCACACTTTTTCATAAAAACGTTACCCATCAAATTAAGAACTCCAATTTTTATATCATTCTTTGTTTTATAAATCTGAAAACCTTTTCCTGGTGCGGGTTCAAATAAATTTTTAGGTCTTAATAATCTTTCTTCTTTATCAATAAATTCCATAATTTCTTTTTGATCCCAAACATGATTGCCGGTTGTGATAACATCAACTCCACAATTAAAAAAATCCTTACATATTTCTTTAGTTAGCCCTACACCTTGAACTGCTGCATTTTCACCGTTTACTATTACAAAATCGATTTTGTTTTTATCAATTTCATTTAATAAATTACTTGTTAATTTAGAACATCCTGAAATTCCAACAACATCCCCTAAAAATAAAATTCTCATTGTATAATTTTTTTCTCGCTTATTATTAAATCAAGTTTCTTATCATACTTGTTGATAGGTATTTTTTTTATCTCCTGGTATGAAAATCCTAATCCAATTTTAAATATTTTTTTAATTTTAGATACTTTTTCTAAATAACGATCATAAAATCCTCCACCATAACCTAATCTATTCAAATCATCATCATAAGCTACCAAAGGAACAAATATTATATCTGGGTAAATTTTCTTTCCTAAAGTTGGCTCTGCAATTCCATACTTGTTAATTTTTAAAGGATCTTTATTTGTCCATTCAAAAAAATCCATTTGGTTATTTTCTCTAATTATTGGTAATGAAATATTTGCCTTTTTGTCTCTTAAAAAATAAAGCATATTCAAGTCATCAATCTCATGATTACAGGGGTAATACCCTCCTACATTTTTGAAATTAATTTTATTTTTTTTTAAAAATCGATAAATTTTGTCAGGATTGAGACTAAGTTTTTTATTCGAATTTTTTTTTCTAAGATTTAAAATTTTACTTCTTAGCTTAGATTTACTCACAGACCTACTTTGAAATGTTTTCTAATTTTGCTTTTTTTACAAAATTTGCTATTTGATCAGCAGCTTCATCAATTAAATTTTCGTATTTTTTTTGATTATCGTCAATTTCTTGTTTTAAGTTTTCATGATCAAGATTTAGTTTTTCAATTTCAGATTCTTTTGTGTCTCTATAATCGTAAATTAGAGATTTAAGTTCTTTAAATTTTTTTGATAGATCATTTAATTCTTCTTTTTTTTGATCTACTTTTTTCTTAGTTTCGTAATATTCATCCATTATTTTTACAGCTGTAATTAATAATAATTTATTTTCACCTAAATTTCCCAAATCATTTTTTAAGTTATTAAACTTTTTGTTAATCTGAATTAACAATTCTTCTAAGTGCTCTTCTTGTCCATCTTCACAAGCGAGCAAAAACTCTTTATTGTTAAATTTTATACTTACATTTGCCATTTATCTATTTCGTCCAATAATGTATCAGTTTCTTGATTAAGTTCGTCAATTTTTTCAGAAAATTCAATTTGTTTTCTTTCTTCCAACTTTTCTTTGTTTTTTAAATCCTCAAGTTTTTTTGATAGATTTTCATGTTCCTCGAGTAACGTTTTATATTTTTCTTCAAGCTGTACTTTTTCAATTTCTAATTGATTTTGTTTTGTGCTTAAATTTTCGATATTTTTTTGTAATTCAGGATTTGTTAGATCTAAATTTTTTAATTCCTCTAATGCAATATTTAATTTTTTTTCTTTTTCGTTTATAGAATTCATATATATATGTTTATATTATTAAATAGATTCTTCTTAGTCTAGTCAGGATAATTTTGAGCAAACTACACATTGATTTAGCTAATTGCATCAGATTTTTATCAGTTGATGCTGTTCAAAAAGCAAATTCAGGTCACCCAGGAATGCCAATGGGTATGGCAGATGTTGCAACAGTGTTATTCAAAAATTTTTTAAGATTTAATCCAAAGAATCCAGATTGGTTAAATAGAGATAGATTTGTTTTGTCTGCTGGTCATGGTTCTATGCTTTTATATTCTTTGCTTTACCTAACTGGATATAAAAGCATATCAATTAATAATATTAAAAAATTTAGGCAGCTTAATTCTATTTGTGCTGGACATCCTGAATATCATCCTAAAACAGGTATTGAAACTACAACAGGTCCTCTTGGACAAGGTATATCTAATGCAGTTGGTTTTGCAATAGCTGAAGAAATTTTAAAAAAAAAATTAGGTAAAGATTTAATTAATCACAAAACTTATGTTTTAGCTGGAGATGGATGCTTAATGGAAGGAATAAGTCATGAAGCAATGAGTTTAGCTGGACATTTAAAACTTAAAAATTTAGTTATGCTATTTGATAACAATTCAATTTCAATTGATGGTCCAACAAATCTCGCAGTTTCAGATAATTTTAAAAAAAGATTTGAAGGATATGGTTGGGATTATATTTCTATCAACGGTCATAATGAAAAAGAAATTTTTAAAGCTCTAAAAAAAGTTCAAAAAGCTAAAAAACCTACTGTGATTTCTTGTAAAACAAAGATTGGATATGGTTCACCGAATAAATCAGGAAAAGCATCGTCCCATGGAAGTCCATTGGGTGTAGATGAAATCAAGCTTGTAAGAAAAACCTTAAATTGGAAAACCAAACCTTTTGATATCCCAGATAAATTTTTAAATGAATGGAGAAAAATTGGCCAGAGAGGTGAAATTTTAGAAAAAAAATGGAACAAAGCATTAAAAAGAAAAAAAATAAAGTTTAATCAAACTTTAAAAAATAACTTTACTACGTTGCTTAAGAAAGAAAAAGAGAATGCAATAAAGGAGCCAAAAAGTTTAGCTACCAGAAAATGTTCAGAAATGACTTTGAATGCATTAACAAGACAAAAAAATAATTTAATTGGTGGCTCTGCTGATTTAGCGGGATCAAATAATACAAAAACTAAAAACCATAAAATAATTAAACCTGGAGATTTTACAGGTAACTACATTCACTACGGAGTGAGAGAACACGCAATGAGTGGGGTTATGAATGGAATCGCACTTCACAGTAATCTAATTCCTTATGGAGGTACTTTTTTAATATTTTCTGATTATTGCAAACCTTCGATCAGATTGTCTGCTTTAATGAAAAAAAGAGTTATTTATGTAATGACTCATGACTCTATTGGGCTCGGAGAAGATGGACCTACTCATCAACCTATAGAACAGCTTTCGGGCTTACGTGCAATACCTAACCTAAATGTATTCAGACCTGCAGATAGAATTGAAACTATCGAGTGTTGGGAACATGCATTAAAAAGCTCAAAAACACCTAGTGTACTATCTTTAACAAGACAAAATTTAAATCCAGTAAGAAAAACATACTCAAATAAAAACTTATGCTCATCAGGTGCTTATGAGGTTTTAAGAACAAATAAAAAAATTAATCTAACAATATTAGCGAGTGGTTCTGAAGTTAATATAGCTTTAGAGGTTAGCCATAAATTAGCCAAAGATAAAATATATTCCAAAGTGATATCAATGCCTTGTATGGAACTTTTTGAATTACAATCAAAATCTTATAAAAATAAAATTTTAAAAGAAACAAAATTTAAAATATCCATTGAAGCTGGATCAAGCGATTGTTGGAAAAAATATGTAGGTGATAATGGTATTGCTTTTGGAATTGATGAATTCGGAAAAAGTGCACCCTATAAAGATATTTATAAATATTTTGGACTAGAGAGCACAAAAATTAAAAATATCACTAAAAAATTATTAAATAAATAAAATGACAATTAAAATTGGAATTAATGGAATGGGACGGATTGGTCGTATGGTTGTTAGATCAATTGTCGAAAGCAAAAATAAAAATCTAAAAATTAATCATATAAACAATAGGTCAAATTCAGAAACTACATCTAAATTAATCAAATATGATTCTATACATGGAAAATTAAATGTTGATTTAGGTTATGGTCCAAATCATTTAATAATTAATAAAAATAAAATCACATTTTCTCAAGAAACAAAAATTGAAGACATAAATTGGAAAAAACATGACGTTGATTACGTTTTCGAATGTACTGGGAAATTTAATTCTAAAGAAAAACTTCTTGCTCATATAGAAAATGGTGCAAAAAAAGTGATCGTTTCTGCTCCATGTAAAAATGCTGATAAAACAATAGTATTTGGTGTTAATGAAAATATGATTACTAAAGAGGATAAAATAATATCTGCAGCTTCGTGCACAACTAATTGTCTAGCACCAGTAACCAGTGTTCTTGATGAAAAATTTGAAATTGAAAAAGGTTTTATGACTACAATTCATGCATTTACTAGCGATCAGAGAATTTTAGATAATTCACATAAAGATGTAAGAAGAGCAAGATCAGCGAGTCAATCAATAGTTCCTACCTCAACAGGAGCTTCGAAAGCAATAGGAGAAATAATACCAAACCTCAAAGGGAAACTAGAAGGTGTTGCGATGAGGGTACCGACTCCTAATGTTTCTCTTGTTGAATTAGTTTTTTGTACAAAAAAAAATATTAACATAAAAAAAATTAACGATGCCTTTGAACAAGCATCAAAAAATAAATTAAAAAACATCTTAGAAGTTACTCATGAAAAATTAGTATCTATAGATTTTAATCATCATCCTGCTTCTGCAATAGTAGATGCTTCTTTAACAAATGTTGTTGGAAGCAATATGGGAAAAATATCAGCCTGGTATGATAATGAGTGGGGCTTTTCTAATAGAATGTGTGATATCGCTGAAACTTTGCATAAAATCTCTTAATGAGAAGTATTATAAACGAAAAAAATCTAAACAATAAAAAAATATTATTAAGACTAGATTTGAATGTCCCTTTGGAAAGAGACAAGATAACAGACACAACAAGAATTGATAAAATACTTCCTACATTAAATTATTTGATTAAAGAAAAAGCTAAAATTATAATTTTATCTCATGTTGGAAGACCAGAGGGTAAAATTGTTGAAGAGCTCTCCCTAAAACCAATTTGTGAAGAATTGCAAAATAAATTAAGAAAAAAAGTAAAACTTATTAAAGAAAATATTAAAGATATAAAAACTAAAAATTTCTTCAGTAACTACAATGAAGATATTTTTATTTTAGAAAATATTAGATTTTATTCAGAAGAAGAACAAAATGACAATAAGTTTGCTGAACAGCTGTCAAATCTTGGAGATATATATGTAAATGACGCTTTCTCTTGTTCTCACAGAGCTCATGCCTCGATTTATGAAATTCCAAAATTCTTACCCTCATTTTCTGGGTTACAGCTAGACTTAGAAGTGAATGCGCTTAACAAAATAACTTCTGAGATTACCAGACCAATAACTTGTATTATTGGGGGATCTAAAATTTCAACTAAGATTAATGTTATTAAAAATTTAATTCCTAAATTTAACAATATTATAATTGTTGGGGGTATGGCTAACAATTTTATAGAATATTTTGGAAATAATGTTGGAAAATCTATCAAAGAAAAAAATTGTAATAAAATAGTTGAAGAAATCATCTCTCTTTCAAAAAAAGAAAAATGTAAAATAATGTATCCAGAAGATGTGATTGTATCTAAAGATTTAAATGGATCTCCTCAAAATAAAGGGTTGAACGAAGTATTATCTGATGAAATGATATTAGATATTGGTCCAAAAACTATTGATAAAATAACAAAAATTATTGATAACAGTAGAACTATACTTTGGAATGGACCCGCAGGATATTTTGAAAATCCAAATTTCGCTTATGGAAGTATTCAAATAGCAAAAAAAATAATTGAAAATAATAAAGCAAACAAAATTTTTTCTGTTGCTGGGGGTGGAGACACAGTTTCTTTATTAAATAATTTAAAAGCTGTTAATGAGTTTAATTTTGTTTCAACTGCAGGTGGAGCTTTTTTAGAATATCTTGAAGGTAAAAACCTTCCTGGTATAACCGCATTAAATTAAAATGTCTGAATTAAATAAAATTGCACTTAAAATAATTTCCAACGGTAAAGGTATACTTGCGGCTGATGAAAGCAATGGAACTATGACAAAAAGACTTGAAGCAGTAAATGTCAAATCAACACCAGAAAATAGGCTTTCCTTCAGAGAAATTCTTTTTTCGTCTCATGGAATGAAGGATTATATAGGTGGTGTTATTCTTTTCGATGAAACCATCAATCAAATTTCGAGCACAGGAAAATCAATACCAAATTTAATATCTAGTTCAGGTGCAGTTCCTGGAATTAAAGTTGATACTGGTGCAAAAGATTTAGCAAATTCCCCTGAAGAAAAAATTACAGAAGGATTAGATGGCCTCAGAGATAGATTAAAAAAATATTATGATCTTGGAGCAAGATTTACAAAATGGAGGGGCGTCTATTCTATTGGTGAGAAATATCCAAGCAAACTAGCAATAAGTAGTAATGCTCATGCACTTGCTAGGTACTCGGCACTAGTTCAAGAAAATGGGATGGTTCCAATAGTAGAACCTGAGGTATTAATGGATGGTAACCACTCTGCTGAAGTTTGCTTGAGCAAAACATCAGAAGTAATTAAAAAATGTTTTGAAGAATTAATTATACATAAAGTTGATCTTTCAGGAATTATTTTAAAACCGAATATGATATTGGCAGGAAACCAATCAAAAGATAAAATTTCAAACGAAGAGGTTTCTGCAAAAACCCTAGATTGTCTTAAAAATTCAGTCCCAAATGAAGTTCCTGGAATAGCTTTTTTATCTGGAGGGCAATCTGAGGTTGAGGCTACAGAAAATTTAAATTTAATTAACAAAAATAATAATACAAATTTTATAATGACCTATTCATATGGAAGAGCTCTTCAACAAAGCGCTTTAAAAGTTTGGTCTAATGATATTAAAAATGTAGAGGTAACTCAAACTACTTTTAATCATAGAGCTAAAATGTGTACCTTAGCTGCTCAAGGAAAATGGTCTAGCGAACTTGAAAATAAATAAAAAAAAATTTATTTATCTTATTTCTCCCAATAAAATACCTAATTCTTTTTATAATAATCTAAATTTAGTTTTAAAAACTGGAAAAGTAAGTTTTTTTCAGCTCAGACTTAAAAGTTATTCTTTGAATAAGAAGATAATAATTGGGAAAAAAATTAAAAATATTTGTAAAAAAAATAAAGTAAAATATATAATTAATGATGACCCTTTGCTTGCTTTAAAATTAAATTCAGATGGTTGCCATCTAGGTCAGAGAGATATGAATGTTAAGATGGCAAAAAAAATACTTGGTAAAAAAATAATAGGAATTACTTGTCATAATTCTATAAATTTAGCAAAAAAAGCAGTTAAAGATAAAGCTGATTACATTGCCTTTGGTGCTTTTAATCAATCTAAAACTAAAAAAACCAAGCATGTCGCCTCTGTAAAAATTTTAAATAAAGTTAAAAAATTTACAAAAACACCAATAGTAGCTATTGGTGGAATTAATGCTGATAATTATAAGAATCTATTATTGAATAATGCCAATTTTTTAGCTATTTCAGGCTACATTTGGAAAAATAAAAAATATAAACCGTTACAAGCTATAGAAAGATTGAAATGAAAATTAATGCTGGAGAAATAAGAGTTGGAATGCTCTTAGAATATAAAAATGACTTATGGCAAGTTTTGAAAACCCAACATGTAAAACCAGGAAAAGGTGGTGCATTTGCTCAAGTTGAAATGAAAAGTTTAAATAAAAATACAAAGTTAAATGAAAGATTTAGATCAAGTGAAACAGTTGAAAAAGCATCATTGGAAGAAACGACTTTCAATTATCTTTACAGTGATGAAGCTAATTATTTTTTTATGGATCCAAAAACATTTGAACAAATAGAAATAAAAAAAGAAATTGTAGGAGATAAGGGTAAACTTTTAACTGAAAACCTAGAAGTTTCTGTAAGTTTTTATAATGAAAACCCATTATCAATTGAATTACCTAACCAAGTACAGTGTAAAATTGAAACTACTGATGCGGCTCTTAAAGGACAAACTGTATCATCATCTTATAAGCCAGCAACTCTTGATAATGGTTTGAATATTCAAGTTCCTCCGTTTATTGAAGCAGGTGATGAAATCGTAGTTGATACTAGAAATTTAGAATATATTAAAAAAATCTAAAATGATCTCTATATCTTCAAATTTAAATATTATGATCAAGGCAACTGAAAAAGCCTCAAAGTCTGTGATAAGAGATTTTGGAGAAGTTGAGAAACTACAAGTATCTAAAAAAGGACCCCGAGATTTTGTTACAAGAACTGATAAAAATGTAGAAAAAATTTTAATTGAGGAGCTTTCTAAAACCAAAAAAAATTATTCTTTTTTGTCAGAAGAAGTTGGTTCAATTAAAAACCAAGATAAAGATAATATTTGGATTATCGATCCAATAGATGGTACAACAAATTTTCTGCATGGTATTCCTCATTTTGCAATTTGTGTAGCTCTTGAATCTAAAAAAGAGATAATTAGTGGTTTGATTTATGATCCTATTAAAGATGAAATGTTTTATGCAGAAAAAAACAAAGGAGCATATCTAAATAATCAAAGATTGAGAGTATCAAGTAAAAATGTAATAGATGAATGTTTATTTTCAAGTAATCATGAGGGAGTCAAATTTAGCAATTTAAATATGAGATATAGCGGATGTGCAGCTTTAGACCTAGCATATGTAGCCTCGGGAAGATTGGATGGTTTTTTTCATAATAAAATTAACATTTGGGACATAGCTGCAGGAGCATTGCTGGTAGAAGAGGCAGGTGGGATAGTTAACAATTTATATAAATTCAATCAGAATAATATAAATATTAGAGCATCAAGTAGTGCAATTAATGCCAAAATGCTTGAAAATTTAAAGAACTTTTAATTGTTTTATAAATTTCTTTTGCTATAAGTCACGATATGAAAAAAGACATTCATCCAAACTACCACACCATTAAAGTAGAAATGACTGATGGTACTCAATTTGAAACAAAATCAACTTGGGGTAAAGAAGGAGAATTATTAAAATTAGAGATAGATCCAAAATCACATGCTGCTTGGACAGGTGGAAAACAAAAACTGATGGACAAGGGCAGAATTAGCAAATTCAATAAAAAATTTCAAAACTTTAAGTCAGAAAAGAAAAATTAAATGTCAAATGCACCTTTAATGCCAATGGCTACAGCTG